>JBBRVR010000027.1:0-34892 GCA_038246695.1 Sphingomonadales bacterium
ATATCTGTGCATCCGCAATGAGAGGTGCGAAATCATAGTGGTTACTGCGTAGGGGTGGATGGGCGACCGCCACCATCCGACCGGTGTCGTCATTCCAGTGCTGGCGAGTGTCAAATCGCCTGATCTTTCCTCACCTGTTCAATGACTTGAGTCAAAAGGCTGGGCCACTGAACCCAGCCAGCAGAGCGAGTAACTTAGTTTCCTTTGACGGAACCTATGGGGTGCCAGTAGATCTTCTGGCGGTGCCTCGCTCGACGGGTCCATCTTGACTGAAGCTTTGCCACCACATAGCTTCAATAGCTCAGACTATAACGAAGAAATCTGAAAGACGCCGCCAACGGGAAAACGAATTCTTATGGCCTCCGATAACATTCGGGCAGACAAAATTCGGACTATTGTCGGGCCCATACATCGGATGATTTAAAGCACTGTATCACTGCAACAAGTTTACATCGACGCGCTTGCCAAAGCCTCCGTCACTTACAGAGTTGGACCCCCATTTGTGCGGGTTGATCGATTTATATCGCTCCCTGTTCCAACCCATCAGCCAGAGGTGCCAATAGCCAATGCAGCTCCATGACATCGATTTCATCATTATTGGTGCCGCGAAGTCGGCGACGACCTGGCTCCAGACACAGCTGCAGTCGGATCTGGCCGTTTACATGCCTGACCCGGAGCTTCACTATTTCTCCAGGAAATACAGCCGAGGCCAAGACTGGTATTTGTCACAGTTCAGCGAGGAGGGGCTGGGCAGAACCGTTGGCGAGAAATCCAATTCTTATCTCTATGAGCCTGAAGCAGCGGGCCGCCTCCACCGTGACCTGCCTCAAGTGAAATTGATTGCGCAACTGCGCAACCCCGTCGAGCGCGCCTATTCCAGTTATTGCATGCTGTTCAGGCGTGGCGAGGTAGGCCCAGATGTGGAGTCCTGCCTCGATCCCTCGACGGGAGAGAATATGCAAATCCTGGGTTCGGGAAATTTCGCGTCACACCTCCAGGCATATATCGACCTCTTTGGCCGCGAGAGGCTTCTGATTCTGTTTTTCGAGGGTGTGTCGGACGACCCGGAAAAGCAGATGTCGCGGGTCCGTGCTCACTTGGGCTTGCCGCCGCGCCATATCGCTCCAGAGGGGCGAGAGAAAGTAAAGGACAAAGCGGCACCGCTCGTCCCCGCCGGATTGCGCAAGCGCCTGGCGTGGATGAAGCCGATTGTACGACCACTGCGAGGCACCCCTGCGTTCGAAAATGCCCGGGGGTTGATAGCACGCAAGACCGAATATCCGCAGCTGACAGACGACATTCGAAAGCGCTTAAACGAATATTACGCTCCCTCTATCGAGGCACTGGAGCAGATAAGTGGTCAGTCGCTGCACCATTGGTACGGGCAGGTGGGTCGGACCAAGTGACGAGTGACGCATCTCGTTTGCGGGTTCAGGGCCTTTGCCAGTCCGGGCCCGGACGCCGGCATTTCCCGGCAAGCTCGATTTTTCGGCAAGAAAGTCAATAAAGGGCTAATCGCTTTTTCCAACTGCGCCCCGGCACATCGGCTGGTAACTCCGTGGGTGTCGGAGCCATCACTATTGATCGATGCTGCAAAACTGCATCGGCCTCTATGGCTTCGACACAACGACTCTCAACTGGCGTTGAGGCTCATCGTCATTTTTTGCCAACGGAGCGAACGGTATTAATATTCCTCCGATGAAGGTGAACACCATTGGTGAGAAGTTTCGTATTATGGCCATGAATGAGGAGCGAGGAAACGCGCCGAGCGCGACAGCACAGACATCTTTGAGGCGATGTTCGCGGGCGAGCGGACTCCCACACCGAGGCGACGCATTTATCAACAGGGCCATTAATTAACATGAGAAAATTCATAATAACCGGCATCCAAATGAGAAACAAAGGCTCTCAAGCTATGTTTCTCTCCTTATACTATGGATTAAAAGCCATTTATGAGGATTGCGAGGTGATTGGATTTTCGAACAAATATGACTCAATTGAGCAATACTCTTTCAAGCTACTGCCGTACGACGACTACACTCGCCTCATCTTCAAATACCGGCTGAATAACGTTCCACTATTGGCCCCGCTGTTGACGTTCTTGGCGGGTCTGTGGAGGAAAACCGACAAGTGGAATGGCAAGATTGCCGAGATGGAAACTGCCTTGAGCGGTGCTGATGCGATTCTCGATGCGAGCGGCTACACGCTCGGCTCCGGTTGGGGCAAGGGTGGCGGGAGGATGCTGCTGCAAACGATAAGAATAGCCAAGCGTTACAACAAGAAGATAATATTGATGCCGCAAAGCTTTGGCCCATTTGACTGGGGCGAGGAAGACGATGCGGACTTCCTCAAAGAAGTCAAAGAAGAATTGAGTTATTGCACGAAGATATACGCGCGCGAGAGAGAGGGATTTGAGTGCTTGAAGTCCCTGGGTCTGGACAATGTCGAATTGTCGGCAGACATGGTTATCAGGGAGAAAATCTTTCCTAAAGCCTCCGACATTCATACGTCTTACAATGCAGCAGAGATAGACTACCCCTCACCAGGTTCTGTTGGCTTCATCATAAATGAGAACGTGTTCCGGATCGGCGATGCCGATGCGGTCCTTAACCTGTATGCAAAATTGCTGGATAAGCTGATCGACGATGGCGAGAAGGTCTATATCCTGAACACATCCACCGCCGATATACATCTGGTGGAAAACGTTCTCAGCAAAACCAAAAGCAGGGAGAAGGTGAGCGTGATTACCGGAGAGTATTCAAGTCCGGAGTTAATAGATATAATTGGGCGATTCAAATACGTAGTCGCGTCACGTTACCACTCCGTAGTTTTTGCATACAGAAGCGGCGTTCCCGCAATCATACTTGGATGGGCCAGCAAATATACTGACCTGGCGACACATTTCCAACAGCAAGATTACGTGTTCGATATCAGGGAGCCAAATGTTGATCGAATGATCGGACAGATTGACAAGATGGCCTTGAATTATTCACGGGAATCGCAGCAAATAAGGGATTGCTTGGAGAAGATGCAAACCACATCCATAGTGCGGCAAGCTATACGCGATCTGGAAGATTAAGCTCCCGCAGCAACTGTGGGCCGTGCATTGGATCGTCTTGCAACACCACGAGCATCATAAAAGTTATTTAGCTGTCAGCAACATGGCGGCGAATTAGATTATACTCGGCGACGATATCTTGGAAGACGCTGGACGCACGGCTCCCCAAAAACCGAGATGTTCCAGCGCTTTGGCAGTTTCCACAATAATGTTCAGGTTGGACGCCGACAGGGTTTTTGTGAGCTCAGATTTCGGTTGAACGCTCAACGGTTCTCGGGCTTCAGGCGTGCCGGAGATATGCATGGTTACTGCGAGTGACCGGGCAGCGAGTGGTTCGGGCTAGTGCGGCGCTCCGGTGGTCCAACTTTAGGTCCAATGAAATACCCTTATTTGCCCTCGCATAGTGCGGCGCCACAGCTAAGCTTGCCAGCATGTGTGGAATTGCGGGCTTCGTAGATTTTTCCGGCAAGTTGCAGATCAATCCTGCGCGCTTGCTGGACGAGATGCGCGATGCGCTGTTTCACCGTGGACCCGATGCGTGCGGATCGACCCTGGAGGCAGAAGGCCGGGTTGGGTTAGGCCATCGGCGCCTCTCGATCATCGACCTGTCGGAAACTGGCGCGCAGCCGATGGAATCGGCATCCGGTCGTTATGTCATTGTCTTCAATGGCGAGATCTACAATTTCCAGACCATGCGTGCCGAGCTCGTCGCGCTGGGTGCGACCTTTCGCGGGACGTCGGATACCGAAGTGCTGCTCGAGGCGATCGAGCGTTTTGGGCTCGCCGCCACGCTCGAGCGGGCCAACGGCATGTTCGCGCTGGCGCTGTTCGACCGGAAAGAGAAAAAGGTTGCCTTTGCGCGCGATCGGCTGGGGAAGAAGCCGCTTTACATCGGCATTGTTGGCGGCTCGCTTGCCTTCGGATCGGAACTGAAGTCGCTCCGCTGTCATCCGCAATTCGCACAGCTAGAGATCGACCGGCAGGCCGCGGCACTTTATGCGCAGCTGGGCTATATCCCCGCGCCGCTCTCGATCTACCGGAACGTCGGCAAGCTGCCACCAGCGAGTTACCTTGTCCTCCCGCTCGAGGGCAAGATGCCGGACTTTGAAACGATCGGCGCGCAGACCCGCACATACTGGAGCATGTATTCGGCCGCGCAGGAGGGGCTGGAATCGCGCTTCACGGACGAGACCGAGGCACTCAATGCCCTCGAAGAGCGGCTGCAACTAGCGGTCGAGCAGCGGCTGGCATCAGACGTGCCGGTCGGTGCCTTCCTCTCAGGTGGGGTGGATTCAAGTCTCGTGTGCGCGCTGATGCAGGAACAACTTATCGGTGATGCCAAGACCTATACGGTAGGCTTTGCGGAAAGCGAGTTTGACGAGTCAGCGGATGCGGCCGAGCTTGCCGCACATATCGGATCACAGCATACCGAGCTTGCGCTCGATCCCCGCGCGGCGCTCGATTCCATTGGCGAGATGCAGCAGATATTCGACGAGCCCTTCGCCGATCCTTCGCAAATTCCCTCGCTGCTTATTTCCCGCCTGATCCGGTCCGAAGTGACCGTTGCCATCTCGGGCGACGGGGGGGACGAGTTTTTCGGCGGCTACAAACGCTATCCGCGCATGCTGACGATGGAGCGGTTGGCGCAGCGGATGCCCGACGGATTGCGGCGCGCCGCTAGCGCCACGCCCTTCTGGCTGCTCGACGCGGGTGCCAAGGCAGCCAGCATACTCAAACCTCGAAGCAGCGCCGAAGAGGTAAGCGGTGATCGAGCGGAAAAAGTCCTAGAAATCATTGGAAAAACCGACTTCCGTCATCGCTACGAGCATTTCAATTCGCAGTGGACCGGGCTGGGCGGATCGTCGCCCACTCCCTTCACCACGGCAGACATTCCCGCAGGTCTTGGCCAACTCGAACAGATGATGTTTCTCGATGCGGTCTGCTATCTGCCGGACGATGTCCTCGTGAAGGTCGACCGGACATCAATGGCGACCGGTCTCGAAGTGCGCTCTCCCCTGCTCGACTACCAGCTGATCTCGACTGCCTGGCGCATGCCCGACAGCCTGCGCCTACCCGACGGCGCGACCGGCAAGATTGCCTTGCGCAAACTGCTCGCGCGGCGTGTGCCAGAACACATGATCAACCGGCCAAAGCGCGGCTTCGGCGTGCCGCTCAACGAATGGCTGCGCGGGCCGCTACGCGAACTTGCCGAAGATCACCTGAGCCCCGCGAGGCTGGGTACGCTCGGCTACTTCGACAGCAAGGAGGTCCGCACGCGCTGGGCCGAGCACCTTTCAGGCCGCCGCAACTGGGGCTTCCACCTGTGGACCTGTATCTGCTTCAGCATGTGGCACCGCCACTGGATGACGGGTTGAGAATCTGACAGGCTTCTCAGGACGGTTCCACGGCGCCCACTGGAGCAATTTGCCGACTGGATCTCCACATCGCAACATCGAGCACGACGGCGTTCAGAAAGCCGAAGCCGATATGTGCAAAGCTTGCGCCGATCGCACCGTATATCGGGATGGCGTTGAGTGCGATTGCCAGGAATACAGCGGTCGAACTCGCCGCGGACAGCAGCACATACCGGGGTCGGTTCATGGCCAGCAGGGCGGAGCGGGCCGGGGCTGAGTGCATGATGAGGAAGACCGCCACCAGATGTGCCATCAAGATCGCGTAGGCGGGGGCGAACGCGGCTCCGAATGCGAATGATATCAACGGTTCGCCGATCAAGAGTGCGACGATAAAGATACCTCCCAGGATCACTGCAAGTAGGCCCTGCACGCTAGCAATGGTCTTGCGGAACTGCTTCTTTTTCTGATCCACCCACATTCGTGCCAGATCGGGGTAGATCACCATCTGGATCATCTCGCCACATTGCATGGCGACCTTCGCCATGCGCTTGGCGATATGGTAGAATCCGGCAGACGAGCTATCGGTCAGCGCGCCGACGATTAGCGTGTCCGCTTCGTGCGTGATCGTGCGCAGGGCGCTGGAGGCATTGGTGGTGAAGGCGAAACCCAGAAAGCCTGGATAGTCCTGCATCAGATTGCCCACGCGCGCGCGCAATGGCGAGGGGGTGCCCTGGCGCGAGAGCTGGCGAAACGCGATAAAGTTGTACAGCAGCGCGTCGACGACCTGTGAAATCGTCCACACCCATACGAAGGTCATCAGACCGCTTCCGGCCCAGTAGAATACTGCGGCGAGCAACAGCCGCAGGAACCCGGCGATGAAAACGATATAGGCCATTGTCCGGAACATGCCGGCCATGCGCATCACCGCCGACGACATGCCACGCAAATTAAGCGCGATGGCGATCGCATAGATAGCGACCAGCGGCAGCATCTCTTGCGGGAAACCGAACAAGGATGTGAGAACGAAACCTGCGATCACGGTCAGTACTGCGGCGACCAGCGCCCCAACTACGTCAAGGATCAGGCCGAACAGATAGAGTCGCGACATTCGTTCGGGATCGCTCGCGCCTTCCTCGGTCGCGGCATAACGCACCAGAGGTTGCCACGATTCGAAGCGCACGATCCGTTCGCATACGCGTCCAACTGCCAGCGTCATTG
This sequence comes from Sphingomonadales bacterium, assembly GCA_038246695.1. GTDB lineage: Bacteria > Pseudomonadota > Alphaproteobacteria > Sphingomonadales > Sphingomonadaceae > Erythrobacter. Next base: position 6,631 of record JBBRVR010000027.1, read on the forward strand.
CGAGAACCCCGAAGGCCTCGGGGCCGAGCGCTCGCGTTGCGAGCGCGATGCTGCCAATCATTACCACGGCATTGCCGATACTGCCCGTCATCAGGTGCAACACGCTTTCGATGCGCGAGCGCAGCACCGATTTTGCGGGGGTATAAGGCGCGGGTGTGCCTTCGCTCATCGGGGCATACCCGCAGCGGCAATCGATTGATAAGTTTCAGCTCTACAGAAATTGTAATTCACGAACGCAAGAGTAGGCCCGCATGGCAAGACATTCCAATCGCAAGATGGCCGCGCGCTGGCAATTTCAGGGTAGCACGAATGATAGCATGACCGTGGCCTGTGCGAGGCAATCGCCGCGCTTTCGCAAACTACCTGAACGTGCCGCATCGATCCGCTGGATCCCGATGCGCTGGCGAACAAAGCCGCAGCCGGCATCGCGCCAGAGATTGGAGAATGCAGCGCGAATGTCTCGACCATTTTTGCACAGTCGCGATCGTGTGAATGTCTATGGTTCATGGCGGCATTGTGCTGCTGCTGCGGGGGCCTGGCGATTATGTTATCGATACCTTCTTCGCCCCGCGTACGGACCAGCATATCCTTGGGAGGTGTCGTGCGGGACAGAACCCGGCCCAGGAGCTTCTGCCCTGAGGCAGGTCAGCAAGGCGAGAAACACCGGTGCCAGCCACAGCCGTGCATACATATGTGGCACCGTCAGGGTGAACAGCGTGAAGATCAGGAGCACGCCCACGCAGATGATCCCGCGTCGCGGATCGGTTGAAACTCCGGTCAATGCCTGGAACCACATCAGCCCGAGCAAGGCGAGGAATCCGATCAGTGCCGGCAGGCCGCCCTCGGTGAGTAGCAGCAGCGGGAAGACATGCACCGGCGCCTGGTACATGCTGACCACCCGGAAGCTGTCTGCACCCAAGCCGATGAAGAGCGTGTCGCCAGCGATGCGCCATGCCTCCTTTGCCAATTCCATGCGACCGGTAAATGTGCCCGCCTCCTCAAGGCCGCCACCGGACAGAGCCCCGAGCACGCGCTGTTCGAAGACGGCGGGGAGCGGCAGGTCGCTCGAAACGTAGAAGGTGACGAGGGCGACGATGCCCAGCACCGCGAAGATCGCCCTTTGTGGCCAGCGAATGAGCATGACCAGGGCACAGGCGGAAAGACAGATCACGAAACCACCAAAGCTGGCCGAAGAAATCAGTCCCCACAGCAGGAACCCTGCGCAGACAAAGCTCAGAAGTGGATTCATGAGCCTGCGGTCAACCACGTAGAACAGGAAGACCAGAGCAAAACCTGACATCGCGCTGTTGTTGTTCGCGTTGCCGGAAAAGGCTCCAATCCGCCCCATGCCGGTGATGAAATTGTTACCGAGATAGGGTGCGGTATCGCTATAATCGAAGAAGATATTGGCAATGTTGCCGACTGCCTGAGAGAAGGTGACGCCGAGAATATAGTAGACCACGCAGCGTTGAAGCGTCTTGTGGTCGAAACTGGCGAACATGATCGGCAGCAGTAGAAAAGCAAAGCTGTACTGCACGGAGACGATGAGCCACCGCGTAATCTCGCCGTTTATCAGCGTGCTGACGAAAAGGGCACCCAGCATGAAAATCAGCGAGAAGAGCCAAGCCGGTGACAGTGCGGCCATCGGAGCCAGGTTCAGCCTTGATGTGCTTACCAAGCCGATAAGCACGACGAGAAAGGCTGCGTCCGAAACTGTGAAGTTGATATCGCCCGGTCGGGCGATGTGCCAGGAGACTGTAAAGACCCCGATCATGAGAAAGAAGGTCAGCACTTTGGGAAGCGCAAGCGTCGGCCCCGACGTCTTCACATAGGGCCGTGCCCCGCCATGAAAGGCGGACAAATTGGAGCGTGGATCATCAAGAAAAGTGCTCATCACACAGATTTATACTGCATTTGCGGGCACTGGCCAAAGACGGGTTTGGCTATCGGCGGCCCCTAAGGCGATCCATCGCTGGCGATTATGAGGATGTGACTACTCCCTATGAGGGAGCGTCATCGGGCAGGCGCGCAGCTTTGTTGCAGCGATAACCCCACTGGGCGGTGGACAGGGAGAAATGCTGAATGCATCTTCTTTTGCGAAACTCGCCAGTTGTGACAGTGCAGGCCAACGGCTTTTGTGATTATCATGCGACATGAATGGACTCTTCCCCTGAAGGCATTGTGGCTGGCGCTGGCCGCCAACGTTGTGGCCTGTGCTGGTCCGGCGGAGAGCGGGACGCAGGCTGAAGGAGACGCAGAAATCTGGCAGGCCCCGAACGACCCGGCGTTCCCCGGCGCCGAAGGATATGGAGCACGGAGCAAGGGCGGGCGTGGCGGCAGGATCATGCAGGTCATCACGCTGGCGGATTCGGGCCCCGGTACCTTGCGCGAATGCATCGAGGCGATGGGCCCGCGGATTTGTGTGTTCCGTGTGGCTGGCGTGATCCGCTTCACCGGTCCGCCTCCGCGCATCCGCCACCCCTTCATTACGATCGCCGGCCAGTCCGCTCCGGGCGAAGGGATAACTCTGGCGCATGGCGGCGGCGAAGTGGGCCGCACTCCGTTGATAATCAAGGATACAAACGACGTTATCGTACGGCACATTCGCATCCGCAACGATCGCATCGGCGATCGCCGCGCCAGCGAGGATTCGATCACCATCGAAAACAGCTCGCACGTAATTGTTGATCATGTCAGCGCCAGCTGGGCGCGCGACGAACTTGTGAACGGGTTTGCCAACAACAACTTCATTACCATCAGCAATTCGATCTTTTCCTGGGGCATTCCCCCTCACGACAAGTGCGCATTGCTTGCCTCCGACCCCGGACCAGCACAGCACCTGAGCTTCCTCGGCAACCTGTGCGCGCACAACGGAGACCGCAATCCCGACATCAATTTCCCTCCTGGGTCATGCGTCGAGGTCATCAACAACGTGTTCTACAACGCCGAATCGGAGTTCGCCGAGGTCTGGGAGTCCTATGGGGGCACGCCCGTTGCGATCATCGGAAACAGTTTTGTCGCCGGGCCAGATACCAAAGCCAACGCGGTGGGAATTGCCCGACAGCGCATTTCCAGCACTGGCGCGGCGCGTGTGTACCTTGCCGATAATGCATTCCTCGGGAGCTTCAGGCAGCAGGACGCCGCACTGGCGGAGATCGCACTTTCACAGCCGGACTGTTCGCCAACCGTATCGCCGGTCTCATCGCAAGCCGCCTATGATCGCGTGCTTGGCTCTGCCGGAGCCTTTCCGCGCGACGTGCTTGACCGTCAGGTGATTAACGATGTGCGTAGCCGCAAGGGCGGACTCGTGCGGGCACCGGGGACAATACCGGCCGTTGCGCTCGTTCGTGCTGCCACGGATACCGACCGGGACGGCATGCCGGACGCGTGGGAAGTCTCGCACGGCTCGAAGCCGGAATTTCCCGATTCCTGGGAAGATGCTGACGGCGATAATCTCGCTAACCTCGATGAATGGCTCGAACAGCGGCATCTCGAAATCATTGGAACGCGAGAAGCGGAATCTGGTCCGTGAGGCACTCGATCAAGGGATTTGCTGCGGGATGAAGGTCCTGCACGTTATTACTGGACTCAATGTTGGCGGGGCGGAGAACATGCTCGCCAAGCTGATCGAGCAGGGTGGAGCGGACGAACCCGAAGTCCTCTCGCTGTTGCCACCCGGCCCCATTGCCGATCGGATCAGGGCAAAGGGGGTCGCGGTCCACTCTCTCGGCATGCGAAAGGGGATTGTCGGGCCGGGCGCGATGGTGCGATTACCGCGGCTGGTCGAAGCGATCGCCCCCGATCTCATCCACGGCTGGATGTACCACGGCAATCTCGCCACCAGCTTCGCCCGCTATCGACAGCGGCGCAGGGTGCCGCTGGTGTGGAACATCCGCCATTCGATCACTGACCTTGCCACCGAAAGCCGACAGACCCGAATATTGCTAAATCTGAGCGCCCGCATTTCACGGGGGCCGGAGGCGATCGTCTACAACGCGCATTCCTCGCGCTGCCAACACGAGGCAATCGGCTATTCAGCGGAGCGCGGCGCGGTCATTCCCAATGGATTCGACACCGCGCGCTTCACGCCCAATCCCGCCGCGCGAGATGCTGCGAGCGCGCTGTTCGGGTTTGCCGAAGGTAGCGTGCGCGTTGCCTGCATCGCTCGCCTGCACCCGATGAAGGATCAGGCGCGGCTGGTGGAGGCGGTTTCGGCCGCGCGCGAACGCGGCTGTGACATTCACCTCGTACTCGTGGGGCACGGTCTTGCGGAGCCGCCGGCCGAGCTCAAGCGGCTGATTGAAAACAGGCTCCCCACCAATCGCGTGACCACAAGCGGCGCCCGCTTCGATGTCGCAGACTGGCTACCGGGTATCGACGTGCTCGCCGTTCCGTCGGCTTGGGGCGAGGCATTTCCCAATGTCATCGGCGAGGCGCTCGCCTGCGGCGTCCCGGTGGTTGCCACCGATGTCGGCGACAGTGCGAGGATCGTCGGCGAGAACGGACTGATCGTTCCCCCAAACGACACCGGAGCAATGACCGAAGCTCTCATCGCCATGGCAGCGCGGTCGATGTTGGAACGCGCAGCCATGGGCAGCGCCGGACGCGAGCGGATCGTGCACGACTATGCCTTGGCGAAGATCGCTGGCCGGTACGAGGAATTGCACGCCACCTGCCTTGAGCGGATGCGGCGGGGCTGAGCATAACGAGCGCGCCTTATTGCGCCCCGCGATAGGCCTCGATGATCATTTTGGGCGTCATCACCTCGTTAGATTTGGTGCCGAGGAAAAAGACCCCGCTCGCACCATCGATGGCGTAGCTTTCAGGAATGACATCGTCGAAATACCGTGCCCAGAAGAAGGCCAGCTTGGCGATTTTGCCCGCTATGCGTGAGCGAAAGACGCTGCGCGCGAAATAGTCGACCGACCACATCAGTTGGCGTCCTGGTCCGCCGGACGCACCCGAATCGATCCGCGCGAACCGGCGGAACAGGTGGCGGTGCCCGCTCTCGGTTAAGCGCGTAAAATCGTAAGCGCCTTCATGAACCTGCTGCATGAAGGGCGTTTCGGCGTAAACGAGGCCGCAGGGTTTGAGCACGCGCCAGATTTCGTCGGCGACGCGCTGTGGTTCCAGCACGTGTTCGAGCACCGCCTGAATCACCGCCCCGTCAAAATGCCCGTCGATGATCGGAATGTCATGCGCATCAGCCACGAACTGCACATGCGGTGCGGCATAAATGTCGAAGGCGGTCACCGCCACATCGGGATCGTCGTAGAGCGCGGACATGCCTTGCCCCACGCTCCCGCCGCCGACTACCAGCACCGTGGGCCTTTTAGCAGCGCCCTTCAGCTTGTCGATGAAGATGGCGATGTTACGCTTCGTCGACATCTTTTCGGGAGAAAGCAGCGACTTGATGAACTTTCTGACGAAAGTATAGCTTGGCCGCTCAATCAAGCTCGTGGCGCTGGTTTCGACCACATCATTTCGATTGACCACCGAGTTCTCGAAATCGATCAGCACTGGCTTGTTGCCCGTGACCGGATAATCGCACGCCTGGCCGTCGCCCCCTGCCTCCCTCAGAATTACACGCCCTTCGACGAATCGGATCGGTTTGGAAGTTTTCGGACATTGGAGCGCGCCATCTAGTTCCTCGATTCTGGCAAGCATTGGTTTGCCTCTGAACGTTTGGCGCTGTGGCCTCAAGGTGCAGAGCGCTGAAAGGACGAAGTTCCGCTGCCGGTATCGAGCAGGATTCCGGGACGGCGCGGCATATTTGCCAGCTCGCGGTAGACTTCCCTCACCTGCTGGACATGGTGTTCTCTGGTAAAGCGCCCCTCGGCCATGCTTCGGGCGCGGCGGGTCAACGCTTTGCAGCGATCGGGAGCCTCGAGCAGATCGAGCGCCGCCGCCGCCATCGCGTGCGGATCGTCGGGCGGGACAAGGACGCCGCAATCCGGGGCGAGCGCTTCAGCATTGCCGCCCGATTGAGTGGCGATCACCGGAGTTCCGACCAGCATGGCTTCAACCAGCGTACGGCCGAGCGGTTCATTGAGAGCGGTGACCAACAGCGCGTCGCACGCGGCGATCCATTCGTGGCCCGGCTCGCGATAGCCCATCAGTTTGACTGGCGGTTTCAAAGCCCCGTTCAATCGTTCCTGCATTTTTGCATAGAGCGTGTCGTCCTCGGGTTCGCCGAACATCACGCCCACCACAGGCCGTTTGGAAATCCGCTCAAGCTGCGCAACCGCGTCGATGAAGGCGACGGGCCGCTTGCGCACGATATACTGTCCGAAATAGCCGCAGATAATCGCATCGTCCGGACAGCCGAGTTCGGCCACCAGCCGCTGCCGCATTGCTGCGCGATCGACTGACACCTCGACGTTGAACGGGCTATGGATGACCCGTGCCTTGCGCAGCTTTCCCCAGCGGCGGCGGGGGAGCGCGTATTCGGACACAGCGACTATCTGGTCGGCCAGAAATGGCGCGACGAGGCTGGTGCCGCGTGCATCCGGATCGCCGCGGTGGTGCCAGACAATCCGCGAACCCGCGAGCTTGGCAGCCAGCGCCCAGCTGGCATGGCTTCGGCCGTCATTGGTGTGAACGATGTCGACGCACAGATCCTTGAGCAGCCGCGCCCGGCCTAAAATCCGAGGCAGGGTGCGAAGCGCGCTGCCGATGCCGAAGCTGCTGCCGACCTCAAACGGATCTTCGAGCGCGCAAGGATCTTCTATCTGTTCGTATTCGCTGAAAAATTCGGCAATCCTGCCGTCTATGACCTCGAGGATCACGATGACGCGGTAAAGCCTTTCGGGAAGCGCATCGAGCAGGCCCCTTACCGAGACGTGACTGCCGCCAAGGCGGTCACCTGCAAAAGCGATGCAAACTGTAGTTCTTTGCTCGGTCTTCATCTGGCCAGACCTGTTTTGCTCCAGTTCCGCCATACCCATTTGGCATCTGCGTATCACAAACGCAGATGTGATACAGATGGTTAGCCCGGAACCGGCCAACGCTCAGATCAAGACAGTCGGCCAATAGAGCGCAATGCTCAAGCTATCTTTGGTATAGTGCCACGCGGCATGTGGTGGATGGGCCTTAGAGCTGGCTCATCCGGTAACAACATCGTGCCCGATTTGCTGCTCAAAAGGGTGAATCGAGCAAACCTCTGTTCCTTATGGGCACTTATTGCCTCCGCAGTTTCGAACAGGGAATTGGTACGTGCCCGATCCGGGGATGCTGAAATAAAAAACATAGTCTTAGATGATCGAGTTCAGGCACTCCTGGATCTCTTGTATCCGTCGCCATCGCCGCCCTGCAGATCAGTCATGTTAGCAATATGCCGGGTCGTGCTTCTACGCTCTTCCAAGACCGCACCCGTTACCGGCCGCAATTTGCTGCCGGCAGCGGTGTTGTGGTATTGAAGAACGCGGAAGAGGCGTAGCGAATGTGATCGGCGGCCAGCATGCTCAGATACTCTTCAATATTCGGATAGCCATCGCCATCGGCGTCATTGTTGGCATCCGAGCGATTGGAATCGGTGTTGTTAAACTGGTTTTCCCACGCATCGGGCATGCCATCATTGTCGCGGTCTGGCAGTGGGTCGAAACGCGGCGTTATCCGGGCAAAGCCACCATAGTCAGCCGGGTTGCCGCTCGTGAAGCCGCCCTGAAACAGGTAGGGCGCACGATCGCAGGTTTGCAGATCGTCGATGTACAGCGCGTCCACATTGTCGCGGCAATTGCCCGAACGGCAGAGGATCGCCCCAGCCTGCGCAAGCACCGTGCGCTGCGCTGTGCGCGCGTCGGTCAGCATCCACGGACGAAGGTAGTTCTCGGAGATGCCAGGCGCGTAAGTCCAGTTGTTGACGAACACGTTGGAGCCGATCGTCGTGCCTGGATAGGGCCCGAAGCCACGGCGACTTTCGTTGCCCGCCCGGTAAATCGAGAACCCAAAGGACGCGTTGGTCGCTCTGTTAAAAATCGCGGGGAAAAAGGATTCTGGTCGGTCCTGCGAGAGCACGCCTTCCATGTGACTGTTATTCACCCAATTGAGGTAGACGCTGCCGAACTGGTTGGAAATCAGCCCTGGCTCACTGATGAAGTTGTAGACCGTATTGCCGATGTAGTCGATCTGGCCAGTCGAGCCTGTAGCTGCCTGAGGCGTGCCTCCCGCAATGTTGGCCCCGCGCTCGTCGCCGTGCTGCGACAAGTTGTAGGCCACGGTCACCCGGTTGGCAGGCTTCATGAAGAACGTCTTGCAATGGTAGGCGCCCGGATCGTGGCCCGCGTTGCGACACAAGTTTGGCCCGATCATGGAGAACTGCACGGTGCAATCGCTGCATACCGCGTCGAGGCTTTCGTCGGTTCCGAACATGGCAGTGACATGATCGAGGATCTGCCGATTGCTTTCCCCAATACGAACGGAATCGCCATTGCTGCTTGGCGCATCAGTGTGGTTGCCATAGCGGAACCGGATATGCCGCACGATGGTGTTGCTCTGACGCCGCGTGTAGAACAGTGGCGCGTCAACGAGTCCTGTGCCGCGCACGACCTCGATACCGCCGGGAGAGGTCTGGCCCGCAATGTAGAGGCCATCCACTGTAATGCGCATCTCTGACTGCACCACAATCTGCCCGCTTACGTCGAATACGCAATAGCGCGGACGGCCTGCGGGGATTGCATAGGGCGATGTCACCTGCAGCGCGAGGGCGCACTCACGCAGGGTGATCAAGCCGTCATTCGGGTTTGCCGTGTCGGCAAGGCTATTGATCCGATAGACCACTGCATTCTGGCTGCGCACGCTGGCCTTGGCTCCAAATCCTATCGCAGTCGGGAAGGCCAGCGGGTGACGGTTCGCCTCGGGAATGCCACCATTGTCCGGATTGGCAAAGGCAGCCCCGCTGCTCGTGCCCGGCGTTGGCGTGGCTGTGGGAGTTGGGCTCGGTGTCGGGGTAGGTGTCGGGCCAGGCGTTGGCGTAGCACTCGGGCTCGGAGTGGGCGCCACGGAGAGTGGCGCGGCACCGTCGTCCGACCCACAAGCAGAAAGGGCCAACAGTGCCAGTGTTGTCAGGCCGATACGGCCGTTTGGACAACGAGTCCTGCTCATAGGAGTAGTTCGATAATCGCTCGCCATTTTCTAGCTGCCTGTAATTGGGAAAATCAAGCTTGCTATGAATTATGGCAAACAGGGCGAACCGAGTTTTGCGATACTGACTACGATCGCGAATTACTCCGGGCAAATGGACGAAGTGTGCAGAGAAAGCGTCAGGCGGTGGAACTCGGGCCTTTTGAACCCAGTTCTAACCTGGTCAGTGGCGATTTTGGAGTGATCGTGCTGTCGAATAAGTCGCCGACGGCTTATTTCTATGCGCGAAGTATGGAGCGCATGTGCATGAATGCCTCCGCCGCCCGCAGATGGACCGTCGAACCGCGCACTGCCGCGAGTGCGCGCAGTGTTTCCGGGCTGCGTTCATCGGGAAAGGGGCGGACTTGGCTGGCAAAGGCGGCAAAGGCTTCAAGCTTTCGTTCGAGCGTGCCGGATATATCGACATACACGTTGGGAACGAAGGCTGGGGTGGTCGGCGCGGCGTACCAATTGGTCTCGCTCACCGTTTCATAGCAAAGGATCTGGCACGGCGCCGCTGAATGCCGCGGGCGGGCGGCGACCATGGCTGCGAGGAAAGTCAGCTGATGGTCGAGATGAATGTCGCCGACGAAGGGCAGCAGCAGCGTATCCGGGCGGATCGCATCGACCAATTTGGCGAAGGCATCGTTGCACTCGCGTGCGGGTATAGTGTCGAGCTCGGCTGCGGGTAAGCCCAAAAGCCGCGTATCGCTGACGCCGATGATGCCATGCGCGCGCCGCATCTCCTGCTGCACCTGCTCGACCTGTTCTGGAGGGAAAACCGACGGATGACCAGTGGTGGCGACAGCGATGGTGACTTCGCCCCCTTCATCGACCAACCGCGCGAGCGTTCCTCCGCAGCCGAGGATCTCATCGTCGGGATGCGGAGCTATGGCGAGTACGCGGCCAAACCGGTCGGCCAGTTTCATGATCGCGCCTTCCCCAGCACTGCGTGTTGCCTCGGCGCAGTGCCCGACGCCGTTTCCCATTCTTCAACCCGGAGGAGGCCGTCGGCGGTCATGACTGTGAACTGCCCATCCGCTCGCTCCACAATCTGGCCCCGCTTGGCGTGGTAGGTGCCGCTATCAGGCAGTGCGCTGCTGCGCCAGATCGTCAAGCGGTCTTCTCCGTAGAAGGTGAAAGCCCCGGGGTAGGGCTTGCCGACCGCGCGCACCAAGCGTTCTATTGCAGCGGCGCTCTCGTTCCAGTCGATCAGGCCGTCAGCTGGCGTCCTCTTCGCCGCATAGGTGGCGTAGCGATCATCCTGAGGCTGGCGCGGCAATTGCCCGCTGGCAATAATTGCGAGCGACCTTTCGAGCATCACTTCGAGCGCCGTCTGGTGTTTCGCGTAGAGGCCTTCGGCAGTCTCGTACGCGGCGACATGAAAAAATTGCTGGTCGATCAGGTCGCCGTTGTCGACACCTTCGCCCAGCCACATCAGCGAGCCAGCAGTGATTGGCTCTTGCAACAGGATCGTCCACGGCAGCGCGGCGCGCCCGCGCAGGCGTGGCAGGGCGGCCGGGTGATAGCCGATGATCCTGCCGGGCTTCAGGTTCATGAACTCGTCGCGGCAAAGTTGCGACCAGCCGATGACGAAGATGAAATCGACATCGGTTTCGGCTATCGCCTGCAGGCATTCGGCACTGTTGGAATTGAGAGTGCGGAAAAGCCGGGCGCCGACTTGATCGGCTATTCCGGCAAGGTCGACGAAATCCGAATGTCGTTTTGCCGCCTCGAGCTCTAGCGTCACCACCAATTCGAGCGACCAGTCCGGCGAGCGGGCCAGCGTTTCGGCGGCTAAAGCTGTGCTGCCCACACATCCCACGAGTGCTGTCTTGAGCATAGCCAGTCAGCCCCCGGTGTTCGCGTGAAAATGGTTCGGCGGCTCATGCGCGGATGCGCCGTGCGCTCCGATTGCGGTCTGCTCAGCGGCAATCCGCAACAGGCCCATTTCTTCCAGCAGCTGGCGATTGACCAAGTGCACGTCATATGTCTTGCGGGCGACTTCAAGAGAGGCTGCACCCATTTGCTCAACGAGGCCAGGCTCCGCCGCGAACCGCGCCATGGCCGATGCCAGATCCGCGGCATCGCGCGGGCGGACAAGAAAGCCATTGAGACCGTTCTCGATGGCATCGCGGCAGCCAGGCAGGTCGGTAGTGATTACCGGACGCGCGCTGGCCAGCGCTTCGAGGATCGTGCGCGGCAATCCCTCGCGATAATAGGAAGGCAGAACAAATACCGAGCACGCGGCGAGGTAGGGCTGCACGTCATCGGTGCCGGACACGAACTCCACGTTGTATTCGACAGCCAGCCTCTCGCTTTGCTCGCGCGAAATGCCGGCAGGGTTCTCGTCCTCGCATCGCCCGACGATTTGGAACTGGCACGCGGGATAATCCCTGCGAACGATGCGCGAAGCATCGAGGAATTCCATGATCCCCTTGTTTCGCATCAGCCGACCGATCATCAGAAACCGGATCGGCCGGGTGACAGGAGCGCAGGCTGGAAAGCGGATCAGCGATACGCCCGATCCCGGAACTTGGATCACCCTTTGCTCGCGATCGACGATCCCCAATTCGATCATGTCGTTGCGATCGTCGGCGTTGAAGACGAAGGTGGCTTGTGCCCGTGCAAGGGCGGCACGATAGAGCCGCGCCACCGCGGTCCTCAGCCAGCTGGAATAGCCTGTGTCCATGCTGAACACCTGGCCAAGGCCCGACATCAGCGCGAAGAACCGCAGCTTCCTGCCGAAGAGCTTGGCGATCCGGGCGGCTATGCCCCCGTATATGATCGGCTTTTGCGTGTAAGCCAGGATGATATCGGGCCTCTCGCGTCGCACCAGACCGACATATCGAAATACCAGGCCCAGATCGGATAGGACGTTGGTGCCTGTGCGCTGCATTGGTGTGAGCCGGAACTCGACACCCATCGCGGCCAGCTTGGCTTTAGTCTCGGCGTCGCGGTCGGGTGCACAGGCGACTACCGCGTGCCCGTTGTCGATCATCGCCTTGAGCAAGTCGCCGCGAAAATTAATGAGCGAGTAGGCCAGGCTTGAGAGAACAAGAATTTTCACTGAAACCGATCTCTCGCTAATCCCGGATTGGTCTTGCCGGAGGTTTGGCGCTTGCGCTGACCGCCCAATAATCGGTGATTGGTCCCAAAAGTCACGTCAACGATAAGAGGGCAAAAGCCCTGATCAGGCAACCACGGCAGACGGCTATTATCCTTTCGATATGTCTCGATGGGCCATTTGGGAGATTCCTGAGCGCTAAGGGTAAGGGGGCCTAGCCTAATTATCGCATCAATAGCTTGTCGGGTGCTTCCGACGCCTCGGCGACTAATCCGGCTATTGCCTGCTTGCTCATGACTCAGCGCCAGCCACAGCGGCTAAGGTGCAACCCATCATGGAGTTGCCTGCCCGCCAAAGAGGCAGCGGACACGGGCAGCAGAGGAATGAGCTAAAGCTGATGAACAAGCCTGAGAGCATAATTCAAAGCAAGGATTCGCACCTGGACACCGAGCAGGCTGGGGGCACGGTGTCAGCCATGCGGCGAAAACTGCGCCGCCTGGCGCGTGACATCGCCGTCGTGGCTATCGATTTCACCGTCGTTTTCGCCACGCTTTACGCCGCGCTCAACCTGCTTCGCGTGCCAACCTTTGGCCCGTGGCCCGGTTTTGCCACATTCTCGCTGGCCTTTGCGGTTGTCGCAACGACGGTTTTTGCCCTGTCGGGGCTCTACCAGCGCAGCTGGAGATTCGTGAATTTCACCCATTCCAGCTTCCTCGCCATCGTTACTCTGGGCGGGCTGGTGCTGGCTTGGGTCGCGGCCTTCGCTTTTCCCGCGACGCGAGCGGAGGCTGCATCGCTGGTTCCCGTCGCTACGATCCAATGGGCGTTCGCAACGCTCGGCATGCTCAGCGTACGAATGATGCGGCGGGTCGAGCGGCAGTTTTCCGAGCGGCGCCAGATGCCTTTCAGCGCTCGGCCCAAGGTGACCGTCCGCAAGAAGGCGATCCTGGTCGGGTCGTGGCAGTGGGCGCGAGTGTCGATCGACCTTGCGCGAACCGATCAAAATTCCTCGGTGCAAATCCAGGGGGTGCTCCGTCCGCGCCAGGAAGATTCGCTGGCGCGGGTCGACGCTGTTCCGGTGCTCGGCAGCCAGCACGAACTTGCCGCCATACTGCGTAAGCTCGAATTCGAAGACAGCTTGCCCGATTGCGTGATCGTCTGCGATGACGGGATCTTCCTCAGCAATCGCGACGTCACGCGCATCATCCACACCTGCCGCGAACGCAAGATCGAGGTTTGCCGGGTGCGCGATCCCTGGGCGCAGCTGCTGCAAAATTCATCCCACCCCAACGCACAGCGCCTGCCGATCGAGGATCTGCTCGGCCGCAGCGAATACAAACTCGACAACCAGAGTGTGCTGCGCCAGATCGCCGGACGGAGCATTCTGGTGACCGGGGCGGGCGGGACGATCGGTTCGGAGCTATGCCGCCAGATCGCGCAGATCAATCCATCCAAGCTGGTGCTGCTCGATTCGAGCGAATACAACCTCTACCAGATCGATATGAGCCTGCGGGAACTCTATCCCAATCTCAACATCGTCACCGAAATCGCCAACATTTGCGATGCAGCGGCGGTCAATCGCGTGTTCGAAACAAACCGGCCCATGATCGTCTTCCACGCAGCGGCGCTGAAACATGTGCCGATTGTGGAAGCCAATCCCTGCGCCGGAGCGATGACCAACATCATCGGGACCCACATCGTCTCGAACGCAGTGTGCTCGTACGGTGCTAGGGCGATGATCCAGGTGTCAACCGACAAGGCGGTCAACCCAATCGGGATGATGGGCGCCACCAAGCGCATCGGCGAGCTTTATTGTCAGGCGCTCGACATGTGCGGGGTGGACGACACGGACGCGCCGCGCTTCATGACCGTACGGTTCGGCAACGTGTTGGGATCGAGCGGATCGATCGTCCCACTGTTCGAGCGCCAGCTGCGCGAAGGCAAGCCGCTTACGGTGACGCATCCCGACATCGAGCGTTTCTTCATGACCGTGCGCGAAGCGGTGCAGCTGATCCTGCAGAGCAGTTCGAGCGCGCTTGAATACGGAACGCAGCGAGGCTCGATCTTCGTCCTCGATATGGGCAATCCGGTGAGGATCGTCGATCTGGCGCGGCGCATGATCACTTTATACGGCCTTGAACCCGAGGAGGACGTGCAGATAGAATTCGTCGGCTTGCGGCCGGGCGAAAAGCTTTACGAAGAGTTGTTCGATATCTGCGAAGAGCAGGTGGAATCGGGAATTGATGGCATCTTCGAGGCGCATTCTCGGCCAATTCCGCTGCCCTTTATAACCATGGCCATCAATCAAATCGCCGAGCTCGCCAATGCCGGAGAAGACGAGAGCATTGTCAGGCTGGTGCATGGGCTGGCGCGATATCCTGCCAACGGGAACGACCAGGACCTGCTGCTATATTCCTCGGCCGCCGAACTGACAAAGCTATTTGAACGAGCCTATTTGGTCGAGGCCGGCAATGACAAATAATGCAGTCCTGATGACGGAAACCCGGCAACGGGTGCGTTCGTGCTGGCCACGGTTCGAGGCAGACGAGCGCGAGGCGGTGGTGAATGTTCTTGCCTCAGGCAAGGTCAATGCACTGGTGCATGGCGATGAATGCAGTGGCTTTGCACGCGAGTTTGCTGCTTTCATCGGCGTCCGCCAGGCGATCTGCATGGCCAATGGCACAGTGACGCTGGAGATCGCGCTGCGCGCGCTCGGCGTGGGCCCGGGGGACGAGGTGATCGTGCCAGCGCGCAGTTTTTTCGCTACTGCCAGCTGCGTTGCCTCGGTAGGCGCGCTGCCGGTATTCGCTGACGTGCTTTCGCCCTCACAGAATATCGACCCGGCCTCGGTCGAACGAATGATCACCCCTCGCACCAAGGCGGTGATTTGCGTCCACCTCGCGGGCTGGCCTTGCGACATGGCGGCGCTTGGTGACACTTGCGAGCGGCACGGCCTGTTCCTGCTTGAGGATTGCGCACAGGCTCACGGCGCGGCCATCAACGGGCGCAAGGTCGGCACCTTCGGTGACGCCGCCTCCTTCTCCTTCTGCACTGACAAGATCATGTCTACCGGCGGGGAGGGAGGGCTGCTGGTGATGCGTGATGAGGCGGCGCACCAGCGCGCCTGGTCCCTGAAAGATCATGGCAAGAACCCGCAGAAACTCAACGATGGTAAAGGCACCCCGGGGCAATTCCGCTACATCCACGATAGTCTGGGCAGTAATGCGCGGATGACCGAGATGCAGGCGGCGATCGGGAGGGTGCAATTGCGCAAACTGCCCGATTGGCTCGCCGCGCGCAGGGCCAATGCGCAATTCCTGTCCGAGGCCGTGGCGGAGCATCCGCTGCTGATGGTGCCCGAGGTTCCCGCAGGCATGACGCATGCCCGGTACAAGTTCTACCTGATGCTGCGTCCCGATGTGGCCGATCCCGAAGCACGTCGAGCGCAAATCATCACACAGCTGAATGAGATGGGTATTCCCTGCGGCACGGGATCGTGCCCGGACATGAGCCTCGAGCTGGGCCTTGATGGCCTTGATTGTCGACGAGACGGCACACTCGCCAATGCCCATGCGCTGGGTCAGCAAACGCTGATGCTGCTGGTCGATCATACGCTTGATCAAGACGATATGGCGCAGATCGCCGAGGCCCTGTGGGCGCTGGCCACGTGAGTAGTCGGGTTATCATGGGGCCCATGCCGCCTGTGAGTGTGATTTGAATGCGATGGACTTGACCGCACGCGAGAATAGGCCTTCCTTTACTAGGGGGGGCTTGGCGAGTTTCAGGGTTGACCTGAGCTGGCTGTGAAATGGAGCCGGGGAGCTGCTCCCCTAATGATCCGGACTTCGACGTTCCGGCAGATTCAGAAAATGGGAAGGGTTGCGACATGATACAACGGACCAAGGACCTCATACGAGCTTTGACCTGTATGGCGGTGATTGCACTGCTGGCCGCATGTACCAGTTCGCTTTCTGGCCTGCCGCCGATTACGGCCACAAACATGGCGGATTATCGCATGCAACCGGGCGATGAATTGCTCGTGACGATCCAGGATGTCGAACAAGCTGATCGCTCCTATGTCATTGATAGCGGCGGGATGATCTCGCTGCCGCTTTTGCAGGAAGTCGAGGTCGCGGGGCTGGGTCTGCGCGAAGTCGAAAGCCGGATTGCCGAGGGGTACCGCTCGCGCAACCTGCTCACCAATCCGATCATTTCGGTGCAGCCGGGGGCGCTGCGCCCATTCTACGTGATCGGCGAAGTCACGGGGCCGGGCGAATTTACCTATCGCCAAGGCATGACGGTGCTCTCGGCGATCTCGGCGGCCGGCGGCTACACCTATCGCGCGCACGAACGCGAGGTCGAGTTGGTCCGCTCCATCAATGGCCAGGAGGTTCGATCACGGGCCAGCGAAGACACCTTCATTCTGCCAGGCGACCGGATCCGCGTTTACGAAAAGTGGTTTTAATGCATAGTCGGCCCTTCTGGTTCGCAACGGCGGCGGTTGGCGCCATCGCCGGTTCCTCGGTTTCCGCTTCGGCACAGGAAATCGGATCGACGGCCGCTGGTGTCATCGCAGATGATTCCGAATATCGGCAGGATCCGGTCTCGATCGGCCCTTTCACCCTCGAGGTGGGTGGCGAAGCACAGCTCGATTACAACAGCAATGTCTTTGCCGCGCCCGACAACGCCCAGAGCGATGCGGTTGCACGGATCCGGCCTTATGCCGAACTGAAGTATGTTGCCGGTCCGCTGACGACTACGCTCTCGACAAGGCTCGATCTGCGCCGTTACGCCGATTTCGGCACCGAGGATGCGGATGCGGCAACGGTGCTGCTCGCCAGTCAATGGAGTCCGCGAGCGGGCGAATCATTCTACGTCAGTGGTCGCGCAGATCGCGTCATCGAGGATCGCGGTGACCCTGAGGCGCGTCAGATTCAAGGCATAGGGCCGCGCCTCTTTCGCATATGGGGGGGCACTGCAGGTTACAGCCGCCGCGGCTCTCGCTTTCTGGTCGAGGTGGAGGGCGATGTACAGAATGTCGACGCACTCGATTTGATCGACGACGATCGCGATTTGGAGACATATGCGGGCCGGGTGACTGTGGGTTTCCGCCCCGGCGGCAGTTTCTACTTCACCGGAACAGGCTATTTTACGCGGCGCGATTTCCGACTCCGTGAAGCGGTCACCAATATCGACCGGGATGTGTCTACCGCAGGGGCCCTGCTGGGTATCCGCTTTGATGACGGCGGCCTGATCGAAGGCAGAGTGGGTGTAGGTATCTTCAGGCTGACCGCAGACGACCCGGCCAATGATGGCCGCACGGGCTTTTCGATGCAGGGCCAGCTGGCCTATCGTCCGGACCAACGGACCGCGATCAGGCTCAACCTGTTCAGCGGGGACGTCGCATCCTTCCGCGCGGGTGGTTCGACGCGAGTTGACACAAACATCGGCCTGACTGTCGAGAAAGAGATTCGGCACAATCTGCTGGGATCAGCCGGACTTGAGTGGGAACGGAACAAGTTCTCCGGCGTCACCTCTGGCCGCCAGCAACGGTGGCGGGCTAGAGGCGAACTGGAATACCTGTTCAATCGTCGCCTGTCGGCGTTCGGCAGGGTCAGTTACAGCACTCGCAGCAGCGATGACCCGCTAGATGAATTCAGCCGATTTCAGACTGGTGCGGGCGTGAGATTGCGTTTCTGAAGGCGGGACACTTGTGCCGCTCGTGCACAGTAGCGCGACCCGGCGCACATTTGGCCGCTCAGCATATCAAAATGGGCTAACCTGAATAAGTCGCACGCGATACCGATGCTCAGGTCGCAAGGCGCCCGCGACCAGCGTATCGTCCGATGCAGTGAACTCTCAAGAGGGCTGCGCTCACACGAAGCGTCAACAGGCTGAAAATCGCATGACAAATCTGGTAGAAATCAACGAATTTGGAAACAATCAGCCAGCTGAGCAACGGCTCTCGTGGAACTATCGTCCTGAAGCTGTGGCACTCCATTCCATCTCGCTGCGCGATTTCGTGCGATTGCTCGAACGTCACAAGCGCATGATCCTGCTGGTGGTTGCGCTGATCACCATACCGGTTCTCGTCTATCAACTATTTTCGCCCAACCTCTACAGCTCCTCCTCGCAGGTGCAGGTGCAGTTGATTGACGAAGTCGGCACCAACCAGGCCGACGTCAGCAACCGCAACGAGGTGCGTGTAATCAACGCTGTTCGCCTGCATCGCTCGCGATCGTCGGCGGAAGCGGTAATCCAGGATCTCGATCTGCTCAACGATCCGGAATTCAGAGTGGAAATGGGCGAAGCCAGCGGCGTTGGCACCGCGCAGATGCACCAAGCGATCAACACGCTGCTCAACATGCTGGTCGTCACCAGCGAGACCAGTTCCGACCTTATTCGAGTGACCATCACCTCAAGGTCGCCCGAACTTTCTGCGCGGATCGCCAACTATTATCCGGAATCGGTGAGCAAGGTGCGCACGCGCAGACTGAGCAAGCAGCGAGAGGAGCTGCTGCAATCGCTCTTGGTCGAGCGTGCCGAGCGCGAGGAGGCGGCGCGAACCGCTTCGAGCGAGCTGGCGGGATTCCGCCGCGACGCGCGCATGCCTTTCGGCCTCGGGACGACGGAGAACCTGTCGTACATGAACCAGATCGCCGCCGAAGCGGCCTCGGCCAGTGCCAACAGCGCGGGTTCGTCTTCGCGCAGCGCGGTCATCGCCAATGCTGCGGGCTTGCGTAGCACTGCGCAGGCTACCTCCGCTTCGGTCCAGCAGCTTGAGCGGCAACAGGCCACGCTGGTTGCCGAAAGGGCACGGCTGGGTGCCGCTTTTGGATCGAATCACCCTGATATGGTGCGGGTGACCAGCGAGATGTCCTCGGTCGAAGCGGCGCTCGCGAAAGAACGCGCCGATGCGCGCGCCGCAGCTCAGGCCGTTGGCGATGCGGAAGCGGCGCAAATGCGCGAAATGGCGCGCAGCCAGGCAGCGCAGGACTCGGCCCGTTCCGGCCGTTTACAGGGCGCGCTGGCGTCTGTTCGGTCGCAGGCGTTCGAGAACAATGACAATTCGGTTCGGCTATCAGAGCTTGAGCGGAATGATGCGCTGGCCAACTCGGCCTTTGCATCGATTGTCGCACGCATCGAGCAGATCCGTGCGCAGATGCAGCTCGAAGGCGTCAATACCACGGTCGTTTCGCCCGCAGTGGCGAATTTTGACCGCATTTCGCCGGAGCCTCTAAAGTTGACGCTTGTCGCCATGCTCGGTTCGGCAGTGCTGGCGGTGATGTTGGCTTTGGGACTCGACCTGGCTGACGGTCGCTTAAGGACTTCGGCCCAGGTAGCGCGGCATTTCGGCTTGCCGACACTCGGCATGCTTCCGCGCATCGACTCCCGATTGTCCGAGAAGATCGGCGAAAGCCCGGTGATCAAGGACCCGCAGTCATTGTTCGCGGAAGTGGCGCGTTCGACCTATTCCGAAATACGCGCCTTGCAAAAGCAGAATGGCCCTCAATCGGTGCTGATTACCAGCCCGCTGCCCAATGATGGCAAGTCCACCGTCTCGCTGACACTGGCGGCGGCAGCGAAAGTGATGGGACAAAAAGTGGTGCTGGTCGACCTCGACCTTCGGCGCAATGGCCTTCTCAAGGTGGTTCAGAGCACTCTCGATACTCCGGATATCGTTGACGTGATGACGGGCCGGGCGGGACTCGAAGAATTGCTACAGGATCCCACGGTCACGCCGATGCTCGATTCACCTGAAGGTGTGGATCCGAGCGGGGTGCATAGTTCGTTCGCGAATGACACCGGCCGCATCGTGATCCTGAGTGCCAAAAAGCCGGTCGAAAACGCTTCCGCAATTCTCAACGCGCAAAGCCTGCAACGCTTACTGGCCGACCTGAAAAACCACTTCGACCTGCTGATTGTCAACGCGCCCGCCGCACTCGCCGTGCGCGATGCGCGCGCCATGTGCGACTTTACCGACCATACGGTGGTCGTCTCGCGCTGGGGACGGACCACAATCGAGCAGATGAGCGCAACTCTGGAGACGTTGTCGGGCCGCGCTGACGGGGTCGTCTTCGACCATGTCGACTATGCCGAGCATGCGCGCCGACAGTACGGTGATGCGATCCAGTTCTATGTCGATGCATCGGATTATTACTCCGATAATCCCGAGGTGACCCCGTCGATCAAAGAGCGGATCATGCGGATTTTCCGCAAGAAGCGGGCCACAGAAGACGAGTTCGCTTAGTTGCGCTTGGGCTCAGCCATGCTTTCCCGCTTCATTGCCCTGTTTTTGCTGATCCTGGCGCTGCCGCTGCTGACTGTCCTGGCAGTGCTGGTCGGGCTGTCGATGGGACGACCGGTGCTCTTTCGCCAGATGCGATCAGGGAAAGGCGGGGCGGGCTTCGTTCTCATTAAATTTCGCAGCATGAGCGATGCCCGCGACGCGACGGGTGAGCTTTTGCCCGACGATAAACGCATCACGCTTGTCGGCAGGCTCTTGCGTCGCACAAGGCTCGACGAATTGCCGGGTCTGGCCAACGTCCTGCGCGGCGAGATGAATTTTGTCGGTCCACGCCCGCTACTTGTGCGGACGATTGCCGACAAGGGTGAGGCGGGCCGTCGGCGCGGTGAGGTTAGCCCCGGCATCACCGGCTGGGCGCAGGTCAACGGCAATACACTCCTCACCCTCGACGAGAAGATCGCGCTTGACCTGTGGTATATCGACAATCGCACCATGTGGCTCGACCTGCAGATCATCCTGCGTACACTGCTTGTAATGGTTGGCGGCGAGCGGCGCATCGGCTCTGTGGTGAGCGAGACTGGCAACTAGCCGAGCGATTGCATCTCAGAAGCTAGATCGTCGAGCGAGCCAATCCGTAGTTCGGCCGCGTGATCTGGCGATTTCGGCTCGACCGAATGCACCCTGCCGGTACGATCAATCTGCACCGTGCGCCAGCCGAGCGCGCGAGGAGCGATGAAGTCCTTCGCCGGATTGTCGGCCACGTAGACGTGCGTCGCGCCGGCTTCTCCCGACCACGCCATCACCTGTTCAAACGCCCGCGGATGCGGTTTGCCCATGCCCTGCGGCAGCTCGCCGGTGGGGATGATGAGGCCGAATTGGTGCGCGATGCCGAGCGCGGCGATCTTGGAGCGTTGCATCGCGGCTGGGCCATCGGTGATGATCGCACGGCGGCGGCTGTCGGCGGCGAAGAAGCGCACGGCATCGAGGCAAGGGGCGATCTGTGGCGCATGCCCGCGATACACCTCGACCAGCGCGGTGATCGTGGCCGCATCGGCCGCCAGCCCAAAGCGTTTGAGCGCGCGATTGAAGATCTCTCCCCGCACGCCTTGCTCGAACAAGGCTCGGCACGTCCCGGGAACGATCGTGTCGCCGTGCAACGCGTGCAAATGCGCCTCTACCGCAGCAAAGCCGCTGAAAGCGAAGTCCCTCTCGAGATAGAGCGTGTCGTCGAGGTCGAAGACGACAACGCTCGGCGCTGTCCTGTTAGACGAAGACAGCATTGTCATAGCGCAACATTGTCAACCCATCCTGCCAGTCGTCGCAATCCACCAGCGGCAGGCCGATGGCGGTGCGCAGAACGTTCTCTGCAAAATGGCCGCCGGCGCGGTCGGCAAGTGGATAGCCACCGCCAAAACGGGCGTTGATTTCGAACACGCGCGGCCCGAGACCGGGATCGTCGAACAGCTGAAAGCACAGTACCCCTCGCGCCTCGGGCAGGGCGGCGGCGATGTCTAAGGCAATCTTTTGGAAGTCACCGCGACGTACGGTGCGGCCCTTTTCAACCTCGCCTGCGCGCACCGATACCCGCAGGTGTGGGATCGCGGCGCGCATCACGCCTTCGTCATCCACGAACAGGTTGATCGTGTATTCGTCGCCGCCAAGCAGTTCCTGCACCAGCATCGGCTCGTCGAATTCGCATCTGAGCTCGTCAATGCCCTGCACCAGCGCGATACCCCGGCTTGCGCTGCCCGCCACGGGCTTGACGAAGAGTGGCCAGGCCCAGCCTTCTGGATTACGGCGAAAGTCTTCGACCGTGGCTGTCCGGGGAACCGGAACGCCCGCGTTGGCCAGCACGTCCATCGTGCGCTTCTTGTCGCGTACGATCTCGATGACCTCCTCTGAGGAGACGTGCACATCGGCGCCCAGCGCGGCAAAGTCTGCACGCGCTGCGGCAAGCGGCTGCAATTCGGTGTCGATCGTCGGCACTACCAGCGCGATGCCATTCTCGCGCACGTAATTGAGCAGCGTAGGAATGTAATCGGCATGGGTGCAAGGCGGCGCGGCGAAGCGCGCGTCCGCGAGCGCGCAGGCGGCGCTTTGTTCAGGATGAAGGTCGCAGGCGTGTACTTCGAGCGCGACGCCCATGCGCGCCGCCGAGGCACGGAAGCATTCGAGAAGCCCTACGCGGCGACCGGCAGAGGTCACCAGCATCTTCAGTGCGCGGTCGGTCATTCAGCGGGCTCTTTCATGCTCGGCGCGGTTCCTTGCGGCATTCGTACGGGCGGCGAAAGTGCCTCGGCCAGGATTGCGTCCCATTGCAGCATTACCTGGGCCGGAGAGAAAGCTCGGATTGCCTGCGCTGCCTGATTCCCTAACCGCTCGCGCAATGGCGCGTCCTCGATACATTGCCGCAGGGCCTTTCCCAGAGCCACCGGATCCTCAGGCGCGACGAGCAAGCCCGATTGACCATGCTCGATCATCTCAGCCGGCCCGAAATCGCATTGGGTGGACACCACAGGCAGCCCCGCCGCCATCGCCTCGCCGAGCACATTGGGAAAGCCCTCGTAGCGCGAAGAGAGCACGAACAGGTCGGCCTTCTCCACCCAGCCGCCAGGCGCGGAGCTGTTACCCATCAGGCGCACTTGGTCGGTAATCCCGAGGCGTGTGATCTGCGCTTCGAGAGCGCCGCGCTGTGGCCCTTCACCAAAGATTTCCAGCCGCCAGCCTGCCTCCGTCTCCCCGATCGCAGAAAAGGCATCGAGCAGCACGTCGAAACCCTTCTGTTCGGTCAGCCGCCCCACGGCGACTATTCGCGGCGGATCTGTGGCTGTGCGCGCCTGCGGCCAGGCGCTTACGGGGTTTGGTATAACCCGCAGTCGATCATTCAACGATTTTGAAAAGCAGCGTTTAACTGCTTCTGTTTGACAGACGATCAGTCGCGCGCGCCGATAGGCGATGGCGAGCATCTGGTTCCAGGCGGGATGCTTTTGCTGCCGCTCTGGATTGTTCCGTTCGCAGCAGATCACCGGTATCGGCACGCCTATGGTGGCGATCAGCGCAAGCAGGTTGTTCTTGGTCAGGAAAGACACCACCACGTCCGGCCGGGATGCTATCAGCAAGCGCCTTAGGTCGCGCAAATTGTGCAGTTTCGACAGCCTGCCCCCCAACTTGCCGGTCGCGCCGCGCCCGAGCCGGTGGCGGATAATTTCGGTACCAAAGTGGTGGAACTCGGCATCGCCTGGAGAATCGAAGCTGGCAATTTCCACGGCCACGCCGCGGCCATGCCAGTGCGCGGCAATTTGTGAGATTACCCGCTCCGCGCCGCCCGCACCGAGCCCCGAAATGACAAACATCACTTTTGACATTCCCATCGGCTCCTTCTGCCTTGTATTGTTAACGACGCGCAGAACCCCCGATAGTCGAACAGGCCCGTTCATTACGAGACAAGCCGAATGTTAACGCATCAGCATCAGCAATCGGCAACCGTTTGCCTGCCCGACCCTGAGCTACCGGCCAACAGCTACATATTTGATCCCGAGCATTTCGATTTCGTCGCGATCATAGATATTCCTGAGATCAACGAGGACCATTCCCTTGAGCCTTGTTTGTGCCTTCGCGAGGTCCAATGCCCTGAATTCGTCCCACTCGGTAACGATAGCGATCGCTTCGGCGTCCTCCATGGCTGTATAGGGATCGTCAAAATAGACAACGTCGTCAAGCACTTCGCGGGCGTTGGGCATGCCTACCGGGTCATAGGCGTGAACTACGGCACCGGCATCCTGCAACGTCTGGACGATGGCGATTGCGGGGCTGTCGCGCATGTCATCGGTGTTGGGCTTGAAGGTGAGGCCGAGAACTGTGACCACCCTGCCGCGCACATCGCCACCGATCGCCTGGATCACCTTGCGGCCCATCGCGCGTTTTCGCTTCTCGTTGATGTGCACGACGGCTTCCACAATGGTCTGCGGAGCCTCGAAATCTTGTGCGGTCTTGAGCAACGCAAGGGTATCCTTGGGAAAACAACTGCCGCCATAGCCCGGGCCGGCATGGAGGAACTTGCTGCCGATGCGGTTGTCGAGCCCGATCCCGCGCGAAACCTGCTGCACATCGGCGCCAGTTTTCTCGCACAGGTCGGCAATTTCATTGATGAAGGTTATCTTGGTCGCCAGAAAGGCGTTCCCGGCATATTTGGTCAGTTCGGCGGAGCGGCGACTCATTTCCAGGATCGGCGATTTGTTGAGGCTGAGCGGGCGGTAGGCCTCGCGCATCACTGCCAGCGCGCGCGGATCTTCGCTGCCGAGCACAATCCGGTCGGGTCGCTTGAAATCCTCGATCGCGGCGCCTTCGCGCAGGAATTCGGGGTTTGAAACCACCGCAAAATCACCGTCGGGTCGGGTAGTTGCGATGATCTGTTCGACCTGATCACCGGTGCCGACCGGAACAGTCGACTTGGTGACGACCACGGTAAAGCCGTCCATTGCGCGGGCGATATCCGCAGCGGCAGCTTCGACGAAACTCAGGTCTGCATGACCGTCTCCTCGACGCGAGGGTGTGCCGACCGCAATAAACACAATTTCCGCGCGCGCGACGGCCGGAGCCAGTTCAGTGGTGAAGGAAATTCGCCCGGCCTTGGCATTGCGCTCGATCAGGTCCGCGAGGCCGGGTTCGTAGATCGGCACTTTGCCGCCCTCCAGCGCATCGATCTTGGCCTGGTCCAGATCGACGCAAACGACTTCGTGGCCAAAATCGGCAAAACAGGCTCCGGAAACGAGGCCGACATAACCGGAACCTATCATCGCGATCTTCATGGTATTTCCGTTTCGCTAAGTGCTGCATTGAAGCCGCAAAAGACAAGTTCCGGCACAAATCGCCGTTTTGCTTCAACCGGGAGTTTGAAAGGCTGGAAAGCTGCACGAGCCAAGCGCCAGGCCGCCACTGTTCGCGGCAACCCCAGCCTCGTCAGATGCACTTGCGTGCTGAAAGATGGTGGCTTTCGATATGTCCGGCCGATGGCTAACGTATTCCTGATCGGGACATTACGTCCTCGATCAGACGCTCGCCACGAGCTTCGGAGCGCTTTTGTCTGCCAGCATGAAGGGGCTCGCGCCGTCGCTCTCGCAAGTGTCGGCAAATTCCCTCGCTTCGTCGGCTTTCGCTCCAGGACTGCGCAGGTTGAGCATGGGCATGGGCATGGCGCCTTGCAAGCCGTGGTTCACCGCGCAGATGGCTGCTTGAGTGCGGTTCTGGACATTGAGCTTGCGCAGGATGGCCTTCACATGAACCTTCACAGTCGCTTCGCCAATGTCGAGGCGGCGCGCGATGACTTTGTTCGGATAGCCCATGACGAGGCAGCGCATCGTGTCAATTTCGCGTTCGGAAAGCAGCACCAAAAGCTCGCCCTCAGCCTTTGCTTGCTCGGCAGTGGCATGGGCAAAGTGCGGCAATTGCTTCACCAGTTCACCCGGGACAACCTTTTCGCCGCGCGATGCCAGCTGCAGGCAGTTGACGAGCGATTCACAGGAAAGTTCCTTGAGAATATAGCCATCTGCGCCCGCTTCAAAGACATCGAGCAGGCATTCAAGATCGAGATCCTCGTGCAGGATCACGATACGCGAATCAGGAAAAGCTTCGCGGACTGCAGCTACCTCTTTGGCGATATTGCCCGAAGAGTCGGCATCGACGACGATCATTCCGACGTCGACTAAACTTTCTTCCTTGGCATTAACCAAAGCTCGACAGCTCTTGTGCTGACCGACAATAGCAAATTCCTCGTCAAGCAAAATGGATTTGAGTCCTTCGCTGACTATAGAATTAGAGCAGATAATTAAAACACTCGTTATGGCCGTACACATCATATGCGCCCCCGGTTGCCTAAGTTGTGCTTCCCATTTTTATTTTTTGGATGAAATCTATATCGGAGACGCACACCAGCTCAAAAGGCGAGCGGCACGTCCAAGTCTTCCGATTCGTTAAAAAAAGCCTAATCCAAAATTGCAGAAGGGGCTAGTAGATTTGCGACATACCGGCGGCACTGTCTCTACTTGGGACCCTCTAGTGAGCAAACGTTGCTCTTTCGCGCTCGTTTACGAATCGACAATCGACACCTGAGCCTCAATAGGTAAGGCACTTCGCGAAGCTGGCAACTGGATCGCGCTACAAACCCCGATCGGGTGTCATAGCAGGCCATGTTTCCGCCGCAAACGCCACATGATATTCTAAAACCACACGCATTTGGTAGCGGGACTACATGTGTGCGGCGCGCATTCGGAGCGATCAGCAAGCCATGACGGAATGCTGTCGAATCATTCTGGCAAAGACCCATGTCAGCGCCGCATTGAATGACCCGGCTTGCGAAGGAGCGACATTTCCTGGCGGTCTGCAGGTTGCCATTTACTTCAAGCTTCTTGAGCGCACCGAACATCAACTGCGGATCGGCATCATTGGTCGGCAACCAGCGGCGCTGGTTCGGCTATCGCCATCTGGATATCCTACTGCGCCGCGACGGCGTGTTGATAAACCGCAAGAAGACGCAGTGTATTCATCGTGAGGAGGGACTGGCTGTGAGACGACGGCGTAGCCGGAGGAGTGCTGTCGGAGCTAGGGCACCGGTTCCAATTCTGGCCCTACCGAACCAGCGCTGCAGCCTGGACTTTGTGCACGACCAGATGGCTTCAGGAAGACGGTTCCGCGCGCTTAACATGTTCGATGATGTGACCCGGGATTGCCTCGCCGTGGTGTCGGACACCTCGATCTCAGGCCGCCGGGTTGTGCGCGAACTGACGGAGTTGATCGCGCAGCGCGGCAAGCCCGGCGTTATCGTCAGCGACAATGGGACGGAACTCACCAGCAACGCCGTACTGGCACAGTGCGGGGAGATGGGTGTTTCGTGGCATTATATAGCGCCGGGCCGGCCGATGCAGAACGGTTTTGTCGAGAGCTTTAACGGTCGGATGAGCGACGAGCTGCTTAACGAGACGCTGTTCCTCAGCATGGCTCATGTACGGTTCGAAATCGCGGCCTGGGTCTATGATTGCAACCAAGAGAGACTACACTCTTCTCTTAGATACGAAACACCGGCGGCGTTCGCCGCCGAACTGCAAATGCAATGGCCCGCTTCAACCGCGCTCATACGCAACAACGCGGCTCGGCTCTAATCCCAGCTGGAGGAAAGCCGGGGGTTACGTCACCACTGATCAGGTCTGGTAATAATAGCTGGGTTTGACGGTAAATCTAACTGAAACCTAGACGTGCAAGCACCAAAGGCGTCCAAGTTGCACTTGAGGAAACTCTACAGCGCAAGAAAGCACTCACTTTGCCTGCTGCGGCATCATTTTAAGCCTGGATTTGGCTCACCATGCTTGCGAATTCTTCGCAGTGCCAGATATCGGTTATCAGGCCATTTTGATCCAATCGGGCGACATCCATTCCATTAATTTCGAATGAATTTCCATTTGCTGGAATGTCCATCAACGGTGCGCCAGTGTGCGTCCCGGTCATGATCCAGCGGTCGGCAATCCAGTCTCCATCTACGATGTAGCAGGCGATCTCCATCCGCAGATCAGGCACTGCTTCGCGCAGCCAGCCCAGCACATCAATTATCCCGTCTATGCCAGGCCGCTGGTCGGGCGCAGGGTTGTGATCGATGATATCAGGGTGATACATTTCAAGGCAAAGTTCAGCCCGGCCTCGCGCCCAGATCTCCTCGATATGGCGCCGCGCGATAGTCAGGTTGCGCCGTTCTTTTGCCGAGAAGTCAGCTTCGCCAGGCACAATTGCATTAGCGCCGGGATCGTATTCGCGGTCCCGTGTGAATCCGGGTACGGTCGA
>JBBRVR010000028.1:0-33283 GCA_038246695.1 Sphingomonadales bacterium
CTCGTCGGCCAGCAACTGCGCGACATGTGACCCGAAACCGCCCACCGCGCCTTCTTCGATGGTGATCAGCGCCTCGTGATGCGCGGCAAGTTGCAGGATCAAGTCGCGGTCCAGCGGTTTGGCGAACCGGGCATCAGCGACCGTGCAAGAGACACCGCGCGCCGCCAGCGCCTCGGCGGCCTTTGTCACCTCGGCAAGACGGGTGCCGAACGACAGCAGCGCCACCGTCCCGCCCTCACGCACCACCCGGCCCTTGCCAATCGGCAGAACCCGGCCCCGGGCTGGCATCTCGGCCCCCACACCCTCGCCCCGCGGATAGCGGAACGCGATCGGGCCCTCGTCATGCGCCGCCGCCGTGGCAACCATGTGCACCAGTTCCGCCTCGTCCGCCGCCGCCATCACCACGAAATTGGGGAGAGTGCAGAGGTAGGTAACGTCGAACGATCCGGCATGGGTGCAGCCATCCGCCCCGACCAGTCCCGCCCGGTCGATAGCGAAACGCACCGGCAAATTCTGGATCGCCACATCATGGACGACCTGGTCATAGGCGCGCTGAAGGAAGGTCGAATAGATCGCCGCGAACGGGCGCATACCCTGCGCGGCGAGGCCGGCGGCAAAAGTCACGCCGTGCTGTTCGGCAATGCCGACATCGAAAGTGCGATCAGGGTGCGCCTTGGCAAAGCGGTCCACCCCGGTGCCCGAAGGCATGGCGGCAGTGATCGCGCAAATGCGGTCGTCGGTTTCTGCCAGTTTCGACAGTGTATCGCCGAACACGTTCTGATAGGCGGGCGGGCCAGCCGCGCTCTTGCTCTTTTCGCCAGTGATGACGTCGAACTTGGGCACGCCGTGATATTTGTCGGCGCTTTCCTCGGCGTATTTGTAGCCCTTGCCTTTGGTCGTGACGACGTGGATCAGCACTGGGCCCTCGGACGTGTCGCGAACATTTTCGAGCACCGGGATCAAGTGATCCAGATTGTGCCCGTCAATCGGGCCGACGTAATAGAAGCCCAGTTCCTCGAACAGCGTCCCGCCGGTCACCATGCCGCGGGTGTATTCCTCGGCCTTGCGAATGCCTTCGTGCATCCGGCGGCTCATTTTCTTGACCGCGCGGCTGGCAAGGCTGCGCAGGCCGAGATACTCGCTGGAGGAGACCATGCGCGCGAGATAGGCCGAAAGCCCGCCGACTGGCGGCGCGATCGACATGTCGTTGTCATTCAGGATCACGACCAGCCGATTGCCCGCCTGCGCGGCGTTGTTCATCGCCTCATAAGCCATGCCCGCGCTCATCGCGCCATCACCGATCACGGCGATCCCGCGACCCGGCTTGTTCTGCATCTTGTTCGCCAGGGCAAAGCCGAGCGCGGCGGAAATCGAGGTTGAGGAATGGGCTGCGCCAAATGGGTCGTATTCACTCTCCGAACGCTTGGTAAAGCCGCTGAGCCCGCCGCCCTGCCGCAGCGTGCGAATGCGATCGCGCCGCCCGGTAAGGATCTTGTGCGGATAGCACTGGTGACCCACGTCCCAGATCAGTTTGTCGTCGGGCGTGTTGAAAACGTAGTGGATCGCCACCGTCAGTTCGACGACGCCCAGGCCAGAGCCCAGATGCCCGCCCGAAGTGCTGACCGCGTCGATCATTTCGGAACGCAGTTCATCGGAGAGCTGGCGCAGCTGTTCGGGTTTGAGTTGGCGGAGTTCGTCAGGCGTAGGCACCTGATCCAGAAGCGGAGTTTGCGGTCGCGTAGTCATAGAAAATTGCCTTACACTCTGGGAACCGACCTGTCGACAAACGCTTCATCGCGCGCACGCCACGGCTTGCCGTTAGATTAGCTCTATCCGTGCAATCCGGGCTGACACTATGGTTTGTAAAGAGCGCTTAACGCAAGGGAATTGCGGCGAATCGGGACGATGAGACGCAAGCGATTATCAGGCGCACGCCCGGCACACTCCGCGCACTTCGAGCACAGGGCGCCTGGCCCGAAAATCGCGGCGACTGGCGAGGGCGCGCACGGTGCGGCTCACGTCTTCGTCATCGACATGGGTTGCCTCTCCGCATTCGTCGCAGACCAGAAAGATGCAATCGTGCTCGCATCCCGGATGGCTGTTGGCGAGGTAGGCGTTGGAGCTTTCGACCCGCATCGCAAGGTTGTTGGTTACGAACAGATCGAGGATTCGGTAGATGGAATTGGGCGCCACCCGCTTGCCCCGCGTAGCCGAGAGGTTATCGGCAATGTCATAGGCTGAGACCGGGCGTTCATGCCGCGCAAGTTCAGTGAACACCGATTCGCGCATGCCAGTCCATTGTTCGCCCGAATCCGTCAGCGATGTGCGCGCTGCTGCGACTAGGCTTTCGCCTGAATGTTCCTGATGTGAATGGGTGTGAGGTTCGGCCATGCGCCGGATATAGGCTGCGATGGCGTCATGTGCCAGTCAGCAGTCGCAGTCGGGCGTTCTGGCCCGGCAGTTGCCGCCTTACCCGTCGCGCAGGAACGTCGGCTGGTAATCGCGCGGGAACATCGCTTTCAACGCGGCGACCTTTGGTGCGTCGTAGCGGATGATGTATCCGCTGCCCGGATTCTTCACCATGTAATCTTGATGATAGTTTTCAGCCGGATAGAACTTGCGAAGATTTTCGATGCGGGTGACGACCGGCTTGCCCCACACGCCGGCGGCATCCATTTGCGCCAGATAGGCCTTTGCGACCGCGCGCTGTTCCGCGTTCATCGGGACCAGCGCAGAGCGGTAATGCGCTCCCACATCGGGGCCCTGACGATTGAGCTGGGTCGGGTCGGAGGCGACTGAAAAGAAGATCCGCAGCAATTCATCATAACGCACGACATAGGGATCGTAGGTGATCATCACCGATTCCGCGTGGTTGGTGACGCCGCCGCTGACCGCGGAATAGCTGGCGGTGCCCGCCGTGCCGCCGTGAAAGCCTGAGACGGCGGATTTGACGCCCTTCACATGGCTGAAAACGCCCTCGACCCCCCAGAAGCATCCCCCTGCGAAAATCGCGGTCTTGAGACCCGTGCCTTCCTTGGCAATGCGCTTTGCGACTGGAGCGTTGACGACGCGTTCAGCGTGGACCGGCACGGAAAGGCTGGTGAATGCGAGCGCGGCAGCGCCAGCCGCAAGTCCAAGGACCGTGCGGGTTTTCAGAAGGGAGCGCGATAGGGGCGATGCAGGCATGTATGGCATTCCTCAGGCCTCGGGAGCGATGCGAAACTCGGCATCGGGCAAAGGCGCTTTGATCACTTGCGCGGCCTGCGCAGGGGGCGAGAATTGCTCGGCCCACGCATCGGCGTTTGTCGCTGCAACCAGCACAGCGCCCAGCACAAAGCCAAGGCCAAGCTGGCGATAGAGATCGGGGATGAAAAGGGTCATGGCGTTTGCTCTTGCTTGGTGTTTTTCAGTCTGTCTGCAAAGTATGTGGCGGACCGCGACTTGCGCAGCGGTGAACAACGGCTTCATGTGACAGTTCGCATTACTTATGCGTGTAGTTACGCATGAATTGAAAAATGGTTGAGTTTGGACAGGATTAGGCCTGCCCGCCAGCATGCGATGCGGCATCCCGGTCGGGCGAGTGAAGGTATTGCAGCGCGACGGGGCGCTCGCAGCCTAGTGCCTGAAGTGTCGCATCCCGGTGAAGACCATCGCAAGGCCCGCTTCGTCGGCAGCGGCGATCACTTCGTCATCGCGGATCGAGCCGCCGGGCTGGATGACGGCTGTTGCTCCGGCTTCGGCTGCCGAGATCAAGCCGTCGGCGAAGGGGAAGAACGCATCCGATGCGACCGCGCTGCCGATGGTGCGCGGAGCGTCCCAACCAAAGGTCTCCGCTGCCTCGCGCGCCTTGATCGCGGCGATGCGCGCGGAATCGCGCCGGTTCATCTGGCCCGCCCCGATCCCGGCGGTGGCCCCGTCCTTGGCATAAACGATGGCGTTCGATTTGACGTGGCGCGCAACGGTCCAGGCAAACAGGCAGTCCTTCAACTCCTGCGCGGTCGGTGCGCGTTTCGTCACCACCTTCAGGTCCGCCTCGCTCACCGTGCCATTGTCGCGCGACTGGATCAGCATTCCACCCGCAATCGTCTTCATTGCAAAGCCGCCCCGGCGCGGATCGGGCAGGGTGCCGCATTCGAGCAGGCGCAGGTTCTTCTTTGCAGCGAACACCTCGCGCGCTTCGGCGGTGACGCTCGGCGCAATCACGACTTCGGTAAAGATCGCGGCGATTGCTTGTGCCGTCGCCCCGTCCAGCGCGGTGTTGACCGCAACGATCCCACCAAACGCGGAGACGCTGTCACACGCAAGGGCAGCCTCCCATGCCTCCAGCAGCGATGCGGCCTGAGCCACGCCGCACGGATTGGCGTGCTTCACGATGACGACCGCCGGTGCCTGACCGGCAAACTCTGCGACCAGTTCCAGCGCGGCATCGGCATCGTTCAGATTGTTATAGCTGAGCGCCTTGCCCTGCAATTGCATCGCCTGAGGGACGCCCGACGTGCCCGTTACCTGCGGTACATAGATTGCGGCGGACTGGTGCGGGTTTTCGCCATAGCGCAGCTCGTCCTGCTTTTTGAGGGCAAGCGGCATGGTGTCGGTAAACGGTGTCGCCTTCAATGCCTCTGCGCCCAGCGGGTGAGTGAACGCATAGCCAAACGCGAACCAGTTGGCGATCGCAGAGTCGTAGGCAGCGGTGCGGACATAGGCCTTGCCCGCCATGCGGATGCGGAATGCCGCGCTGGTCGCACCATCATACGCGTCCAGTTCTTCCAGCAGCTCGGGATAATCCGCCGCATCGGTAAGGATCGTCACGAAACCGTGGTTCTTGGCAGCGGAGCGCACCATCGAAGGCCCGCCGATGTCGATGTTCTCTATAATTTCGGTACGCTCTGCACCCTTCGCCACCGTCGCCTCGAACGGGTAGAGATTGACCACCACCAGATCGATCGCGCCGATATCGTGCGCCTCCATCGCGGCCAGATGTTCGGGATTGTCGCGCAGGGCGAGCAGGCCGCCGTGCACTTTGGGATGGAGCGTCTTGACCCGCCCGTCCATCATTTCCGGAAAGCCGGTAAGGTCCGATACGTCGCGGACGTCCAGCCCCGCCTCGCGCAGCGCCTTTGCCGTGCCCCCGGTGCTGACCAGTTCGACCCCGCGCTCCGCCAGCGCGGTGCCCAGCTGCGCCAACCCGGTTTTGTCGGACACTGACAGCAGCGCCCGCTTGATCTGGTTATCTTCCACGTTTCGAAAGCTCCTGCCCGAAAGCACTTGGGGGGCGGTTCACCCCATCTTCTTGAACAGCCAGGAGAATTGACCCCCGCCACGCGATGTCAGCCCTTCGATCACCAACTGATGCGTCGCATGCGGGCGCCCCTCGCCATCGACCCACAGGCTGTCTTCGCAACCCAGCGCCATTTCGCCGGACCCCGCCACATCGCCGCGTAGGCGGAATTGCCACAGGCGGCCATCGGGTGTCAGCAGGCTCGCGCCGCGGGCATCGTCGGACAGCCGCACCTCGATCCCGCGCCCCAGATGGAACCGGATCGCAAAGCCGATCTTGCCGCGCTTGCCACTACGGCTGGATGGCAGCAGAACATCTTCGCCCGCCAGTTCGGTGCCATCGCTGCGCAGCGACAGGATGCGTTGGTGGATCAGGCCAAAGCGCATGGCATAGCCATCGTGGCTCGCCTCGACACGGGTCATGTTCTTGTTTGCAGGACGGCGCTCAACCTCGACCAGCTCCGCGCCCTTGCCCAACTGGCCGTGCAGCAGCACGGCGGTGGAATTGGCATTGTCCAGCACCAGCGTCGAATGCGCGGCGCTGGCGCGCAGCCCCTGGCCGATATGCGCGGGCACCTGCCCTCCGGCGAGCGCGGCTCCGCCGCAATTGACGACGAGCCGCGCCGGGCCATCGGAAAGCTCGAACGCCAGCGTGGACGCGCAGCCAATGCGCGCATGGCGGGCGCGCGGCGGCGGCGCGGCGTCGAACTGCACCACCGCGTCACCGCCGCGCAAGCGCTGGAAACCCCAGTGCTGCGGTTCATTAAGCGGGCGCGTGCGCACACCCGTGGCCACGATCAGGCTGGAGACGCGATCCGCCGGGATGGCTCCTTGCCCCTGCCAGCTGCCCAACGCGCCATCGCCGTGCCGCAGCGCCAGCAGCGGCGGGATCAGCAATTCGCGCATGACGAACAGCGCCTCGGGCGCATCCACCCCGGCAGCCTCGTAACAGGCGATAAGATCGGTCAGCGTCGCGATGGCCTGCATCTGCGCGCCGGGGCAACGCGACAGCACGCCGCCATCTTCCGCCACCAGATCGCCCAGCGACCGGATCAGCGCCGCCTGCCCGTAAAGCCGGCGCGCCTTGCCGTCGGGCAGCAGCAGGCCTGCCGCCGTCACCGCTGCCCAGCCGACCATCTGGCTGAGCCCAGCGCCGCTCTTCAACGCCTTGCGATCGAGCCACTCGGCGGTTTCGACGATCGCCCGCAGCAATTCCCCGCGCAGGCCCGATTTGCCATCACCGATGATAAGCGGAGCGTGGATCAGCCACGCCATCAGCCTGAGGCCGGTGTGCTCGACATCCCATGCCCGCAGCTTGGTCGTGCGTTTGGGCGGGGATGGATTTGCATCAAGCCAGCCGCGCATGATCCGCTGCGCCACCGAAATGCATTCTTCGCGCGGGGCGCTGGCGGCAAGATCGTAAAGCCAGCCAAATGAGTGCAGGCTGCGCTCAATTCCCGGCGAAAGTCGCGTGCCGCCGGTATAATCGACCTGTGCAATCGGCAGTTTGACGCTGTGGACCAGGAAATGCCCGGCGCGCAGCGCGATGCCCGAAGCGCGATCACCTTTGTTCGGCGTGTCGACCTGCGCGAGCAGTCGCGGCGCGGACGCGCGGCGAAATGGTGCAGCGATCGCATGGCCGGGCACGCCGAGGCGGTAGGCCAGCCGGATGAACGCCTCGCCCGGTCCACCGCGCGGCGCGATCACATCGGTCAGCGCCAGCGCGCGCGATGTTTCCGCCGCAACGCTGCCCTGTTCATCGGACACTTTGCCCGGCTCGCTCAGCGGCTCTTTGTGCCGGCCCAGCGGCAGGGCGCTCTCGCCGGTGTGATCGGGGCGCAGGTCGGGAACCGATGCGTCCAGCTCTGCGCGTTCATCGCGAAACAGCGTGTCCATCAAACGGCCCCTTTCAGCGCGGCAATATTGCCCGCATAATGATCCGGCCCGCCCTTGAAGGTGGCCGATCCGGCAACCAGCACGTCCGCTCCGGCGGCAACGCACTGGCGCGCGGTTTCGGGGTTTACCCCGCCATCGACTTCGAGATGAATGTCACGTCCGGTCGCATCGATCATCGCACGAATGGCGGCGATTTTTTCCAGCTGTGAGGGGATAAAGCTCTGCCCGCCAAAGCCGGGATTGACGCTCATCACCAGCACAAGGTCAACAAGGTCCATCAGGTTGTCGAGTGCGCTGACAGAAGTGCCGGGATTGAGCACCACGCCCGCCTTTTTCCCCAGCGCGCGGATCGCCTGCAGGGTGCGGTGAATATGGGGTCCTGCCTCAGGGTGGACGGTGATAATATCAGCGCCAGCCTGCGCAAACGCCTCCAGATACGGATCGACCGGCGAAATCATCAGATGCACGTCGAATGGTTTGTCAGAATGCGGGCGCAGCGCCTTGATGATATCGGGACCAATGGTGATGTTAGGCACGAAATGCCCGTCCATCACATCGATATGGATCCAGTCGGCCCCCGCCGCGTCTACTGCGCGCACTTCCTCACCGAGCCGGGCGAAATCGGCTGACAGGATCGAAGGGGAAATAAGCGGTGTGGACATGGCTGATACTGGCGGCCAAAACTTCTGGCAGGTGAGAGCGTCTCCTTGTTTACGCTGCTACCCCGCCTAAATGCCTGCGAATCGGCCCACAAGCTTGGTTCGCGACCTTTTCCACCGTGGTGAATGCTTCGGTAAGGTGTGTGAGCCCGGCATCGGGTAGCGAGCGCCGACAATTCAGCCGCAATTCACAGCAAGACTGCCACATATCGTGTTGTGCTGACCCCGTAGTGCAAAATCTGCGCGGTTGCGGCAGGCGGCAGGTATCGTGCAGGCCCGTCTTGAGTTCTGGATTTGAAAGACACCAAATGATGAAAGCTTTTGCAGTCGCCACCGGGGCGCTCGGTATCCTTGCGATGGGGGCAGGGCTGTTGCCCGGCACCATCGCTCCGGCAAGCGGACAGTACCGCCAGACAATCGGCAACGATATGCGCGCCTGCGCCCCCGGCAGCGGCCCGGCGGTGCGCCTGACGGTGCGCGGTATCACCAGCTCTCAGGGCAAGGTGCGCGTGCAGATGTATCGCGCCACCGAAGGCGAATGGCTGGCCAAGGGCAAATGGCTCAGCCGGATCGAATTGCCCGCGCA
Source organism: Sphingomonadales bacterium (assembly GCA_038246695.1). Taxonomy (GTDB): domain Bacteria; phylum Pseudomonadota; class Alphaproteobacteria; order Sphingomonadales; family Sphingomonadaceae; genus Erythrobacter. The sequence goes on from JBBRVR010000028.1 coordinate 8,419, forward strand.
AAAGGGCACGATGACGTTTTGCGTCCCCGCTCCCAAGGCGGGCAGTTATGCCATTGCGGTGCGCCACGATGTCAACGGCAATGGCAAGACCGATATCCGGCAGGATGGCGGGGCGATGTCCAACAACCCCTCGATCAACGTCTTCAATCTCGGCAAGCCGAGCGTGAGCAAGACCCGGTTCGATCTTGGTTCGGGCGCGCAGCCGATGTCGGTCAACATGCTGTATCTGTGAGCGGTTCAGTCAGGCTTGGCGGGGCTTCGGTTGCGGCTGTATCGCCATAGCGACCACAGCACAGCAGGCGCCGCGAGCAGCGGATAGCGTCTGCGAAATGGCGTGATCGCCACCGGCATTCCGGTATGCCGCTCGATCTTCCACGCAGCATAGCGGGCAGCGCCCTCAAAAGTGGTGCTGGCCTTGACCAGCCGCACCAGATTGAGCGGCTTGCCCAGCCGCGCACGGCGCTTCCACCAGCGCAGCACCGTCGCGCGGGTGTGCGCATCAAGCTGCGGGACGATTGCTTCGCCCTGCCGGATGAAGGCGATGCCGGCCGCATCGAGCGAGACCGGCAGCAGCCCGGCAAAATGGCCTGCATTGACGCTTAGAATATCGTTCTCGCGCCCCGGTTTTTCGACCCGGAACTCCGCCTTGTACGTCGCACGGAACAGCACACTCCAGTATTCGTTCGTCGGTCCCGCTTCCGGGCCAAGCACCACCGCCAGCCGTGCCGCCGTCATCGCCGCCTTGGCGAGCGCCTCGACAATCGCGGCTCGTGCGCCTGCATCGCTTGCCCATACCAGCGCGCACGACTGCACGAACCGTGCCCAGATCGTCGTATCAGTCCGCTCGCCAGAGGCTGCGCTGGCAAACGTCGCCAGCCGCATCGTCGCCACCTTCGCGCGCAGAACATCTGCGCCGAATGCGCGTTCGTGATAGCTGACGCGTGGCCAGATCGCAGGCTCATCCGCCGCCTCGCCGGGCAACAAGACATAGAAATCTAGCACCCCGTCAAGCGACCCCGTCCGCAAGTTCGATCCGTAGAACAGCACGCCGAGCGCCCCCGCCTCATTCGCCAGCACGCGGGCAAATTCGCTGACCGCCGGATCGACCGGGGCCGCGAGTTGTGTCTCCAGGCGCTCTTCGAGCGCGCCGGTCATGATGGGTGGAGTTGGGCCGTACCGGGTCCGGGCGTCACGAATTCGAGCGCCGGACCCTGTGCAATCCGGTAATGGCCCGGCGGAAATGCCTCGCCATCGAAGATGAACTGATCGTCGATCTGTAAAGAGAATTCCGGCACGCTCACCTGATGAATCCCACGTTCGCGCAGGCCATCTTGCATCCGACCCGTGGCGACAAATGGCACGATCACCGTCGTGCGACGGCTGATCTGATCGACCGCAAGCACCCTCAATCCCGTTCGCAGGCGGCCAAACGGCTTGAGCCCGGCGGGAAGTCGTTCCAGCGTGGTGGTAAACAGCAATTGGCGGTAATCCGGATCGCCTCTGCCACTGTGAACCATCGGCGTGTGTTGCGCGCCCAGTCCGATCGCCATGCGCGACCCGCGCCGCCACGGATTGTTGCGCGATGCAAACAGCGCCTGCATCAGCCCCCAGACGCCGGTTACCCCCACGACAACGCTGTTGAAGGCGCCCAGCCTGTGCGCGCTCTGCCCGTCCTGCGTCGCCGCGGTGAACGCGCCTGCACCCAAAATGAAGCCAAGCACGTCCTTGCCTTCAGGGCGCGAAGTGTTGTCCTCTGGCCGATCCGCGAGATCACGCACCGCGATGGGTCTGCGGATGATGCGCGCGCCTGTATCAAATGCGTCAATCGCATCTTGCAGGCTCCAGTCGGCCGGTACTCCCAGATCGACGGTCAGCGCATTGGTCTTGCCCTTGGGCAACACGGCGATCGCAGGCCAGTCATCCCCGAAAATTGCCTGCCCGCAGGTCAGAACGTCGCGCACCGTGCCATCGCCGCCATTAATGACCAGCAGGTCGATCCCGGCCTCGGCAAATTTGGCGAGCGCATCGGGCAAAGCAGACCGGTTGCCGGGTTTGGCGATGTGGACGTGTGGGCACACTTCGCAATCGAAGTCGGCACCCTGATTGCGGTGGCTGCGTGGGTTGTAGATCACCCCGACGCGTGGCGATTCTCCGGCGCGGCGGATCCGCTTTTGCGCACGCGTACTCCCCGGCAAGCGCGCGGCCTGCGGCAATTGCGCAAATTCGTAAATCGGCGTTGCCATAGCGGCGACCTTAGCGTGCCATGCCCCAAATGTCGCTGCATTTCTTACGCGCGGCTGTAACATCTGGTCCGACAATAGCCACGTTGCGACTGACTTGCGACAGATACCCTCAACATGGCCCCAACACGGTTCGCTAAGGGTGTATCGAACTCAACCGTGGCGCAAAGCCAGAGGGCGCAGGTTGGGTGAGGGTGCCTGCCCAAGCACAGCGCTGGCCGCGCATTCAAGCCAGCGGGCCATCAGCGGCAGATCATTTTTGGACCAGCAATTTGGCGATACGTGATTGCGCCAGAATATGTGCCCGGCGCAACGCGTCCATCCCGAGGGGCTGCATATTGCCCCTGTTGCTGTGCTTGCTGAGCCGAGCCTTGAGCCGATTGCCCTTTTTGTCAGCACACACGATGCGCGTGCTAAAAATGGCTGTGAAGCCAACGCAGGCTTCATCACCAGCAAGGGAATACTGATCGGCAAAGACATTAGGTGCGGCGTTCGTCGTGCATCCGCCTAATAAGTAAACGCCAGAAAATAGTGGCCCATTCGTTTTGCTCCCCTCAGCAACCCGACAGATGGCAATGGAGTTTTAGCGGAAGGCTGATTGGACGGCAACCAGCCGAGGGTGCCCGCCCAACGACCGATCCACGCTAATCGGATGATGGATTTTCGCCAAGCGGGACAAGGCCTTCGATTCGAAAGCGGCCGATAAAGTGCCCAAAGCGGGTGACCAACACTACCCGTCGGCTAGATTTCTGGTGCACCCGACTGGATTCGAACCAGTGACCTCTGCCTTCGGAGGGCAGCGCTCTATCCAGCTGAGCTACGGGTGCCGATTGCCTTGGTGGCATTATGCGCTGCTTGGGCGCGGGCAGGCGCTTAGCAAGTCGGGAGCGTTGCTGCCAGTCAATAATCGCGTGGCTGCGCTCGCGGCGTGCTTTGCGCCGAGCTGACGCATCACGCCTTCACAGTGCGATTTGCAGCAGAGAATTGCGTGGCCGTCTTAACGCTCCGGAAAGGGGGATCGCATATGCATGTGGGCCATGTCAGTCCTCCCCCCCGATCAGGCGCGCCTGATGCGCGATACAGCGTCACATCGGCGGCCTTCCCCGCCCGCTGCTGGCGATGCCTCGCTCGCAGCGCAGTGGCACGCGCTTCACAAACAGGGGGCGCAAATCGCGCAAACCGCGCAGCTTTCACCCGAGCCGTTTGTCGGGCACTTTGCAGCCTTTCCCGTATGCATTGCTGATGCAGCGCCTTGGCGGCGCGCGCTGGCGCAGCAGGGGATCGAGGATATGAGCGCGATGTTGCAGGCAGGACTTGCCGCGCTGGCCGTCATTGCGCAACGTGGCGGCGCTGCCCACGCGCCAGCGCTTGCCCTGTGGCGCGAGTTTTTCGAGGCACGCAACGCGGTTTTGCAGCAAGCGCGACAAGGCATCTTGTCCGCGCACGACGCTGCCTGACACTGCACGCAAGACACGATCGTCGCTCTTGACTGCGTTCTGCGTATGTTCCAGGTTGAGCGGATGGCCGAAACTTGCACGCACTCGATTGATTCGCTGGTCGCTGATCCCGCTGCAACAGCGCGGCTGGTCGCGGCTGATGTGGCACGGGGAATTACCCGCTTGTTTGCGCGCAACAATGTCTGGTGCGCGCCCGAAGTGCCGTTGCAGAACAGCCGTCGCGCCGATCTGATGGGTATCGATGCCAAGGGGCTAATCGTGATTGTCGAGATCAAGGTGGCGCGCGGTGATTTGCTGGGCGACAGCAAATGGCCCGATTACCTCGATTATTGCGACCGGTATTATTGGGGCGTGCCGCCGGGACTGGACCGCGCGCCGCTGGAAAGCGCAGCCTTTCAGCCCGAACTCAGCGGAGTGATCGTTGCCGATGGTTACGATGCGGAAATCGTCCGGCAGGCCCCGCTGACGCGGCTGGCCGCAGCCCGGCGCAAGGTGCAGGTGGAACGCCTCGCGCGGCTCGCCATGCGGCGGCACACTGCGCTGCTCGATCCGCATTGTGGCGATATCGACATCGCTGGCTGATGCCGGCCCGCGCGTGGCGCCCGCATATGCTCACGTCGTGCGCGCCATACACAGCCAGCGACAGGGATGAAATCAACGCTGTTCTTTGGCCTGCGACCGCTCCATAAAAGCGGCGTGGACGGAACCGCGCATTGATACCGGGTGATTTGCCGATCTGGCTCGACGCAATTTTTGCGGGTGTGGCGGTCACGGCGATTGTGGCCGTGCGCTATATCGTCACCAGCGGGGCATTCGCGTTTGTGACGCGGTGGATGCATCCGGGCCTATACGCAGGGCTCGGCCAGCAAATCGCGCGCGAGATCCGCTGGTCGATGCTCGCCGCATTTATTTATGGCGCGCCTACCGGGCTGATCCTGTGGGGCTGGCGGCATTACGGCTGGACTGCGCTCTACGCTGATTTCAGCGAATGGCCTTCGTGGTATCTGCCGTTGTCCGTGCTGATCTACCTGTTCGTGCAGGACAGCTGGTTTTACTGGAGCCACCGGGCAATGCATGCGCCGCGACTGTTCCGTCTGGCGCACGCGGTCCACCACCAGAGTCGTCCGCCGACCGCGTGGACCGCCATGAGCTTTCATCCGATCGAGGCGCTGAGCGGCGCGATCGTGGTGCCTATTATGGTCTTTGTCGTTCCGATCCACTTCGCCATGCTGGGTTGCGTTCTTGCGATCGCAACGGTGATGGGCGTCACCAATCACATGGGCTGGGAGATGTTTCCGCGTCGGCTTGTTCATTCAAGGTTGGGAAATTGGGTGATAACCGCCAGCCATCATGAGCGTCATCACGAACAATACCGATGCAATTTCGGCCTGTATTTCCGGTTCTGGGATCGCCTTTGCGGGACGGATCAGGGGTTTTCAAAGCGGATTGTGGCCGGAACCGGGACTAGGGTCAGCCAGCCGCTTTCGCAAACGCCGCGGGCCGATCAGGGGGCAGAAGCATGATTAGAAGTGCAGCTTTTATCGGTTCAGTAGCACTGGCCGGAGTCATGCTGGCCGCGGCCGTTCCTGCAACGGCAGGCGAAGTGGTGATCACCATCACCGATATGCGCTCAACCAAAGGCGTGGTGCGTGCCTGCATGACGACGGAAGAGACGATCTTCCCCCAATGCCGCAAGGATCCCTCGGCGCATCGCACGGTCGTTGCCGCTGGCAAGGCGGTGGTCATCCGGTTCACCGGCGTCGAACCGGGCGATTATGCGGTCGCGCTGCTGCATGATGAGAACAATGACGGCAAGGCAAACCGCGCGCTCGGCATGATGCCCAAGGAAGGCTTTGGCTTTTCGCGCGATGCCAATGTGGCAATGGCCCCGCCCAAATTTGGCGATGCGGTGTTCACCCACACCGGCGCCAATCAGAAACTGACGATCAAGATGCGCTACATACTCTAAAGGCTGCAAAGCGGGTGTGCTGATCGGCGCGACCGCCCTCAGGCTTTGCCCAACCGCGATTTTCGCACCCGTTTGAAAGTTGTGATAAAAGTCGCGATGAAACTGGGCGCGACTTAACGCTATGTTTACCACGTCGCGCCAGAACGGTCCCGAACAGGTATTACAAGGGGCAAGAATGGCCATGGACACGTTGCGCGGCACATTCGATTCTGGCGAACCGGCTGATCGAGACATTTTTGAAGACGGCCCAGATCTGGACCGGCACAGTCTGGGCCGGCAGGAACTAGATTCCGGAGCGCAGGACGCTGCGAATTCGCGCGATCTCCCGCCTTCTTCCATTGGTCAGGACGAACGCCGCATGCAGGTGCGCGCCTACAATCACTGGGCCAGCCTGCTGGGTGAGCGCACTTTCCCAAGCATCGAAGATCTGGAGCCGACCGACCTGCCCGACTTCGGCCCGCATTCGGTGTTGCTTGATTTTTCGGCCGGGATCGATGACCCGGTGGTGCAATTTATCGGCCCGATTCTGGGCGAGGAATGCGGCGCAAATGGCGTGATCGACCGCCTTTCGGACGTTCCGCCGCGTTCGTTGCTCAGCCGCATCACCGATCATTACATGCAGATCATGGCCAATCAGGCCCCGATCGGGTTCGAGGCGGAATTCGTCAATCAGCGCGGCCAGGCAATCCTGTATCGCGGCATCCTGTTGCCCTTTTCGAGCGACGATGAAACCATCGACTTTATCTATGGCGTCATCAACTGGAAGGAAATGGCCGATCAGGCGACAGCGGACGAATTGCTGCTGGAAATCGATCAGGCGCTCGATGTCGAAGAGCAAGGTGACGACGCCAGCCTGCAAACCGAACCCTATATCCGCAACTCCGACATGATGACCGATTGGGCCGATAGCCCTGCGCATGAAGAAGGCGAAATCGAAGAACCCATCGCCCATGATACAAGCCTGGACGATAGTGCCGATCCCCTGCGCGACAACGTTACGCATTTCGGTGTGGGGAGCGATTACGACACATCCAGCGATGATGTGAGTGACGATCTGCCGATGCCCGATTTTGGCCAATACAACCTTGATGACGGGGACGAGGACGAAGAAGACGACGAGGAAGACGGCGGCAAGCCATACAGCTTTGCCTCGCTCGCCGACTATATCGAAACCCCGACCAAGAAGGCAATCGACCTTGACGCCGATCAGTTCGATCCGGCCGACTACGATGTCGAAAATGCATTCGCAGGGCAAGACGCTGCGCCGGAACATGCCTCGACCGGTTACGTTGAGGCGAGTTCCGATGGTGGCTCAGATTTTGGGTCCTATGCCGGACCCGATGCCGGACCTGGTGCCGGATCAGATGGCGCCGCCGAGGCCGACTTCGATCAAACGGTCGAACCGCTTCGCGATGATGCGGACCTGTATGATTGCCTCATCTCGGCACGAGAGCTTGCGAATAATGCTCACGCATCCGAAGATCGCAGCCGCCACGCGCTGTATGCCGCCGTTGGTCGGGCCTATGATTTCTCGCTCGCCGCGCAACAGGCGCCGCGCGATTACGATGCGCTGATCGAACAAAGCGGCCTCACCGTGCAGGACCGCGCACCGATGACGCCGGTGGTCAAATTGGTGTTCGGCAGCGATTACGACAAGACGCGCCTCACCGAATACGCCGCCGTGCTGAGCCATGCGCACCGCATCGGGCTGGAACGTGGCGCGCTGGCGCACTTCCTGTCGGATGCCGATGGTGGGCTGAAAGGAGTCGTCACCGCCGAACGGCGGCTGCGGCGCGAAGACAGCGGCAAGACCGTCGAACCGGAAAACCAGATCCGCGAGGCACTGGCGAAAAAGCTGCGGGAACTGGAAGCGCTAACCTTCGATGCGATTCGGGCCGAAGGGCCGGAGTTTGCTCTGGTGATGGTCCGCCGCGGATCGGGTACCGCCGTTGAGGTGCTGGGCGAAGTGGAACAGGATATTGCGCTGATCGAGCGTGCCGCGCGCAAACTGATCGGCTGATCGGCTTATTGCGCATCGGCGGCCCAGTGCATCCATGACGCGCGCCCTATACGCGCCACGTCGCAAGGGCTAGATACGCCGTCATTGGGATTGAAACTGCCAGAGGCGGTGAAATTTGCGTATCTTGGTATGGGCGCTTGGCGCCTTCGTAACTCTCATCGTAGTGGGCGGCATCGCCCTGCAATTTGCGATCTGGCGCAATGGCCCCGCCGTGCTCAGCGCAATCGACAGAGTCGCCGGGGGCAGCAGGAATGTGGCTCGCCTGGCGACCATTTCAACGGGCGATCACCCCGCACAAAAGATCATCGTGTGGGGTCCGGAAAACCCCGATTCCGAAGGCCCCGCCCTGCCCGTGCTGATGTTCGCGCATGGCGGCAGCTGGCGCTCTGGCGATCCAGAGGATTATGGTTTCATTGCCCGGGCGTTCGTACCGGAGGGGTTCCTTGTGGTGCTGGTCGGCTACCGGCTGGTTCAGGATGGGGCAGGCGATGGTATCTATCCCGCCATGCTTGAAGACACCGCGCGCGCCGTGGACCGGGCGCGGCAGGATATTGCGCTGTACGGCGGCGATCCCGATCGCATCGTCCTGGCCGGCCATTCGGCGGGTGCATACAATGTTGTCATGACCGCGCTGGAGCGACAATGGCTGGGTCGCCTCGGCATGGATGCCGACGCCCTTGCCGGCGTAGTGGGCATCTCGGGCCCCTATGACTTCTTCCCCTATGACAGCCCTTCAACCATCGCTGCCTTTGGCCCCGCGCCCGATCCGCAGGCGACTCAGGTTGGCACCCACATTCGCGGCGATGGCCCGCCCATGCTGCTGATCCACGGCAAGAAAGACGATCTGGTCGGCATCCACAATTCGCGCAATCTGGCCCGTGAAATCGAGAATCTGGGTGGGACCGCGACTCTCAGGATTTATCCCGAGATGAAGCATAACGATCCTCTGGTAGCGATGGCCGCGCCGTGGCGGGGACGCCGCGATGTGGTGCGCACCATTGCCGACTTTGCGCATACAGTCTCGGGCACAGCCTCCGGCAGTCTGCCAGACAATGTCCCGGGTACGGCGACCGCAAAGCTAGCCCGTTAGAGCCACAGCGCAGCGCGCATCATCACGCTTTCATTTCCCGTTCAGGCCGATCCACGCTAAACATCGCGCATGCGCTCCCTCCGTACAATGCCCGCCTTCGTCCTTGCGCTGATCGCGACGTTCGTTTTCGCGTTTGCTCCGGCCAGCGCGCAATCGCGGCTGCGCGATGCCGAGACCGAGGCGCTGCTGACCGATATGCTCAACCCGCTTGTCGAAGCGAGCGAGCTGGATGTCGGCAATGTCGAGGTGGTGCTGATCAACGATCCCTCGATCAACGCCTTTGTTGCGGGCGGACAGGTGATCTACGTCCACACCGGCCTGATCAACGCAGCAGAGACGGCGAACGAAGTGCAGGGCGTGCTCGCGCACGAACTGGGCCACATCACCGCAGGCCATGCGGTCCGGTTCGAGGAACGGACCTCCGGGATGCAGGGGCTCACGCTGCTGTCCTTGCTCGCAGGCGTGGGCGCGGTGCTGGCAGGCGCTCCGCCAGAGGCGGGGTTGGGTCTGTTTGGCGTCGGCATGCAGGCAGGCGTCGCCAACTTCCTCAGCTTCAACCGCGATCAGGAGGCATCGACCGATCTTGCGGGCGCGCGCTATCTTTCGGGCTCGGACATTTCGGGCCGGGGCATGATCACCTTTTTCGAGCGGCTGCGCAGCTTTGAAATCCGTCGCGGATACAGCCAGGCCGATGAAGCCGCCTATGGTCGCACCCACCCGCTTTCGGGTGATCGTGTGGCGACCTTGCGCGAATTGCTGGAGCAAGACGCGGCCTGGGCCCAGCCCGACGATCCGCAAATGCAGGATCGTTTTATCAAGGTGCGCGCGAAACTTTACGGCTTCCTTGCAGAGCCGCGTCGCACGCTGTCGATGTATCCCGAAACCGATCAGAGCGTGGAGGCGCGCTATGCCCGCGCCTATGCTTTTCACAAGGATGCGCGGATCGAAAAGTCGCTGGCAGAAACCGAAAGCCTGTTGGGGCAGGAACCCGACAACCCCTATTATCTGGAGCTCAAAGGGCAGGTGTTGCTCGAATCCGGGCGCCCCGTGGATGCGCTGATTCCGCTGCGCCGGGCAACCATGCTCACCCGCAGCCAGCCGCTGATCGCCTCGATGTTTGGTCACGCGCTGATCGCGACCGAGGACAAGACCCACTTTGCCGAGGCGGAGCAGGTGCTGCGCGCGGCGGTGGGCAGGGACCGGCTCAATCCGTTCGCATGGTATCAGCTGGGCGTGGTCTATGCCGCAAGCGGGGATGAACCGCGCGCGCGGCTTGCCAGCGCGGAACAGCAGGTGATGAACCAATCGTACCCTGCTGCCTTGCGCAGCGCGCAGGCCGCCGAGGCGGGTTTGCCGCGCGGCACGCCCGACTGGATCCGTGCGCAGGACATCGCGCTCGAAGCGCGCTCTGCGCTCGAGCAGTTGCGCGATAGGCGATAACAGCGCAGCCCGCGTCGCAAGCTGGCGTCTGGCGCTGATCCAAGACACGCGCTAACACCCGCGACATGACAAACGACACCCCACCCACAGCCCCGGCTGCCGGCAGCTTTCGCTCCGTCCTGCTCACCGCATTGATGGCACTCGCATTCGGCTTTCTCGGCGCCGCGATCTGGTCGTTCTCCGGGCTTGGCGACAACCGGGCCGACCTGCGCACCCGCGCGTACCTGTTGGGCAATCCCGAAGTCTTGCCGGAGATGGCCGAGGCACTGCAAGCTCGCGAAACCTCGGATCGGCTGGCACAGGCCGGCGGCGAGGTGTTTGCGCCCTTCCCCGGCGCGGTGCTGGGCAACCCCGGTGGTTCGCGCACCTTGGTGGAGTTCACCGATTACAACTGCCCATATTGCGAGGCGAGCCTGGCCGATGTTGCAAAACTGATCGCCGAAGACCCGGACCTGAAGGTGATCGTGCGCGAATGGCCGATTTTCGAAGGCAGCGAAATCGCCTCGCGCATGGCGCTGGCCGCCGCGATGCAAGGCAAATACAGCGCGTTTCACGACGCCATGTTCAGGTTCGGCCCGGCCACGCCAGACACGGTGGAGGCAGCGGCGCGCGCAGCGGGGCTGGACCTTGCCCGCGCGGCGGTCGATGCGCAAAGCGAGCCCGTCAGCATCGAGCTTGCGCGCAATCAGGCGCTGGCCCGCACTATCGGATTTTCGGGAACGCCCGCGTGGGTCACCGGGGACAAGGCGATCAGCGGCGCCATCGGATTTGAAGGCCTCAAAGAAGCGATCGCGGGCGCAGGAGTACGGGCTGAAAGCTGATGCGACGCCGTGCAGCAATCCTAATCGCCGGTTGCGTTTCGAGCCTGGCTTCGGGCGTGATGCCGGGATCAGCACAGGCCGTTGAACCCGAAGTGGGCGGTATTGACCTTGCGGCAGAACGCGCCGCCATTGGGCAGTTTCAGGACAGCGACCAGCGCCTGCAGGATGTGGGCTGGAAACTGGTGCGCGGCAATGCGCCGTTCTGCGACCGCGTGATCCCCTCCATAGGGCTGCAATTGCAGGACATCGCCAGTTATGGCCAACCCGACATCGCCCGCGCCGCGCTGGACCTGACGGGCGCGTTCGCGGTGCAGACCGCTGCAAGCGGATCGCCGTCCGGCCTTGCGAATACGTTTGTCCGCAATCGCGAAGTCATCCGCATCGACGATGCGCAGCCCAACAGCTGGGAAGCGCAGGAGCGGATGGATTGGCAGCGCCTCACCCGCGCGCATGACTGGATCGACACCCAGCTTACCGCAGCCGGCTCGGTCACCTTCACCTTCGCCGATGGGACTGCGCACGCGCTCGAACCGGTGTCTGTTTGCGCCACCCGGTTCGAAATCCTCGGTGATTCGCGCCGCGCGGTTGCGGATGGGGACAGAGTGGTGATCGGCGCGCGCTTTCCCGGATTTGCGTATGAGGAGGACATCTTTGCCGGCGTGGTCGCGCATGAATTGGCGCACAATTTGCTGGGCCACAGCGCCTGGCTTGACCGCAACAGACGCAAGCGCGGCAATGTCCGCCTGACGGAGCGCGAGGCCGACCGGTTGATGCCGTGGCTGCTGGCCAATGCGGGATATGATCCGGCGGCGGCGTATCGCTTCATGGCAAAGTGGGGCAAGGACCACGATCTTGGCATTTTCCGCGCGCGCACGCATGACGGGTGGCACGAGCGGGCCGACTTCATCGCCGCCGAATTGCCGATCATCGCGGATCTTATGGCGCGCGAGGGACAGGCGGACTGGTCGGTCCATTTCCGCCGCGAAATCGACCCGGACAAGGGGCTGGACATTGCCCGGAGCGGTTTGGTCAGAGGCGATTGAAGTCACCCCTCTGTTTCATGACGCACCCTGCTAAGTTTACGCTCGCAATTTCACCCTGCTAAATTCGGGGAAATTCGGCTAACACCGTGCCTATGGCTCGAACCATGCCCATGCTCCAGATTCAACCGGCGCCGTTTTTCGCCAGCAAGAACCGCGCGTTCTGGAACCTTCAGTTCGCCGGATGGGGCGGCTGGTTCCTGCTGCGTGCCGTCACTGCGATTGCCAACGATCAGCCGCTCAGTCTGCTGACCATCCTGCTGGTGACCACCATTACCGGCTTTTCGATCAGCGTCATCTTGTCGGTGATCTATCGCGGGCTGATCGGACGCACGCCGCTGGTTACGTGGGGGATAACTGCCATCGTACTGCTGGTGGCGGTCGTCGCTCACGCTTCTATCGACGCCTGGGTGCAGGGCATCTATTATGGCGAGACGCGCGATTCCAGTTTCGTGCAGCGTTTCATCGGCCTCTCCTTCATCCCGCTAACGCTGCTAGGCGGGTGGAGTGCGCTGTATTACGCGATCAATTTCTGCCTGACGGTTGAGGAACAGGCCGACCGGCTGGAACGGCTGGAGGCGCAGACCACCTCGGCGCAGCTTGCGATGCTGCGATACCAGTTGAATCCGCATTTCCTGTTCAACACTCTCAATTCGATCAGCACGCTGGTGCTGTTGAAACAGACCGAGCAGGCCAATGCCATGCTTACGCGCCTGTCAGGATTTCTGCGGCACACGCTGATTGCCGAACCGGGCAGTCTGGTGACGCTGGATCAGGAAATCGAGACGCTGCAGCTTTACCTCGATATCGAGCGGATGCGCTTTGAAGAGCGTCTGCGCACCCATTTCGAGATCGACGATGCAGCGCGCGATGCCTTGCTGCCTTCAATGCTCCTGCAACCCCTGGTTGAGAACGCGATCAAATATGCAGTCGGAACGCAGGAGGAAGGCGCGCGCATTTCAGTTATCGCGCGCGTTGTGGGTCAGCGTTTGCGACTAAGCGTGGAAGATACCGGGCCGGGCGCGGAGCTTGGCGCGCATCAATATGAAACGGGTCGCGATGAAGGGGCTGGCGCAACCGCTCCGGGTTCGCGGCTGGTATCTACCGGCGTGGGCCTTGCCAATATCCGCAACCGGCTGGCCCAAGCCTATGGCGATAGTCACGTGTTCGAAGCACGATCGCAGGCTGGCGGCGGATTCACCGTGCTGATCGAGATTCCGTTCGATTCGGCGCGAGAAGAGGCTCAACCCGTCGATTCTGTCAGCGACGGTTCACAAATGCCGCGCCAGCTAGGCGCGCCCAATACCCGGCCCGATACCCGCCCAGCGCCCGCCGAACCCGCTTCGCAGGTGCCATCCTTCAACCCTCATCCCGCAATTGGATCGTAAATCATGACCATTCGCACCATCCTCGTCGATGATGAAAAACTTGCCATTCAGGGCTTGCAATTGCGCCTTGAACCGTTTGACGATGTCGAAGTGATCGACACGTGCTCCAACGGCCGAGAGGCGATCCGCAAGATCAAGACAGAAAAGCCCGACCTTGTGTTTCTCGATATCCAGATGCCCGGATTTGACGGGTTTTCTGTGGTCAAAGGCGTGATGGAAATCGAACCGCCGCTGTTTGTGTTCGTCACCGCCTATGAAGAACACGCGATCCGCGCGTTTGAGGCCAATGCGGTCAATTACCTGATGAAGCCGGTCGATCAGGACAAGCTGGCCGATACGGTCGAGCGCGTGCGACAGCGTCTGGCTGAAAAGAAATCGACCGAGGATGCCGGGCAATTGTTCGATGTGCTGGCCGAGGTTGCGCCCGATCGCGCCGCGCTGTTCAGCGAAACCGACAGCGAGACATCGGACAGCGCCGATCGCTTTGAAAAGCTCATCAATGTGAAGGATCGCGGCCAGATTTTCCGTGTCGAGGTCGATTCGATCGAACATATCGAGGCGGCGGGCGATTACATGTGCATCCGCACCGGCGACAATTCGCTGATCCTGCGCGAGACGATGAAGGATCTGGAACGCCGGCTGGATCCGCGCAAGTTCCAGCGCGTCCACCGCTCCACCATCGTCAATCTCGATCTCGTGCGTCAGGTAAAGCCACACACCAATGGCGAATGCTTCCTGGTGCTGGACAGCGGACAGGAAGTGAAGGTTTCGCGCTCCTATCGCGACGTGGTGGCGCGCTTCGTGCACTGATTTTTTGAGAACACCCATCCGGGCGCTCCTCCTCGCTCGGCGCGCAGCATAGCTGCGCCCGCTGCGGGCGGGCAGTCGCCCTTGCGGTCCTGACGGGTCCGTTTATGTTTTGCGCTCACGCAATCGCGTGAGCGTCCTTGGTGCTGATCCTCCGCTTCGCTCCGGGCATCTGCGTGCGCACGGTCGTGCTTGCGGACCCTGTGGGTCCGTTTATTGAGAGCGTATGACCCAATTCACCCTGCCCGGCTTCGATCTTGACCGGTTCATCCGCGAAACCCTTGCCGAGGATCTTGGCGTCGCGTTCGAGGGGGGCGGGCGCGATGTTACTTCTGACAGCGTAATCCCCGCCGATGCGCGGTTTTCGGGCGTGATGGACAGCCGCGATGCGATCGTGGTCGCCGGGCTGCCGCTGGCCGAGGCATTCTTTCGCGCGCTCGACCCGGCGGTGGAGATAAGCGCGATGGTGGCCGACGGGGACAGCGTTGCTCCGGGCACCGACCTCATGCACCTCACTGGCAATGCCCGCGCGCTGTTGACGGCGGAGCGCAGCGCCCTGAACATCGTGCAGCACCTTTCCGGCATCGCGACGATGGCTCGGGAATACGTGACTGCGATGCGAAAAGGCAGCGCCAACTGCACCCTGCTCGATACCCGCAAGACCTTGCCCGGCCTGCGCGTGCTGGAGAAATACGCAACCCGGATGGGCGGTGCGCAGAACCACCGCATAGGCCTGTGGGATGCGGCGATGATAAAGGACAACCATGTCGCGGTCGCAGGAAGCGTGGGCGAAGCCGTACGGCGCGCAGCGGCGGCCGGGATCAAGCCGATCATCTGCGAGGTCGACCGGATCGACCAGATCGAACCCGCCATCGCGGCGGGCGCGCACCACCTGCTGCTCGACAACATGACGCCCGCGACCCTGCGCGAGGCGGTGGCCATTGTCGCAGGCCGCGCGGCGACCGAGGCAAGCGGCGGCATCAACCTCGAAACCATCGCCGCGAAGGCAGCGAGCGGGGTCGATTACGTCTCCGTCGGGCGACTGACGCAAAGCGCGCCCGCAGCGGACGTGGGACTGGACTTCAAGCCGGTCTGAGCTGGGGTGGGCGAGATGTCAGGTATTCGCATCGCGCGCGGCCCACGGCCGCTTTCGATCAACCTGTTCGCAGGTGTCCTTGTGGTGCTGGCGGTCTGGAACCTTGCCACCGCCCTGTTTGACCTACCCACGCAGGAGGAATTCCTGCGCTCGCTTGGCCTTGGCCTCGATTGGAACCGCGACCGGACCATCGTCACCAGTTCGGCGTGGTTCACGATAGAGCTGATCCCGATCGCGCTCGTGTGGCTGGCGGCGAGCCGGTTTGCGCGCATTTTCATTGCCTGTATGGCCGGGGTGAAGCTGGTGTTGATCGTCATCAACCTCACCACGCTGTATGCCCTGCCCGGCGTCGCTGTGGGCCAGCTGATCGCCCTTTCGGCGGTGGCTTTACTGTTCACGCGGGGCGCGAACGAATGGTTCTCCAGACGCGAGGTCGATCCTGAAATATTCCGCTAGATACGCGCTTGCCTTAATGGCGCTTGCCCTCCCTGCGACTCTGCACGCGCAGGCCTATCAATGCCGCGCGCCACAAATCGCGTCCGTTCCTCAAATCGCGCCCGACAGCGCGCCGAGACGGGTGCCTGTCACGGGGTATACGCTCGCGCTCAGCTGGAGCCCCGAGTTCTGCAAACCGCGTGAGACATCGCCCGCGCACAAGGTCCAGTGTTCGGGCCGCAATGGCAGCTTTGCGATGGTGGTCCACGGGCTGTGGCCGCAGGGCTCTTCGAGCACATGGCCGCAATGGTGCGGGGCGAAGAACGCGCTCACCCCTCAGGAGGTGCGGCGCAATATGTGCGCAATGCCCAATTCGCGCCTGATCGCGCGGCAATGGGAGAAGCACGGCAGCTGCATGACCAAAAAGCCGGAAACCTATTTCGCCGTTACCCGCGTGCTGTGGGAAGCTTTGCGCATCCCAGAATATGACCGGATCAGCCGCGAGGATAATCTCACCGCAGGCCGCATCCGTCAGGCCTTTGCCGATGCCAATCCCGGCTGGCCCGCCAGCGCGGTGGGTGTGAAGCTCAACGAGCGTGGGTGGCTGGAGGAATTGCGGCTGTGCTACTCAAAACGCTTCCGCCCCACGCGCTGCGATGCGGCGCGATTTGGCGCACGCGACGCAGTAAAGGCGAATATTTGGCGCGGGTTGTAGGCGCACCCGATCAAGCGCATACTCGCTCACAATGAGCATGGCTGACGATTCACCACCATCGCCCGAAACCGGGATCAGCGGCCCTGCGGACAAGGCGTTTGTCTTTGCGGAACGGGCGCTGCTGTTCGTCGCCGCGATCATGACTTTCGCGGCCGCGGGCACCGAAATCGTCACCGTGTGGGAACGCGGGACAATCAACCTCGCCGATATATTGTTGATGTTTCTCTACACCGAAGTGATCGGCATGATCGCGGTGTTCTATACCGGCAAGGGTTCGTTCTTCATCTATCCGATCTTCATCGCGATCACGGCGATTGCGCGACTGATCGTGCTGCAGGGCAAGGACATGGCCCCCGAAAACGTCCTGTTCGAAGCGGGCGCGATCCTGCTGCTGGCCTTCGCCGCACTTGTCCTCTCGCGCAGCGCGCGCGGGTGAGGCGCCAGGGAATGCGCTGCGCTATCGGGCGCTCGATGCAGGTGTGATACAGTGGGGCACCTCCCCTTCGAACCCGAATCAGGCCACGCCCCATGATCGACATCGACCAGATTGCACCCAACGCCCACCGCATTGTGATCATGGAGGAATTCCACCAAGCCGATGCGCAGCGCATCGTTGAATTCGCGCGCCAGCAGAACGCGGGCGGCAAAGGCGGCAACCTGCTGCTGGACCTGACCGCGATGGCGACATTCAACCTTTCCGCCATCAGCGCGGAGTTGGCCCATCTGCCCACCCTGATGCAGCTGCTCTACAAACTGGATCGCATCGCCATTGTCTCGGACGATGAATGGGTGCGTAATCTCTCCCGGCTTGAAAGCGCGCTGCTGCCCGGCGTCACCTATCAGGTCTATGACGATGATGAGGAACCGGCCGCGCGCGCGTGGATCATGGGGGAAACCGACGAGCCTCGCAGCCACGCCTTCTTCGAACTGGAACTGGGCAAGCCGGGCATCGCCGCGTTCGAGCTGTCGGGCAGGCTCGATCTCGAACAAGCGAAGCGCGGGGTCGAACTGGTGCGCCAGCGGCTCGAACAGCCCGATTGCTCGCGTCTGCTGCTGGTTATCAGGAGCTGGCACGGCTTCGATATGGAGGCGATGTTCAACGGCGATTTGATCGCGGGCAAATTCGACGTGATCGACTCAATCGAGCGATATGCGATTGTCGGCGGACCGGGCTGGGTAAGAACCGCGGCGCAGGTGGCGCGCAATTTCATCACGCCCAAAATTCGCACCTTCGACCTTTATGAGCAGAGCGAGGCGGTCGCGTGGCTGGAGGGGTGATTGCGGTCAGCCCTGGGGTCATTCCGGGTCAAAACCTTGATCACGCGAAACGAGGATCTCACCGCCGGTCCCTGAAAAACCGGCGCAATATCTCCGCCGCTTCATCCTCGCCCATGCCGTGATGGACCTCGGGCCGGTGCAGGCACTGGTCATGTTCGAAAACCCGCGCGCCGTGTTCGACCGCGCCACCTTTGGGATCGCTGGCGGCGTAATACAGCTTCGCGATTCGGGCATGGGCAATCGCGCCCGCGCACATCGCGCACGGCTCCAGCGTGACATACAGATCGCACCCCGTCAGCCGGTCCTGCCCCAGCACCTGTGCCGCCATACGCAGCGCGCGCATTTCTGCATGGCCGGTCGGATCAGGGGGTGAGCGCGTTGCGTTGGCGGCGATAGCAATCACTCGCTCGCCCAAAACGACAACGGCGCCGACAGGCACTTCGCCTGCCGCCGCCGCTTCGCGCGCTGCATCCAGCGCGGTCTGCATCGCGACCGGGATCGGCCAGCGAGGGCGTTTCCCGGTCACGATCGCATAACCTTA
Source organism: Sphingomonadales bacterium (assembly GCA_038246695.1). Classification (GTDB taxonomy): domain Bacteria; phylum Pseudomonadota; class Alphaproteobacteria; order Sphingomonadales; family Sphingomonadaceae; genus Erythrobacter. Next base: position 26,756 of record JBBRVR010000028.1, read on the forward strand.
TTCGTTACCGGTAACCGGCTCGCCTTCGGCATCGCCAGGCATTTCCACATCGACGGTCGGCACTTCGACGGTCGTTGTTTCGGTGCCGACATCCACGTCTGCGGTTTCAACGTCGAATTCCGGCATGTTGCCGCCTTCAACGCTTACTTCGGGCATATCGCCTTCTTCGGTCTGATCGACGTCGCAGGCAGCCAGCGACAGGGTTGCGACAGCAGCCAGCGTGGCAAATGTAAGCTTGTTCATTAATACCTCCATATGGGCGCGAACGATTGACCTGATTCGGTTTCGACGACGCTTAAGTGAGCCAATGCACGGAATGCGCAAATTGTTCCAGCTTGACGATTCGGGGATGTGTGGGTATGCGCCCCGCTTCCCGGGAAGCTTTTGTGTCTGGACCGCCAAATCGGCGTCGGCACATATTGGGCGCCCGCCACCGTTAACAAGACGAGAGATAGCATGTCGCGTATTTGCGAACTGACCGGCAAGGGTCGCCAGACGGGCCACAATGTGAGCCACGCCAACAACAAGACCAAGCGCGTGTTCCTGCCCAACCTGCAGAACGTGACGCTGCTGAGCGAAAAGCTTGAGCGCAGCTTCAAGTTTCGCGTTTCGACTCACGGCCTGCGCTCGGTGGAGCATAATGGCGGGCTGGATAACTGGTTGCTCAAGACGAAGGACGAAAAACTGTCCTCGCGCGCGCTCAAGGTAAAGCGTGAGCTGAAGAAGGCTGCCACTCTCGCGGCCTGATTTGCGCCCGCATTAGCGGGGCGCACTGCAATTAAAAACAACCAGGCGTGCGGGGTTACTCGCGCGCCTTTTGTTTTGCCTGTTGCTCGCCATGTTGCCCGGCAATGCGATCGTTCGCGGCAGTTGGATCGAATCGCAGCTTTACCACCAGCGTGCGTTGCATCGCGGCGAGATTATCGTCCGAGATCAGCCATACATCCAGCGCGCCATCGCTGCGCGGGCGCACGGCCAGCCCTTCATAATTTTCGCGCGGGGCGATGCGCGTCAGATTGAGCGTGATCTGCGGCCGCATCACCTGGGGGGCACCCGGCTGCGGAACATCGGCGATCGCTATTCTGCTCTCGAACGGGGGCAGGCCCCAGCCGACCTTGCGCAACAGCAGCAGCAGGCGGCCGTCGGGCAATTGCGCTGCATCGGTGATCGCGAAACCGGGGATTGCCGGGCGATATTCGAACCGTGTCGGCACTACCCCCGTGGCCGGATCGGCGGGAAAGATCAGCCCCTGCTGGCCGCCTTCCGGAACAATCACAAACCTGCCATCGCTGAGCCGCGCCATGGCCTCGGCACCTGAATTGACCGGCCAGTCAACCTCAGCTTTGAGCAAACGCACGCCGGAGGGTTCGCCGCCCGCGCTGTAACGTTGGACTGCGTGCGTGTTTTCAAAGCCCAGCCAGTATTGTCCGGTCGCAGGATCGCGGGTGGCCGATTCGATATCCCATAAAAGGTTTACATACCCAGCTTCGACCGGCTGCCAGTCCATACGTCGGGCAGGGGCGCCGATCTCGCGCCGTGCAGCTGTCTTCTGCAACCCGTCCGGCAGAGATATTGTCAGCCGCGTGCCGCGATCAGAGAACGCCCGCAGGCGGTCCCCGCCGATCAGCAGCAGGGCGGAATATCCCCCGAACATCGCGGTTTGCGAATCGTATTCCCACACGCCGCGCAGCTGCCATTCGCCCGCTAGTTCACCTTGCGGCCCAGCCACCTGACGAATAGCAATCGGCCCGCGAAGGTCCTCGCGCACATGCGTGCGTACGACCGTGCCGGGCGCAAGACCGGCTGCGATCAGCACGGCGATCAGGAGGCGGCGCGTTACCAAGGGGATTTTGGGAATGCTCGCGCACACGCTGGCGCGCGCATCATTCCATCGGCCCGGTGAACAGCAGCGGGTCGAGCCGCGCATCGTGCCACTTGAGGCTCCAGTGCAGGTGTGGCCCGGTCGCACGGCCGGTCGATCCGACATTGCCGATATGCTGGCCCTGCGTCACGCGATCACCTTCGCTCACCACGATCCTCGAGGCGTGGAGAAACGCGCTGTTGAGGCCGTTTCCGTGGTCAACGATGATCAGCCCGCCTTCGAGGCTGAAACCGGTGCGCGCCAGCACCACCACCCCATCGGCGGGTGAGACAAAGGGCACGCCATCGCCAGGTGCGATGTCGATGCCCGAATGATAGGCGCCCGGCTCCCCCTGATAAATCCGTTGGCGACCAAACCGCCCCGAAATCCGCCCCTTCACCGGCCAGATAAAGTCCTGTTGCCAGCCGGTCGCGGTGGACCGCTGCGCGCGCGCGGCGTTGATCGCGCTGTATTCGGGCTCGCGCTTTTGCCAATACGCCTCGCTTGAGCTCCCGCCGCGCCTGGCGATGTTGACGCGCTCTATTTGCCATGCGCGCGGGGCGACTGTCAGAGTTTCGCGTTTGATCTGGCCATCGGGAAAGGCCGCGCTGAGGGTAAGCGATGCGGCGCTATCCCGATCGAATGCGGCGAAAAAACCGCCATCCGGGCCAAGCGCAAGTTCCTGGTCGCCCAGCATCACGCGTTTGGCACCGTTGGGGGCAAGGCCGCGAATGAAGCCGCCCTGCGTCAGCTCCCCGTCAAAGGAAAAACGAGCGTTTTGCCACCCTTGCGGCGCCGCGTCGGTAAGCGACGCCGGTGTCAGCGACGCTTCCGGTTCCACCCTCTGGATCACGTCCTGCATATCAGCCGGGCGAGCGTCATTCAGAGACACCGCATCGTTCACTGCGCACCCCGCAAGAGCCGCAAAACCGAGGATTCCCGGCACCTTCACCACACGCATCACGACAGTATCAAGCCTCGCCGAGCAGCCGCCGGGTTGCGATTTCAGGCGTGGCGTAGGCCTCCTGATGCTCCGCGCTCCAATACCGCAATTCCTCAAGCGGGATGGTCACGCCTGAAACGGCGCACAGCACGTGGGCACCGTGGCGCAGCACACGGAAGGTCGAAGGGCCGTAATAGAGCTTGGCCAGCTTTTCGGATGAAGACATCAGCATGGCGCGCAGCGTAGCATAAATGCGCTTAGCCGAACAAATCATCTTGTCGCGAATTGGCAGATGGGGTTTTCGGTTTCTTCGACGGTGTGGGCGGCTTCGATTCCCGGGGTGATGCTCCGGGAGGCGATCCGGTAGGGACCACGCCGAGCTTCCCATCGCGGAATTGCAGCGTCAAGGCGGCCTGTGCCGCCGCCTTCGCCCGCGCGGTGATCGCCGTGCCATCGGCAGCCCGGACGATCGCATAGCCGCGCTCCAGCGGCTTTTCAGGGTGCAACTGGCTGGCGAGCCGGGCCAGCGCATCGAGCTTTTCCTGCGCCGAGGTAAAGCGGCGTTCGACCAGTGCGGGCACCAGCCGCGCATTGGCGAGCCGGGCGCTGGCATCGCGATGCGCGCGCGTCAGCACGGCGGGGGAAAGCCGCGCCGCAATCCCCGTCAACCGCTCGCGCCCTACCTGCGCGCGCATCGTCAGCCCTCGGCGGAGGCGCTCGCCCGCATCGTCGAGCCGCTGCGCATGGGGCTGCAGGATCGCTTCGGGCCGGGGCATCCGCCGCACCCGCGCCTCCAACCGCTCACGCCCCAGTTCCACCGGGCGATGCACCGCGCGGCGCTGGCGAGCCGCGAAATCGGCCAGCGTCGCATCGAGATCGGCGCGCACCGGCACCGCCATTTCCGCCGCCGCCGTGGGCGTTGGCGCGCGCCGGTCGGCGGCATAGTCCGCAAGCGTTGTATCGGTCTCGTGCCCCACAGCCGAGATAACCGGGATGGTACAATCAGCGATGGCGCGCACAACGGCTTCCTCATTGAAGCTCCAAAGATCCTCGATCGATCCGCCCCCGCGCGCGACGATCACCAGATCGGGCCGCGCGACCGCTCCACCTGGCGAGATATCGGAAAAACCACGGATAGCTGCCGCAATCTGCTCCGCCGCGCCCTGTCCCTGCACCAGCACAGGCCACACGATCACGTGCGTCGGAAACCGATCCGCCAGCCGGTGCAGAATATCGCGAATAACCGATCCGGTTGGCGAAGTGACCACACCGATGGTGCGCGGCAAGAATGGCAGCCGCCGCTTGCGCCCATCATCGAACAGCCCTTCGCCCGCCAGCCGCACGCGCGTTTTTTCCAGCAGCGCCAGCAGCGCGCCCTCGCCCGCAAGTTCCAGATGATCGATCACGATCTGGTATTTTGAGCGGCCGGGATAGGTCGTCAGCTTGCCGGTGGCGATCACCTCCAGCCCGTCTTCCGGCACGAATGCCAGCCGCCCGGCATTGCCGCGCCACATCACCCCGTCCAAGACCGCGCCTTCGTCCTTCAGCGCGCAATACATGTGCCCCGATGCCGCGCGCTTCACCCCCGATAGCTCGCCGCGCAGGCGCACATGGCCGAACCGGTCCTCCACCGTGCGTTTCAGCAGGCTGGAAATTTCGGTGATCGAGAGGGCTTTCGCGTTGTCGCCCTCGCGCTCGCTCGCTACGAGCCCGGAAGTGCCCGATACCGTGTCGGTGGATGAAGAGGGAGCGCGCGCCATGAATGTCCTGTTGCTGGGATCGGGAGGGCGCGAACATGCGCTAGCGTGGAAGCTGGCGCAATCCCCGAGCGTTTCGCGCCTGTTCGCCGCGCCGGGAAATCCGGGCATCGCCGAAGAGGCAGAGATCGTCGCGCTGGATGCGGGCGATCACGCAAGCGTGGTGCAATTCTGCAAGGAAAACGTAATCGATCTGGTGGTGGTCGGGCCGGAGGCTCCGCTGGTCGATGGCCTCGCCGACAGCTTACGCGCGGCAGGCATCGCAGTGTTCGGCCCGTCGCAGGCCGCAGCCCAGCTTGAAGGCAGCAAGGGCTTTACCAAGGATTTGTGCGCGCGCGCCGCTATCCCCACCGGCGCGTATATCCGCGCCACCACGCTGGAACAGGCGCGCGCTGCGCTCACCCGGTTTACCCCGCCCTATGTGCTGAAAGCGGACGGGTTGGCCGCGGGCAAGGGCGTGGTGATCGCCGATACGATAGAGGGCGCGGACATCGCGCTGGCGGGCATGTTCGATGGACAATTCGGAGAGGCGGGCGCCGAGGTCGTGATTGAGGAATTTCTCGAAGGCGAGGAGGCAAGCTTATTTGCGCTGACCGATGGCACCACGATTCTGCCGTTCGGCACCGCGCAGGATCACAAGCGCGTGGGCGAAGGCGATACCGGCCCCAACACCGGCGGGATGGGCGCATATTCCCCGGCCCCGGTGCTGACGCAGGAATTGCAGGATCGCGCGATAGAGGAAATCATTCGCCCCACCGTCGATACCATGCGCGCAGAGGGGATGCCCTATTCCGGCGTGCTGTATGCCGGGCTGATGCTGACGGAGGATGGGCCAAAGCTGATCGAATACAATTGCCGGTTCGGCGATCCCGAATGCCAGGTGTTGATGATGCGGCTGGAAAGCGATCTGGCCGCGATCATGCTAGCTTGCGCGCAAGGGCGACTGTCCGGCGTCGAGGCGCAATTCCGCGACGCGACCGCGCTGACCGTGGTGATGGCGGCAAATGGCTATCCCGGCACGCCGGAAAACGGCGGCGCAATTGATCTGGCCGCGGCCGAGAACGGCGGCGCAAAGGTGTTCCACGCGGGCACCGCGATGGATGGTGGCAGGCTGGTCGCCAACGGCGGGCGCGTGCTCAATGTCACCGCTTGCGCACCGACCGTGACTATGGCGCAAGGCTCAGCCTATGCTGCGGTGGACCGCATTGACTTCCCGACCGGCTTCTGCCGCCGCGACATCGGCTGGAGAGAAGTGGCGCGGGAAGCATAATGAGAACATCCGTGGACATCTCTCTATCCATTTGAATTGAGTCTTTTTTAAGAAAAATCAGCTGGTTGACAAAACGCTGTGGATAAATTATAACTGTGTAATCGATGGAACAAATTGGCAACCTTATGCAATTCGACAGAGAGAAGATGCGTGCAGTCATTTTGCATGTTGTTCATGCTTGCGAACCGTCAGATCTCGGAGCGGTCAAGCTTAACAAAGTTCTCTATTTTTTCGATATGATTTCATATGCGCATCACAGGAGTGCTGTGACGGGTGCGACTTATCGCAAGAGACCCAATGGCCCTACCTCTGACCAGTTACTTTTTTTATTGCGAGAAATGAACGCTGCGGGCGATATTGACGTCCGTGAAGTGGACTACCACGGCTATTCAAAGCGAGAATTTAATCCGCTCATCGATGAGCCTGTTGGTGTATTGAATGATAATGAACTTCGATTGCTTGACGATGTCGTGGATTTTGTTTGCCACCGGAACACCGCACGCAGTATAAGCGAATATAGCCATAGCCTTCCGTGGGAAATGGCGGAAATGGGTGGCGTGATTCCGTATAGGTCCGCTATGCTTCTCTTCCCAAATCAACCCTCTCCTGAGGCGTTTGATGTTGCTAAAGAAGGTTCACAGGACGTTGAAGCGGCGAGATCGAAATCACACCCCTTGGGTTTGCCATTACTCGCCGA
>JBBRVR010000029.1:0-32928 GCA_038246695.1 Sphingomonadales bacterium
GGTGCCATAGGCATGTGATACACCTCTTCAGAGGTGCCATTCAAAGTCAGGGCCAAACAGGGCGGAACGAATGTTGTCTTGGATCAGACGTCATCCCATCATCACCGGCATTATCGTCCTTGTGACACTGGCAATCATCGCAAGTGTTATCTTCAGTGGTGGGCGCAATTACGAATACGTTACGGAAAAAGTGTCCCGCGGCGAAGTCGTACGTGTAGTTTCGGCCAGCGGGACCTTGAGGGCGCTCAACACGATCAATGTGGGGGCCGAGGTTTCGGGGCAGATCACGGCGGTTTATGTCGATTTCAACACTCCCGTAACAAAGGGGCAGTTGTTGGCCGAAATCGACCCGACGCGGCTACGCGCTCAAGTGACGCAAGCGAGCGCGCAGGTAAACCTCGCGCGGGCCAGCCTCGCACAGGCCGAGGTCGCGATTGTCCGGGCGCGCACCGATGTCGAGGTGCAGACGCGCGAATTCGATCGACGCAAGGAACTGGCGAAAAAGGGCTTCGTCTCTGGCGCTGGGCTGGATCAGGCGGAAAACCTGCTGCGCGCGGCGAAAGCCTCACTCAGCACGGCAGGGGCACAGGCCCAGAGCGCGCGCGCGCAGATCGCGCAAAGTACCGCGATCCTGCAGTCCGCCGAGCTGGACCTGTCGCGCACTCGCATCATTGCGCCTGCCAGCGGCGTGGTTATTGACAAGCTGGTCGAACCGGGAACCACGGTTGCAGCCAATTTCCAGACGCCCAACCTGTTCACAATCGCCGCCGATACAAGCCGCATGCAGGTGGAAGCAGCAGTGGATGAAGCCGATATCGGTCAGGTTCGCCGTGGGCAGAACGTGCGCTTTACTGTGGATAGCTACCCCGAGGAAACTTTTGTTGCGCGGGTACAGCAGATCCGCCAGTCCGCAACGCAAGGGTCCGCCTCGGTCAGCTACCTCGTAATCCTCGATGTGGACAACAAGGATGGCAAGCTGCTCACGGGGATGACCGCGAATGTCGACATCATCACCGGGATCAAGAAAAACGCATTGCGCGTTCCGACCGCCGCAATGCGTTTTCTCCCGCGCGAGGGTGACCGGGGCGAAGACGGCGGCGCTCAAAGCGCCCAGGCGCCAGGTGATGTCGCCAAACAGATCACGGTCTGGACCCCCGGAGAAGAACCCTATGCGCCAGTGCGGCGCGACATTGCGACCGGGCTTGAGGGGGAAGAGTATGTCGAAGTCACCGGCGGCCTGAAAGATGGCCAGATCGTGCTTGTGCGATCCCGCGAATTGACGGGCGATGAGGTGCCAAACGCTGGCGGAAGCGGCAGGTGACAAACGCTCATCCCCTCGTCGAAACCCTTGATCTGGTGAAATCCTACGAGCTGGGCGGCGAGGTGATTCACGCGGTCAACGGCGTCTCGCTTACCATCGAGCAGGGCGAGTACGTCGCTATCATGGGCACCAGCGGATCGGGCAAATCGACCTTCATGAACATGATCGGTTGCCTTGATGTGCCTAGCAAGGGAACCGTATTGATCGATGGCATTGCGACCGACAACATGACCAGCGACGAACTGGCGGCGCTCCGCAATCGCAAAATCGGTTTTGTCTTTCAGCAATTCAATCTGCTGGCGCGCACGTCTTCGATCGATAACGTTGCTGTGCCCCTGATCTACGCCGGGCTGGACACAGCCACACGCCGGGCACGCGCCACCACAAAGCTGATCGACATGGGGCTGGGAGAGCGCCTGCTTAACACTCCGGCGAAACTTTCGGGCGGCCAGCAACAGCGCGTCGCGATCGCCCGCGCACTGGTGACGGAACCGCTGATCCTGCTCGCCGATGAGCCGACCGGCGCGCTCGATACCCGCACGAGCGAGGATATCATGGCCATTTTCGAGCAATTGAACGCGGACGGCATCACCGTCATCGTCGTCACTCACGAAAACGACATTGCCGATCATGCCAAACGCCGGATCGAATTTCGCGACGGTAAAGTCATCGAGGATCGCGCGGTCGCGAACCGGCGCATCGCCACCCCGCGCGCAGAGCAGGCGGCCTGATGGCCAGCACAGCCGCCCCCTCACCCCCCCGCAGCCAAAAACGCAGTTTCCTGTCAAGCTGGGCGGTCAACATCGCCATCGCGATGACAGCCCTGCGCACCAATCTGATGCGCTCGCTGCTTACGATGCTGGGCGTCATGATCGGCGTGTTCGCGGTTACTCTGGCGGTTGCAGTGGGCAATGGCGCGCAGGAATCGGTGATGAGCTCGATCAATTCCTTCGGCTCCAACATGGCGATCCTCATCCCGGAGCCGGAGAATGACGGCGGTCGCCGCAGTTTTGACCGCGGGCGCCTGACCAGTCGCGACCTGCGCGCGGTGGAACGCGAAGTGCCGAACATCCTCGCAACCGCGCCACAATTGCGCCAGACACTGGAACTGGTTGTTGCAGGCACCAACACCACCACCAACGCGGTCGGCTCTACGCCCGGTCTGGGCATCATCACCAATCACGCGGTGGACCGGGGACGCGATATCAGCGAAGCCGACATCCGCTCTGCCGCCCGCGTTATCGTGATCGGGCGCACGGTTTCGGAAAAGCTGTTCGGTGAATTCGACCCGGTTGGAGAGACGATCCGCGTGCAGGGCGTACCCTTTACGGTGATCGGCCTGCTGGAGCAGAAGGGATCGACCTTCGGCGATGACAATGATGACACCGCGGTGCTGCCAATTTCGACCATGCGCCAGCGCTTTGTCGGGGATACGCTGCCGGGGCCGGACGATTTGCAGCTTGCTTTCATCGGCTTTCAGGAGGGCGCGTCGCTGGTGCAGGCGAAGGAGGACCTCACTACCCTCTTGCGTGACCGATATCGGGTACGCGAGGGCGACGCCAGTCCCTTCACCATTCGCACCACGCAGGAATTTATGGAGGAAAGCCAGATGATTACCGGCATCCTGCAAGCAGTGCTGGTTTCCATCGCCTCGATTTCGCTGCTGGTGGGCGGCATCGGGATCATGAACATCATGCTGGTCAGCGTAACCGAGCGAACGCGCGAGATTGGTCTGCGCATGGCGCTGGGCGCGCGGCGCAGCGATATCCGCAACCAGTTTCTGGTTGAGGCGGCGGTGCTGTGCGTGATCGGAGGCGCTGTGGGTCTGGTGCTTGCATGGGTCGCCGGTATCGCGCTCACGACCTATGCGGAGTTTCCGGTTCCCGTGGGGATGGGAACAGCTATCGGTGCAATCCTGTTTTCAGCGGTCATCGGGCTGGCGTTTGGCGGATACCCCGCCGTGCGCGCCGCGCGGCTATCTCCGATAGAGGCGCTGCGCAGCGAGTGAAGTAAAGCATGCTCTTCTCCATTCAGGAAGGAAGCGATGGTTACCTCAACGCGCCTGCCAAGATCTTGTGCAGTTTGGAATGCAGCCGGTCATTTGCCGCCAGCACTTGCTCGGAATGGATCGGGTTTGACCGCCCCCGGAAATCGGAAACGAATCCGCCCGCTTCGCGCACCAGCAGGCAGCCGGCGGCGGTGTCCCAATCGCTGAGACCACTTTCCCAGAACCCGTCGAACCGCCCTTGCGCAACATAGGCCAGATCAAGCGAGGCAGCACCAAACCGGCGAATCCCGGCAACCTCCGGACCAATGGCACCGAAAATGCGGCTCCATTCGGTAAAATCCCCATGGCCGGCAAACGGAATGCCGGTCGCAACCAGCGCCTCATCCAGATGTCCGCGTGCAGACACCCGCAACCGCGCATCCTGAAGCCACGCGCCGCGTGATTTTTCCGCCCAATAGGTTTCATCGTTGATCGGGTTGTAAATGACCGCAGCGGTCACATCGCCCCAGCCATTTCCGTCAAGACGCGGTTCCTGCACAGCGATGCTGATTGCAAAATGTGGGATCGCGTGCAGGAAGTTGGACGTTCCATCCAGCGGATCGACGATCCAGCGCGGCTTGCCCTCGTCACCTTCGATAACGCCCGCCTCTTCCATCACGAATCCCCAACCGGGGCGCGCGACGGTCAGCTCGTCATAGATAGTGCGTTCGGCGCGTATATCGGCCTTGGACACGAAATCGGCCGGCCCCTTCCGGCTGACCTGCAAGTGTTCGACTTCGCCAAAGTCGCGCCGCAAACGCTGCCCTGCCTTGCGCGCGGCGCGTTCCATGACGCGGATCAGACCTGAAAACATCGACATGAAATTTAGCCCGCTTTCCCGACATAGGACTGTTCGTAAACATCGACGATAATCCGGGTGCCGCTTTCGATATGTGGCGGGACCATGATGCGAACGCCATTGTCGAGCACCGCGGGCTTATAGCTGGAGGACGCGGTCTGGCCCTTCACCACGGCATCGGCTTCAACGATTTGGGCCTCGATCTGGGAGGGCAGTTCGACAGAGATGGGCTTTTCTTCCCACAGCTCCAGCTTGATCTGCATTCCGTCCTGCAGGAACGGGCGCGCATCGCCAAGCAGGTCGGAGGGCAGGTTGATCTGTTCGTAGGTTTCCTGATCCATGAAAACCAGCATGTCGCCGTCTTCATACAGGAACTGATATTCGGCGGTTTCAAGCCGCACTTTTTCGACAGTATCGGCGCTGCGGAACCGCACGTTGGTCTTGCGACCATCCTGCAGGTTCTTCATCTCGACCTGCATATATGCCCCGCCCTTGCCCGGTTGGGTGTGCTGAATCTTGGCAACTTTCCAAATGCCTTTTTCGTACTCGATGATGTTGCCGGGACGGATATCGACGCCGCTGATCTTCATAGGGGGAGTGCTTTCTTCGGTGAGGAGGCGCGCGCCGGGACGGACCGCGCAGCCAAAATCAAAGCGCGCCAATAGCCGCTCGCGCCTGCCTCGGCAAGCGTGGCAGCCGCCAGCGAAACCTGGCGACAAAATGGAGGTCCGCTTTGCATGGTTAACGAGTTGGTCTTCGCATCCGCACAATGCTAAGCAAAAATCCATTAAGGTGCCCCGACCATGAAAACCGTCCATGTCGTCATTCTGACTGCCTTTGCCGCCGCGCTGGCGGCAACTGTGCCTGCAAAAAGCCAGGAGCCTGTCGCACGCGGAGGGCGCATGGCGCTTGACGCCCCGTCGGGCGGGATGCTGGGAACCATGCCGCACGGCAATTACCAATGTGCCAATCCCGGCGATGCCGGCGGCGATGCCTATGCCGTCGTTGCTGCCGAGAACTTCCGAATCAGCACCGCGTCGCGCTATCAGAACGATGCGGGCTCCGGCACTTACATCCTGCGCGGGCGAGACCTGACGTTTACAAGCGGACCCAAACGAGGCGAGAACTTCCGCCGCGTCGGAGACAATCAACTGCGTAAGCTGGAGACGGATGGCACTGAAACGAAGCTGCTTTGCACGCGTTTAGGCTCGAACTGAACCGGCTTCTATCGGGCAGTTGCGGTGAGCAGCGGGTAGGGATTGATTGAATTGGCGGGCTCCCACCATTCTGCGTCTGCTGTCGTTTCCATGATCGCGAAATGCAAATGCGGTGCCGCCGGGTCGGCATTGCCAGAGCTTCCAACGGTTCCCAGCGTCTGCCCGGCGCGCACCAACTGACCTTCGCGCAGACCCGACGCATATTGATCCAGATGCGCGTAATAGTGGATTGTCAGTCGGTCCGGGCTGCGAACATAGATCGAATTTCCGCCCGGCCCCGAACGGTGAAGTTTTGCAATCGTCCCCGGCGCGGTCGCGATGACTTCTGTTCCGGTCGGAGCCATAATGTCGATCGCTTCGTGTAATCGCGCGCCCTCAGCACCGCGTGCATCCAGGTAAGTGTTGGTGAGCGCGCTCGAGACGACCCCTTTGACCGGGATCATGAAACGATCCCCTGAGGCGGATTGTGAAACACGCACTGGGGTATCAGCGGGCACATTGGTGGCGGATGTCGATGCGGTCCCAGACCCGGTGCTGTCACCCGACTCTTGGATCCCACCCGGAGCCTCGGCAACACTATCACGCGGATTTTCCGACTGTTGGTTCGCCGCCATTTCCAGCCAGGTTCCGCCGAACACGATCCATGCAACCGATGTGAGCGTAGCGGTGACAACGATGGTCAAGATGCGGTCTGCGATAGTCATGGCGAGAACACTAGTGCCTTATGCTTCGAAAATCACCTTGGTCTTTGTCGAGACCATTTGCGACAATCGCGCCGCATCCCAATTCGTCAACCGGACACAACCGCTGCTTTGTGCGCGGCCGATGGTTTCGGGATCGGGTGTGCCGTGGATGCCGTAGTGTTCTTTCGACAGGTCGATCCAGATCACACCGACTGGTCCGTTGGGACCGGGCGGCAGAGTATAAGTCTTGCCGTTGGAATTGTCCTTCCCCAGCACTTCAGGGTCGTAATTATAAGGCGGGTTATATGCCTCGCCCAGAATTTTCCACTCACCCAAAGGCAGCGGGAATTCGGACGAGCCAGAGCTTACCGTGAACAGCGCGACAAGTTTATCGCCGTTGTAGGCTTTGAGTGTCTTGCCCGATTTGCTGACAACGATGCGGTCGGCTTCGGGTTGCTCGGTGCCCACGCCCAGCGCGGCGAGCGTGCGCTGCCAGTCGCGATCATCGACGCGGCCCGGCGCAATCCGGTCGGCGCCGATGTTCGGAACCCGGATCTGCTGCCCAGGACGGAACATACTTTTGCTGGCCGTGCCCGCTTTCGGGTCGCCTGTCGGAGAGGGTATGGGCGAAGGGGTTGAAGACGCCTTGGGTGTATCAGCCGATGCCTCACTATTCATCCCGGCGGGACGGCCACCCGGATTAAGCATTTTCAGGACTTCTGCAGTGGTATGAAAACGCTCGGCCAGTTTCTCGTCAAGCGAGGTGTAGCCCATGCTTTTCAATTTGGCTTTTTCAGCCGTATCATCGGGAATGTCGGTGAAGGTCTCGCCGCTCCAGGCAGCGGGGATTTTGACAACACGAGTGGCCGGGATCGTATCCCATCGTGTCAGCTTCGCCTCGGTTTCGCTGTCGAGCGATCCGGTCACGGTCATTCCGTTCGCTTCCTGGAATCCGCGCAGCGCGTTTTTGGTGCTGATGCCCATTTCGCCGTCGATTACGCCGGGTCCAAAGCCTGCCCGGTCGAGTACGACCTGCAGTTGCATCGTCGGGCGCTCCTCGGAATCGGCTATGCCGGAAGGCGCACCCTCCAATCCACTGGAGGATGATCCATCGGCGGAACCTGCACCGCCGCTGCTGTTGCCTTCGCCTGGCAACATTTGCGCACTGCCAGCCGGGGTCGACAAATCGTTCGAAGCCATGCTGTCAGCCAGATTGTCGTCGCCGTATGTTTCGTATCCGTAGTCGGTGGTAGCGTTCTCTACCGACACCTCGGGCGCCTCGGCCTCATCATCGGAATAAGTGACATTGCACGCCGACACCATCGCGATGACGCTGATTGCCAAAGTTGTGCGCAGGTACGACGGACGGGGAAAGAAATTGATCTTGCGACTGAACATGGACGCCTCATTTGCGGTTTCAGAGGCGATAACGGTCAAAGCCGCTTTAAGCTCCCGCGAATTGCCTTATTTCAAATGCTTGGCAAAGGCTGTTATCGCCGCCGCCTCGTCACCGTTCCACACCGCGCCCGACACCGCGAGGAAATCAGCGCCCGCCTTGATCAGCGGCGCGCAGTTATCAGGCGTGATGCCGCCGATCGCGACAACTGGGATTTCGAACAGTTTCACCCACCAGTCCAGCGTTTCCAGCGTAGGTCGCTGCGCATCGCCCTTATCCTTTGTGGTGGAAGGAAAAAACGCGCCGAACGCGATGTAGTCGGCGCCGGCTTCGCCCGCTTCCATCGCCATGTGCCGCGAGCCATGACACGTCACCCCGATCTGCGCCTCGCGCCCCAGCTCCTCTCTTGCATCCCGGGGGTCGCCGTCGTCCTGCCCCAGATGCACTCCGTCTGCTTTCAACCGTTTGGCGAGCGCGACATCGTCGTTCACGATGAAGGCGACATCATGGGATGCGCAGATTTCCTGAAGCGGCTCTGCGAGACGAGCGGCCTCGTGCTGGTCCAGGTCCTTCACGCGAAACTGGAACGCGGTCACCAGCCCCTCGCCCGCAGCAAGCGCACGCTTTAGGCGCTCTGGAAAGTCGCCACCGACATCAAGAGGCGAAATGAGGTAAAGCTGAGTTTTTGTCATCGACCATGCGCTTAGCCGCGCGTGACCTCCAGGCCAAGGATCGAGTGCGCTTCACTCAATGGCGATGCCACATTCCACCAGCGCCTGATCGAAGGTATCAGGCTCATCCAGCAGCACAAATACCCGGTTACAGCCTTTTTTGATCGGCCTGCAAAGCTCGATGCAGCGATTGGGGTAGGCAATACCGGCGAGATTGACGATCCCCCTGCCTTCGAGCGCGCCCTGTTCCCAGCCCCGCCTGACCCGGGCGATGTTCGACAGATCGAGGTCTATCGCTTTCAAACTGCCAAAACGCAGGTGCAGGCGACCGTCCGACAACGCATGAGGGTGAGTGCGAAACGAGCGTATCCAGAATAGGATTGCAACCGCGCCCAGACCCGAAATGATCGTGAGTGGCCAGCCAATCAGCGGCCATTTCAGTGCGACGAAAAGATGAATCGCCAACAGTTCAAGCAGCGACAGCGCGAATAAAACCCACATCATCGGGGCGACGCCCCTGGTGTAGTGAAATTCGCGCGACTGATCCACCCGTTGACTAACTGGCCACGCTGGCCGCGGCAATCTGGTCAATCGCCCGGCCAAGGGCGGCGTCGAATGCCTCGTCCGACTGGCCTCTGCTCAGGTCCTGCAGCAACCCGCGCGAAAAGCTTGCGATCATGCCGGGGTTCTTTGCCAGATGTGCGCAGGCGTCATCGGTGGAATAGCCGCCTGACAGCGCCACCACGCGCAGCACCTTGGAATGGTTGATGAGCGGGGAATACTGCCCCGGCTTCACCGGGATCGAGAGCTTGAGCATCACCCTGCGACCATCTGGCAGGGTGTCCAGATGGTTCATGATTTCAGCCAGCAGGATGTCCTCACCGTGCGCACGGTCGCCGGCGGTGATGTCGTATTCCGGCTCAAGCATTGGCATCAGGCTAGCGTCCGCGATCTGTTCGCCAACCATGAATTGCTGGGCCACAACCGCTGCAATCCCGGCCCGATTCGCGGATGTGATCACAGAGCGCATCTTGGTCCCGAACATGCCGTTCGCGACCGATTTTTCGAGCAGCGCGGGCAGTTTATCAAGCGGCTTCATCAGCTGCGCTCCATCAGCTTCATCGGCGAGCCCTTGATCCACCTTGATAAAAGGCACGATCCCGCGCGCCTTGAGGGCGTCGGCGGTGGGCTGGCCGTCAACTTTGCCGTCCATGGTCTTTTCGAACAGGATCGCGCCCAGCACCTTGCCAGTGCCAAAGCACGGAGAGGTGATCACACGGGCGCGCATGGCGTGGATTTGCGCGAACATCTCATCATCGTCCGACCATTCGTTGTCAGTCACGCCATAGCCGAGCAGCGCCTTTGGCGTGGAGCCGCCGGACTGATCCAGCGCTGCAATAAAACCCTGCCCGCTGGCGATCCTGGCTGTCATCTGTTCGGTGTTCATGGGATGCCCCGGCCTTGAATGTGGATGGTGTGTACGCGAGGAAAATCGCGCACAGCTGGCCTTAGCCAGAGCAGGGGATCGCTGCAACTGCGAGACCGTTGGGAAACACCGCGCTAACCGCTTTTCGAAAATTTCCGGATGATCCCGGTGAAACTGAGCGCAGGCGCGCCATCGCCGGTGATCAGCCCGCGAACAAACACCGTCTTGCCCCCGCCGCGAGTAACTTCGCCCCGCGCCTCGACCAGCGCGCCCGGCGCAACCGCGCCGAGGAAATCAGCGGAGAGGTTCATAGTTACGGCGTTGGACCCTTCCAGCTCATCGGTGGCGATTGCAAACAGAGCAAAATCGGCAAACGTCATCAGACAGCCGCCATGCATGGAACCGGCGCCATTCATATGCTGCGCCTTGGCCCGAAACGCGCTGAGGTAAGTTCCGTCCGCCTCGCGCCGCATGTAGAACGGGCCGGAGCGGTTCTCGTAAGGATCGTGGTTCCAGTATTTCCAGCCCGCAAATTCGCCCACGTTCTCCTCGACCGCGCCTGAATAGCCGTATTCGGTGCTCGCTTGGGCAGTTTCATGGGTCATTTCAGGTCACGTCCACAATTGCAGGCGGCGAACGCTTTGCGTGAATCTTTCATCGCGCGCAGTAGGCGCGATCCCGAATTCGGCGATTCTCCAGCCTTTGAACCGCGACTTGCGCCACAGTGCAGTCAGCATGAAACGGTCCGACCATTCGGTGCGGCCCACCTTCAGATCGAGCTTTGCCCCGGCCGCATACCACGCACAGCGCCCGTATCGACGGATGACGCACTGATCGAGCCGGAAGCCTGAGCAGACGAAACCTTCATCGATGGCCGCGATGAAGCTGGGCCGGTCAAGCAATTCAGGCGGATGGGTGCCGACCATCGCCATCATGTCGCGTTCGGCCAGCTTTTTTATCGCGGCCTTGTCGCGGCGCATCCACGATTGCATGAAATGGAGTTGCTGCGCCTCAATCTGCGCTTCGATATCTGACATGTCTACTTGCCCGAATTACCTGCGAAGCGCGGCGACGCCGGGGAGCTCTTCGCCTTCCATCCATTCGAGGAACGCGCCTCCCGCAGTCGAGATATAAGTTATATCCTGCGCCACTCCCGCCTGCGCCAGCGCAGCCACCGTATCCCCCCCGCCGGCAACGCTAATCAGCGAGCCTTCCTGCGTCAGCGCGGCGACATGCCGGGCGAGCGTCATGGTGGCGGTGTCGAACGGCTCTGTTTCAAACGCGCCCAGCGGCCCGTTCCATACCAGCGTCCGGCAGGTTTTCAGCACATCGGCCAGCGCTTCGGTCGCTTGCGGGCCGATGTCGAGGATCATCTCGTCATCGGCAACTTCATGGACATTACAGGTGCGCAGCGAAACCGGGTTGGCGACAAAATCCTTTGCCACGACAACATCGTAAGGCAGATGCACAGTGCAGCCTGCGTGATCGGCCTCGTCCATGATCCGCGATACGGTATCGGCCAGATCATGCTCGCACAGGGATTTGCCAACATTGATCCCGCGCGCGGCAAGGAACGTATTGGCCATGCCGCCGCCAATTATGAGGTGCTGCACGCGGTCCACCAGATGTTCGAGCACGGCAAGCTTGGTCGAAACCTTGGTTCCGCCGACTACGGCGGCAACCGGTGGCTCCGGATGGCCCAGCGCGGCGTCCAGTGCTTTCAGCTCGGCTTCCATAGCGCGACCGGCGTAGGCGGGCAGGAAATGCGCCAGCCCTTCTGTCGTGGCGTGGGCGCGGTGCGCGGCGCTGAACGCGTCGTTGACGTAGAAATCGCCATTGGCCGCGATGGCCTGTGCGAAGTTGGGATCGTTGCCCTCTTCGCCCGGCCAGAACCGGGTGTTTTCGAGCAGGCCGATATCGCCATTGCGCAGGATGCCTATGGATTGCTGCACCACTGGCCCCGTCACTTCGGGAATGAACATCAGCTCTTTGCCCAGCACATCCTCGACATCGCCGACAATCATGCTGGTTGACAGGACCGAGGAACGCATACCCCCCGGACGGCCGAAGTGCGCGAGTAACAAGACTTTAGCGCCCTTTTCGCTCAGCTCCAGGATCGTGGGCTTGACCGCATCGACGCGGGTCACGTCGCTGGCCGAACCATCGTGCATCGGCAGGTTGAGATCGACCCGCACCAGCGCGACCTTGCCGGTCACGTCACCCAGATCATCAAGGGTTTTGAAAGCGGCCATTGCCCCATGCTCCCTTAAAGGAACTTTGCCATCACGCCGGCGGTGTCGATCATCCGGTTGGAAAAGCCCCATTCGTTGTCATACCAGCTGACCACGCGTGCCAATTTGCCTTCCATGACGGTGGTCTCGAGGCTGTCCACGGTAGAGCTGGCCGGCTGGTGGTTGAAATCGGAGCTGACTAGCGGCTGATCGGTATAGTCCAACACACCCTTCATTGGGCCCTCGGCAGCGGCTTTCAGCGCGGCGTTCAGCTCCTCTGCGCTCGTGTCGCGCTTGGGCGTGAACACCAGATCAATCAGCGATACGTTCGGCGTCGGCACGCGCACGCTGGACCCGTCCAGCTTGCCCGCGAGTTCCGGCAGCACCAGACCAACAGCGCGCGCCGCGCCGGTGGTGGTGGGGATCATGTTCTGCGCTCCGCCACGCGCGCGGCGCAGGTCGGAATGCATCTGGTCCAGCATCCGCTGATCATTGGTGTAGGAATGGATCGTGGTCATGAACCCGCGCTCGATTCCGACCGTATCGTGCAGCACCTTTGCCACCGGTGCGAGGCAATTGGTTGTGCAGCTGGCGTTGGAGACGATCACGTCTTCAGCGGTGAGCGTTTCGTGGTTCACGCCATATACGATCGTCGCCGATACGTTCTTTGCCGGGGCCGAGATCAGCACCCGCTTTGCGCCCGCCTTCAGATGGGGCTCGGCAGCTTCGTGACTCTGGAAAAAGCCGGTGCATTCCAGGACGATATCGATGCCCTGCTCGCCATGCGGCAGATTGGCGGGGTCACGCTCGCTCGTCACAGCGATGGATTTGCCGTTGACGATAATCGCGCCTTCTCCGACTTCAACGGTGCCGGGAAAGCGGCCATGCGTGGAATCGAATTGAAACAACAAGGCGTTGGACTTCGTATCCGCCAGATCGTTGATCGAGACCAGCTCCAGATCGTGATCGTCGCGTTCGAGAATTGCGCGTGCAACCAGACGCCCGATGCGTCCGAAACCGTTGATGGCGACTTTTGTGGCCCCGTTTGAGGACATGTGAGAAACTCCTGCTTAGCCGTTCAATTTGTTCATGATCTGCGGAACAATTGCATCCACCGTGAAACCGAAATGTGCAAACAGATCCGGCGCCGGGGCCGACGCGCCAAAGGTGTCGATCCCAATATTGATGCCCGCGCGTCCGGTATAGCGCTGCCAGCCAAATGTGCTGCCCGCTTCGACGGAAACGATCAGCGCATCGTCGGGCAGCATCTCTGCGTGGTAAGAGGCAGACTGCTCGTCAAACAATTCGGTGCACGCCATCGAGACAACGTCCGCTCCAATCCCGTCTGCTTCAAGCCGTTCTGCACATTCCAGCGCCAGCGACACCTCTGAACCGCTCGCCAGCAGCACCACGCGGCGTTCGGCATCGGCGGCCTTTAGGCGATATCCTCCCCGTTCAACCTGCGCGACGTGCTCCTTGCCCAGCACCTGCGGCAGGTTCTGGCGGCTCAGCACCAGCACCGAAGGTGTGTCCTCGCTGCGCAGCGCGATGTCCCAGCACACGGCAGTCTCCACCGCATCGCACGGCCGCAGCACCAGCAGGTTGGGCATCGCGCGCAAGGATGCCAGATGTTCGATAGGCTGGTGCGTTGGCCCATCCTCACCCAGCCCGATGGAATCGTGCGTCATCACATAGATCACACGCGCCTGTTGCAACGCCGACAGGCGGATCGCTCCGCGGGCGTAATCGGTGAACACCAGGAAGGTGCCGCCATACGGGATCACGCCGCCATGCAGCGCCATTCCGTTCATCGCTGCAGCCATGCCGAATTCGCGGATGCCGTAATAGACGTAGCGGCCCGAATAATCGTCCGCCGCAAAGACCCCGATATCGCCGGCCTTGGTGTTGTTGGAGCCCGTAAGGTCCGCGCTGCCGCCGATTGTATCGGGGATCGCGGGATTGATCGCGGCGAGCGCAATCTCGCTAGCCTTGCGGGTGGCGATGTTCTGCGGGCTTTCGAGCTGTGTCGCGATGTGATTGCTGATCGCGTCCGATTCCGGCAGGTCGCCCGCCATACGCCGCTGAAACTCTGCCGCGTTGGAGGCTGCATCGAGGCGCGAGGCCCACGCCGCAGATGCTTTGCGCCCGCGTTCCGCTGTTGCGCGCCAATCGGCCAGAATCTCGTCCGGGATAACAAACGGTTCTGCCTTCCAGCCCAGCGCCTCTCGCGCCCTTGCGATCTCGTCCGGGCCAAGCGGCGCGCCGTGCGTGGCCGAGGTGCCCTGCTTCGTCGGAGCGCCCTTGCCAATCACGGTCTGGCACGCAATCAGCGAGGGGCGCGCTGCGGCCTTTGCCTCTGTCATTGCGCGGTCGATATCGGCAAAATCATGCCCGTCGCACTCGACGACATGCCACCCAGTGGCAGCATACCGCGCCTTGACATCCTCGCTGGTCGAAAGATCGGTCGAACCGTCGATGGTGATGCGGTTATCGTCCCACAGCACGTTCAGCCGGCCCAGATGCAGGTGGCCGGCGAGGCCTATTGCCTCGTGGTTGATGCCTTCCATCAGACATCCATCGCCTGCAATCACCCATGTGCGGTGATCGACCAGTTCATCCCCGAACACCGCATTGAGGTGTCGTTCCGCCATCGCCATGCCGACCGCCATCGCGACCCCCTGCCCCAGCGGGCCGGTGGTGCATTCCACGCCTTCGAGCAAGAAGTTTTCTGGGTGACCGGCGCACGGACTGCCCAGCTGGCGGAAATTTCGGATGTCCTCCATCGTCGGCGCGGCATAGCCAGTCAGGTGCAGCAGGCTGTAGATCAGCATCGAACCATGCCCGGCGCTGAGGACAAACCGGTCGCGGTCCGCCCAGTCAGGGCGCGCAGGGTCGAACTTCAGGTGATGTGCGTAAAGCACGCTGGCGACGTCAGCCATGCCCATCGGCATTCCCGGATGACCCGAATTGGCGGCCTGCACCGCGTCCATCGAAAGTGCGCGAATTGCATTGGCCATCTGTTGCAGGCGGGCGGCTTCAAAGGTCATGGCTTAAGTGATGCCTCCAAATGTACGGCGATGATGCGGCTGCATCGTGGCCATTCCCCCGTCCGGCGTGTGATTTGGCCGAGTGCCAAGGGCGATTCGATCCCGGACAGATTGTGTGGCCCCGCCATTGCCGAGCGATCTGGCAAGGTCAACACCATGCGCTGCTGACGAGAGAAGAACACTTATCAACAGGCCGCCGCAAACCTTTGCGTGGGCTAACCAATCTTGGTAATCTTCAACCCTATGGAAGACAGCCGAATTCAACAGGCCATGGCGCGGATCGATGCGGCGCTTTTGCGTGTGGACGCGGCGAGCGAAGGTGCGCTTGCGAAAACGGCTGCGGATGGTGGCTCAGCGGATGATGCGCGCGGCAAGGACGGCAGCGGATCTGCGCGCGTCATGACGCTGATCAACGCTCACGAGAAACTGCGCGAGGAAGTGGTTGATACGCTGCGCGAACTCGACGCAATAATCGAAGATCTGGAGGGGTAGATCAGCCATGCCTGAAGTTGCAATTACGGTTGGCTCAAAAACCTACACCATCGCCTGCGGTGAGGGCGAGCAAGACAAGGTCGCGGCACTGGCCGCGATGATTGATGAAAAATACGCTCAGCTCGGTCCCGCGCGCGCACCGCTTGAGGCAACGAATCTGGTTTTCACCGCGCTGTTCATGGCCGATGAACTGGCCGATCTGCGCTCCCGGATCGAAGCTGCCAAGGCTGGCGCAGAAGCGAACATCGCAGCGGCCAGAGCTGAAAGCGAGGAAACGGTGAAGGCTGCGCGCGCAGCCGAGCAGGACGCCAACAGCAGGGCCGAGGCCGCGCTGGCGGAAATCGCCGAGGCCAGAGGTAAACTCAAGACCGCAATCGCAGAGGCCGAGGAGCGATCGGCCAATGGACTCGAGAGCGCGCGTGACAAGTTTGAGCACGATCAGGCCACAAACAGCGGCGAAAACCCCGATGTGGGCGCAGCCATTGCGAGACAGCATGATCTGTTTGGCAGCCAGTCCGATGTAGACGCTGTGGCTGGCGCGTTGGAGGCACTGGCTGAGCGCACTGAAGCCGCCGCATTTGCGCTGGAAACCCTTGGAGCGCGCGCGGGGAGCCGGTAGATGAAAACGCCTCTGATACCATTCCGCTTGAACAGTCGGGCAACACCGCCTAATTTGATCAATGGCGGGGCTGCCCGGCACGAGCCGCATGAATATCCCTGAGGCTATAAGCAATCCTAGGGAGCTGTCCCTTCCTTGGTCCATCGGCCACTGCATTCTTCGGAATGGAACCGGGGGGCTAGGGTAAACGGCACCCACCTGACGTTTTCGCGTCGGAGGATTTTCCGGCAACGACCCATGGTGGTCCCGTCATGTTTTTGTTGCGGTATGGGGCGGCAGCAGTGCGGGCGTGGCAAATGCCCTTGCGGGTCCGCATTCCCTTTACTACTTCGCAACATAGTGAGCCAGACCCCTTCCAAATCCGCGTTGAGAAATTCGCTCCGCAAAGCGCGCCGCGACCATGTTGCCGCACAACCAGATTCGATCCGCGGGCTGTTGTTTCATCGTCCGCCCGGCGCGGTGCTGGCGACAATTGCTCGTGCTGCTGTGATCGGCCTCTACCAGGCAACACATGATGAAGCCCCGGCGAAGGGATACGCCCGCTTCTTTCAGGAGCAGGGACACACGATCGTCCTTCCCCGCTTTACCGCTGAAACTGCTGCAATGGAGTTCGCCGAGCATACCGATCCCTTTGCCAACAGTGATCTGGAATCCGGCCCGTTTGACATCCTCCAGCCCAAGCCCGCCGCGCGCACGCTGGTGCCCGATGTGCTGTTCATGCCGCTTATTGGCTTTACCACGTCGGGAAAGCGGTTGGGACAGGGCGGCGGACACTATGATCGCTGGCTGGCGGAACATCGCGGCACGCAAAAGGTTGGTCTGGCATGGGACGTCCAGCTGGTGGAACCCGAGGACGCCCTGCCTGCCGAACCGCATGACATCGCGCTTGATTGCGTTGTGACCCCGACCCGAATGTACGGAGCCCTGTGATGCGCGAAACCCCGACCTGGCGAATTCCTTTTGGCATTATCAGCCTGTTCGTCGTGCTGATAATCTATGGCATCGTGATTGCACGCTATGCGCCTGGACTGATCGGAAGCTGGTCCGGCGCTGCACAGAGCGTGGTGTACCTCGTGCTGGGCCTTGTCTGGCTCTTGCCGCTCAAGCGATTTCTCATCTGGATGGAAACCGGAAGCTGGTCCCCGCCGGAATAACATTCCGCAAAGCCCCTGCGGAAAACTAACCCGCACTTTTTCCAACTGAATTAAGGTCCCAAGTGGCGCGAGTGACGGGACTTGAACCCGCGACCCTCGGCGTGACAGGCCGATACTCTAACCAACTGAGCTACACCCGCGCATTACGGCGGCAGCGCCTCTTGGGAAGCAGGGCCACTAAGCCAGTGCGTCGGGGCTGTCAACGCCCGCGGCACCGCCGGTGGCGCTTTTTTTGCACCTGATCCGACCCTCAATCGGAAAGCAGCAGAACCGGCGTCTCGATCAGCTTCTTCACCTCCTGAATATAGCTCGCCGCATCGTAGCCATCGACCACGCGATGATCGCAGCTGATCGATATATTCATTAGCTTGCGCTTCTCGATTCGCTCCGTTCCATCCGGTCCGGTTACGAACATCGGGCGCTCGACAATGCGGTTGGGACCGATGATGGCAACCTCTGGCCGGTTGATAACCGGAGTGGTCGCCACCCCGCCCAGCGGGCCCAGCGAAGTCACCGTGAGCGTGGAGCCAGAAAGCTCCTCCGATTTTGCCGAACCATCGCGAGCGGCCTGTGCCAAGCGGCCGATCTCGCGCGCCAGCTGCCACATATTGCGGCTCTGCGCGTCGCGGATCACCGGAACCATCAGGCCGTTATCGGTCTGCGTCGCCATGCCAAGGTGCACGCTGCCGTGGCGGGTGACGACGTTCGCCTCGTCATCATAGCGCGCATTGATCATCGGATAGGCCGGGATCAGTTTGCAGAATGCGGTGATCAGCAGCGGCAACATGGTGAGCTTTGGCCGAGAATCACCAGCGTCCCCGCGCGCGTTGTTCAGATCGGCGCGCATCGCTTCCAGCGCGGTGACATCGCATTCCTCCACGTAAGTGAAGTGCGGGATGTGACGCTTTGCCGCCGCCATGTTCTGCGCGATCCGCTTGCGCAGGCCGATCACCTTGATCGCCTCATCAGCACGCGCGGCGCCAGCGGGGCTGAACCCGCCATGCGAATTATAGGCAAGAAACTGATCGAGATCGCCGTGGCGCACCCGGCCATCATCGGCGGGCTTCACCTGCGCCAGATCGACCCCAAGATCGCGGGCGCGCTGGCGCACGGCGGGGGAAGCGAGGACTTTGGCGAGGTCCACAGGTTCTGGTGAAGGCGTCGGCGTCGGCGTGGGCGTGGGCGTCGGCGTGGGAAGCGGCTGCGGCTTGGGATCCACCGCAAGTGCATCATCCGCATCCGAGGCATCGGGGGTTTCCACCTCGATCCGTTCCCTGACTTCCGAAACAGCCGGTGCCGGGGTCGGAGCAGGCGTCTCCTCGCGCTCCTCCTCCACACCCTCGCCTTCCACTTCGACCACCAGCAGCATCGCGCCCACTGCAATCGTGTCGCCGACCTCGCCTGCCACTTGCGTCACGGTCCCGGACACAGGGCTTTCGATGTCGATTGTCGCCTTGTCGGTCATCACATCGACGAGGTGCTGGTCCTCCTCTACCCGGTCGCCGACCTTGACCTGCCACGCGACGATTTCCGCCTCGGCCACGCCTTCGCCCACATCGGGCATGTTGAAAGTGAATTTCGCCATGGGTTCAATCAATCCTTGCGTAAGTTCGGGCGTGCCGGAGGTTGGAGGGCAAAGTTGACACAATTGACACCGTGTTCAGCCGCATTCCCAACCTCAAAACACTGTTCTTCATACCTATTTCCGCCCAGCGGCGAAGTTGACACCTTGCAAAATCGTTTTCGTCGCCTGCTTCACCCGATTGGCCTGTTCTGCCACCGGAACGGGCGTGTAGGAAAGCGCCCCGCGCATGGGCCGCCTCCGCGTCAAGGACAACGGGAGAGTTCAGCCTCATGGAGCCAGGATCTTGTCAATCGCCTCGCCAATACGAACCGGGCCGGGGAAATACGCCCATTCGAGGCTGTGGGGATAGGGAGTGTCAAAGCCGGTAACGCGCTCCACTGGCGCTTCGAGATGGTAGAAACACCGCTCTGTAACCAATGCGGACAGTTCCGCACCAAAGCCGCTGGTGCGCGTTGCCTCGTGCACGATCATGCAGCGCCCGGTCTTTCTCACCGACGCTTCGATCGCCTCGATATCGAGCGGAACAAGCGTGCGCAGGTCGAGGATTTCAGCGTCCACGCCCTTTGCCTCGCACACCGCCTGCGCCACGTGGACCATCGTGCCATAGGTCAGCACGGTCAGTTCCTCGCCGCGCGTCACGTGCCGCGCCTTCCCCAGCGGGATGCGATAATACCCTTCGGGCACAACGCTGTCGGGGTGCTTTTTCCAAGGCTCGACCGGCTTGTCGTAAAAGCCGGTGAACGGCCCGTTATAAATGCGTTTGGGTTCAAAGAAGATCACCGGATCATTATCTTCTATAGCAGCGATCAGCAGTCCCTTGGCATCGTGGGGCGTTGCCGGGATCACCGTTTTCAGGCCCGATACGTGCGTGAAGATGCTTTCGGGTGATTGCGAGTGCGTCTGCCC
This sequence comes from Sphingomonadales bacterium, assembly GCA_038246695.1. GTDB lineage: Bacteria > Pseudomonadota > Alphaproteobacteria > Sphingomonadales > Sphingomonadaceae > Erythrobacter. The sequence continues at coordinate 19,595 of JBBRVR010000029.1, forward strand.
GCCGAAAATCCCGCCCCCAAAAGGCGTTCGCACTGTCATAGGCGCGATATATTCGGTCGCTGAGCGATAACGCAGCCGCGCCGCTTCGCTGATGAGCTGATCGAGGCCGGGATAGATGTAATCGGCGAACTGAATCTCCGGCACCGGCCGCAGGCCATATGCTCCCATACCCACGGCTGCGCCGATAATACCGCATTCGGAAATCGGGGTGTCGAACACGCGGGTCTTGCCGTGCTTTTCCTGAAGGCCGGCAGTGGCGCGGAACACGCCGCCGAAATATCCGACATCCTCGCCCATAACGATAACGTCCGGGTCACGGGCAAGCATGATGTCGAGCGCCTCGTTGATCGCCTCGATCATATTGATCCGGCGTTCGGTTGCGACCTCTGGTGCGGGCGCTGTTGTGGTCGCGTTGTCGGTTTCGGGGCTCATTCGTAGGGCCTTTCCTTGCCGAATTTCGCGACCCGTTCACGCGTCGCCTGATCGGCCTGTTCCTTCAGATGCCACGGCAGTTCCTCGAACACATCTTCGAACATGGTGTGGAACGGGTGGTGCAGGCCGTGACCCAGAATACCGTTCTTCTCGGCCTCTTTGGTGGTCGCCTTAACCTCTTCGGCGCAGCGTTGATCCATCGCCGCCTGCCGGTCCTCGTCCCATTCACCGATCGCGATCAGATGATCTTTCAGGCGGGTGACAGGATCGCCCAACGGCCATTCCTCGCGTTCTTGCGCGCTGCGATAGCCCGACGGGTCATCGGAGGTTGAATGCCCCTCGGCGCGGTAGGTGAAGAATTCGATCAGCGTCGGTCCCTGATTGGCGCGTGCGCGGTTTGCTGCCCATTGCTGCGCAGCAAAACAGGCCAGCGCATCGTTGCCATCCACCCGCAGGCCCGCAAGGCCATATCCGAGCGCGCGCGCGGCAAAAGTGGTGCGTTCCGACCCGGCAAATCCGGAAAAGCTGCTGATCGCCCACTGGTTGTTGATAACATTGAGGATAACCGGTGCATTGTACACGGTGGCGAACGTGCAGGCGGAATGGAAATCGCCCTCAGCCGTCGATCCCTCGCCCACCCATGTCGCGGCGATGCGGCTGTCGCCCTTAATCGCGCTGGCCATCGCCCAGCCCACCGCTTGCGGGGTCTGCGTTGCAAGGTTGCCGGAAATGCTGAAAAAGCTGTGCTCGCGGCTTGAATACATGATCGGTAGCTGGCGGCCTTTCAGCTTGTCACCCTTGTTCGAATATATCTGGTTGATCATCTCAATCAGCGGATATCCGCGCGCGATCAGGATGCCCTGCTGGCGATAGCTGGGAAACACCATGTCATCACTGGCGAGCGCCATGCTGGCGGCAACGCTGGTCGCCTCCTCGCCGGTGCACTTCATGTAGAAACTGGTTTTGCCCTGACGTTGCCCGCGAAACATGCGTTCATCGAAAGCGCGCGTCATCGCCATATGGCCGAGCATGGTGCGCAGCGTATCGGGATCAAGCTTCGGATCCCAGGGGCCGTGCGCGTGGTTGTCATCGCCCAGAACGCGGATCAGGCCATAGGCGAGATCGCGCATGGTTTCAGGCTTTGCGCCTTCATCGGGGCGCGGCATTGTGCCGGGCGAACCCACGTCGATATCGCTGAAATCCGCTGTGTCACCGGGCCGGAATTTTGGCTCCGGCACATGCAGTTGCAGCGCGGGGCGGTTGCCAGCGGAGGCCGCAAGGTCGTCCCCTGTAGGCGATGGAATATCGGCCGGATCGGCCATATGGGCACTCTCCCTGTTTCGCCGCGTCAGATGTAATGCCAAAATGCTATCATTGCGCGACCGGGTATTTTTTTTTCAGGTCCGATGGTGGTTCAAGCGAATGCACGCCGCACGCATTAAACCGCAACAGGAGCCTTGATCGGAGGGTGCGGCGCGTAATCATGCACCACGAAATCATCGATCCGGTAGTCGAATATTGTTGCGGGCCGCCGCGTGATTTCCAGCGTCGGGTGGCCTTGCGGCACTCGGCCCAGCTGTTCCTCGATCAGATGCGCGTGGTTGAGATACAGGTGCGTGTCGCCGCCCATCCACACCAGCTCACCCGGAAGCATATCGACCTGCTGCGCGATCATCCGGGCGAGCAGCGCCGCAGACCACAGGTTGAACGGCAGGCCCAGCGCCACATCGCAACTGCGTTGATACAGCAGGCAATTAAGGCGTGCGTCCGCGCCCTGCCCCTCGACATGGAGCTGGTAGGTCTTGTGGCACGGCGGCAAGGCCATCCGGTCCAGCTCTGCAACGTTCCAGCCTTCGATGATGTGGCGGCGGCTGCCGGGGTTGGCGCGCAGGCTTTCGATCACCTGCGCGACCTGATTGATCCCCTCGCCCGGTTCATACAGCCCGTCCTTGCGATAGCGATACGTCGGCCAATCCACCCATTGCTTGCCATAGACCGGCCCCAGATCGCCCCACCGCTGTGCGAAAGCCTCGTCGTCGGCGATGCGCTGCACGAAATCGTTTAGCGCGATGTCCTCGCCCGTCTGGCGCACATAATGTGCGTGCGGCCACTCGTTCCAGATCTTCACGCCCTGCAGCACCAGCGGGCGAATGTTGGTATCGCCTGTCAGGAACCACAACATCTCGCGCGTGGCGGTCTTCCAGTACACCCGCTTTGTCGTCAGCAAGGGCATAGCCCCGCCCGCCAAATCGAACCGCAATTGCGCGCCAAAGATCGAGCGCGTGCCCACCCCCGTGCGATCAGCGCGCTCAGAGCCGCGGGACCAGATATCGCGCATCAGAGCGAGATATTGCTGTTCGGGATGGAGGCCTTCGTAGGCCGAACCGGGAATCGCTGCACTTGCCATACGATCGACCATAAGCCGCAAATGCCCGCTTGCCACCCCGCCCGTCCACACCTATAGGCGCGGCCCTACCGCATGGAGCCTCGCTGGCTCGTATGTGCATGAGTCGGGAAGTAGCTCAGCCTGGTAGAGCACCGTCTTCGGGAGGCGGGGGCCGGAGGTTCGAATCCTCTCTTCCCGACCATTTTGCGCATTCTTCGAGCGTTAGCCTTTCCTCAGATTTGATCGCCCGCAGGTGCGGTGACGCTGTGGGTCAGGACCGGGTCCGGCAGGTCGGGCGCCATCACTTTCATACCCAGCAATCCGAGCGCGATTGTCAGCACCCCCAGCCCCAGAGACAGGTGCCAGCGAAGTCGCAGGAAATCGGGCGCAGCGTATCCCAACGCGCGGTCCACTATCGGGCTAAGAGCGATAAAGGCGCCCAGATACAGCATGGCCGGGCCGGGCCACTCCCACCCTTCGAGATAGGGAATGAACAGCGCTGCTGCGATCAGGCTGGGCGACACCGCAACAAGATAGACACCCGCTCCCGCACGCCTGCGTGAAGATGTTACCTGTCCCCACCATACACCGCCCAAGAAGCTGAAAATCGCGGCCGGGTACACAAATCCCATGAACAGCGCGCTGAAGCGATAGTGTGTGTCGATCGCAACCAGCGCGATGCAGATGATTTGCGGCAACAACCCGGCATAGCCGAGCCAGCGTGCTGCAGGGGTTAGCGAGGTGTGGCCGTCCATATTCTTAGACAGCGTTTGCAGCCCGGCGCGGTTCCCGCCGCACCGGGGATGTGGGGTGGTCGCAAGACGGCGGAGATGCACAAATATCTGAAGAGCGGTGATCCGAGACGGCTCGAAATCACAATAAAACCGAGATTCAGACAGTTTTTGCGGAACCGCGCGAGCCCTTGAACCATTGATAAGACAAAGGATGGCGAAAAAGACATCCAGAACCAAATTTTGGAGGCTTACAAAATGTTTGAACTCATTACACTAATCGCAACCGTTCTTCTTCCGCCGTTGGGCGTCGCCATGAAGAAGGGGATAGGCAGCGATTTCTGGATCAACCTGATCCTTACTATCATTTTCTTTGTGCCAGGTCTTATCCACGGCATCTATGTGAACTATCTGCGCGGCGGCACGGGTTCGATAGCATAATCGAGACAATCCCATGACTTGACCGAATGGTCGATCAGCAGGGCCCGGGAAATTTCCCGGGCCCTTGTCGTTTTGGCAAGGGGCAGCCAATTAAGGAGCATCATGGCCGACGACACCAAAGACAATCCGAGCGAAAATCCGCGCGAAGACCGCTCACGCGAACGCGCGGTACCCTCTGGCAGGCTGGCCCGGTTCGGCACGTTTGGCCGGCTGGTTGGCGGCGTGGCTGGCGGAATGGCGGCTGAAGGGGCGCGACGACTGACGAGCGGGGAGAAAATCTCCACCCGCGATCTGATCCTGACGCCCGGCAATGTCCGACGGATGACGGATCGCCTGTCGCACTTGCGCGGCGCGGCTATGAAGATGGGGCAGATGATCAGCCTGGATGCAGGCGATTTCCTGCCGCCCGAGCTCTCCGATATTCTCGCGACGCTGCGCGATCAGGCCAATTTCATGCCGACCAAACAGCTCGACACCGTGCTGCGTGCCGAATGGGGGGCCGACTGGCGCAAGCAATTCAAGTGGTTCAATCCCCGTCCCATCGCGGCTGCATCGATCGGGCAGGTGCACAAGGCGCTGACCCGTGACGGGCAGGAACTGGCGATCAAAGTGCAATATCCCGGCGTCGCCAAAAGCATCGACAGCGATGTCGACAATGTGATGACGCTGCTGAAGGTCGCAGGGTTTGCCCCGCCGGAACTTGAGATCGAAAAGCTGCTGGCCGTCGCCAAACAGCAATTGCGCGAAGAGGCCGATTACGAGCGCGAAGGCGCGCAAATGGAACTCTATCGCGAAAAACTGGCCGATACTCCCGGATTTGTGGTGCCGCGTCTGAACCGTGAACTCACGCGCGGATCGATTCTCGCGATGAGTTTCGAGGACGGGGTGAGCATCGAAAAGCTCTCCGATGAACCCGATGAACGCCGTGACGAGATTTACGGACGGCTGCTGCGGCTGGTCGCGCGTGAACTGTTCGAATTTGGCGTGATGCAGACCGATCCCAACTTTGCCAATTTCCGTTATCGGCCCGCCACAGGCGAGATCATCCTGCTCGATTTCGGCGCCTGCCGCCCCGTCGATCCGGTGGTCTCCAACGGCTATCGCGACATGCTCATCGCGGGACTTCAGGGCAATCGCGAAGAGGTGCGCGACGCCACCGAGCGCGCCGGCTTCATGCAGCCGATCGTGTTCGAAAAGCACCCGGAGAGGGTCTACAAGATGATCGACATCGTCATCAACGAAATGCGTGAGGATGCGCCGTTCGACTTTGGCGATCGGGGCTTTGTGCCCCTGCTCCGCGAGGAAGGCTTTGCCATCGCGCAGGACAAGGACACGTGGGCCTTTCCCCCGATCGAGACGCTGTTCGTGCAGCGCAAGGTATCGGGTACCGCGCTGCTCGGCGCGCGGCTGAAGGCAAAGGTGAACGTGCGCCGGATTTCCGAGGAGGTGCTGGAGAGCTCTGAGCCGATGCCGGTGCCAGAGGCCGCATGATCACCTCGCGGATTGCTGGCCTGCAATCCAGCGATCCACATGCGCCTCCAGCACATCGAGCGGAACGGCCCCGTTTTCCAGCACGGTATCGTGAAAGGCGCGCAGGTCGAAATCAGCGCCCAGCGTCGCCTCTGCGCGGGCGCGCAATTCGCGGATTTTCAACTCGCCCACTTTGTAAGCCAGCGCCTGCCCCGGCCAGGTGATATAGCGATTGACTTCCGCATCGATATTGGCGGGCGACAATGCGGTGTTGTCGAGCATGTAGTCCACCGCCTGCTGTTTCGGCCAGCCTTTGGAATGGATCCCGGTGTCCACCACCAGCCTGGTCGCGCGCCACATTTCGTAGGACAGCCGCCCCATCTGTTTGGCAGGCGTATCATACACGCCCATTTCGATACCCAGGCGTTCCGAATACAGCCCCCACCCTTCGACAAAGGCGGTAAAGAACGCGCCGTTCGCGCGCAGCGGGTGCATGTCGAGTTCCTGCTGGAGCGCGATCTGGAGGTGATGCCCCGGCACCGCCTCATGCACGCCCAGCGCGGGCAATTCCCACAAGGGGCGCTGGTCCAGCTGCGTGAGATTGAGTCGATAAATCCCGGCCTGCCCGGTCTTGAGTGAGCCGGGTTCATAATAGGCGGTGGTGTTACCCGCTGCGTTGGCGGCCGGGATCGGTAGCACGGTGTAGGGATTGCGCGGCAGCTTCCCGAACAGCTTGGGCAGGAACCCATCGATATGCTTGGCGAGCGCAGCAGCATGGCGCAGATACTCGTCCTCGTCGGTCATGTAATATTGCGGATCGGTGCGAAGGTGTTCGATAAACGCCTCGCGCGTGTCATAGCCCGCCTCGGCCGCGACACTCTCCATCTCGGCGCGGATGCGGGCGACTTCAGACAGGCCAAGCTGATGCACCTCATCGGGCGTCATGTCCGTGGTGGTGTAACTGGCGACGGAATATGCGTAATATTCAGCGCCGCCATCGGTCACCAGAATGCCCGGCGTGCCCGTGCGACAATTGGGCGCGTATTCCGCCGTGTAAAAATCGAGCAGTTCGCGATATGCGGGAAACACCGAATCCGTCAGCGCGGCGCGCGCGCGTCTCATCAGCGCAGTCCATTCCTTTGGCGAAATGGAGCCGGGCCGCTCGCCTGCAAACGGCTGCCAGAACGGTGACTGGGTGTGGTCTGCGACGATCTGCTGCGCAATCTTCGTCTCGAACCCTTCCATCGGTTCGCACGCCTGCGTGAGCCCGCGCCGCACCGCTTCGCGACTGCGAGCGATACCTTGCGCATTGTAGGACCGGTAGGCCTCGAGCCGGTCGACATAGCTTTCATAATCGGCGCGGGTGAAGAACGGCGAACTGTCTGGCAGGGAGGCAAAGCCTGCAAACCATCCGCTGAATGTATTGAACAGGATGAACTGCGTGTGCTCGTGCTCCGATGCTGCGAATTTATCTTCCAGACTGCGTCTCAGGACCGCATAGTCGACAAGTTGCGCGGGCGAGAACCCGGCGGTGTCGATTGCCTCCAACCTATACAGAAATGCGCGGGTTTCTGCGATGTCAGTTTCGTATTTATCAAGGCTCAGATCGCCCAGTTTGCCGTCGCCACGGCGATCCCCGACACTGGTGGCAAGCAACGGGCGGTGGTCGAGTTCCGATTGCCAGACTGCCTCTCTCAAGGTCTCGTAGTCTTCAACCGGGCCAGCATTTGCCGGGCTTAACGCGAAAGCTGCCAGTGTTATTGCAAGCGCCACAAATCGCACGAATCGTTCTCCAGTTTACAAATGCCTATATTGCATAATGAAAGACTTCTGCTCTATTGGGGCAGGGTGTCAACTAACCCAAACTCAACGATTTCGGTCCTGTTCGTGTGTCTCGGCAATATATGTCGTTCGCCGATGGCCGAAGGGGCGTTGCGTGCGGTCGCACAAAGGACCGGGCTGGAATGCAAAGTGGATTCCGCTGGCGTTGCCGATTATCATATCGGTGACAAACCCGATTTTCGCGCCATTGAAACCGCGCTTGGGGACGGTGTAGATATCTCGAAACAGAGCGCGCGCCAGCTCAAGACCGATGATTTCTATAATTTTTCCCACATCTTCGCGCTTGATACCGCCAACCTTGCCGGGATCAACGCCAAGATGCCGCGCGATGCGACGGCAAAAGTGTCGCTCCTGATGAATTCGACCGGCGGCGCGGACGCCCAGTCGATCAAGGATCCCTATCACGGGACCGACGAGGATTTCCGTGAGGTCTGGAACCAGATCCTGATCGGAGTGAGCGCCATCGAAGTCGAGCTGCGCGCGCGCGGGGTCAACGCGGAGTTCTGATCAGCCGCCGCGCAACAGCTGGACACCCCAGTCCCGCTCAAACAGATACAGCAGCGTGCGCGCAGCCTCTCCGCGATCGGAGGTGAGGCCGCCGTCACGCTCTATCAGGAGCCGTGCATCGGCGTGAGCCGCGGGCAGCAGGCGCTGCACCTGATCCAGATCGGCAATGTGGAAGGCAGCCTCGCCCGACTGGCGCGTCCCCAGCAACTCGCCGCCGCCGCGCAGTTCCAGATCTTCCTCCGCGATGCGAAAGCCGTCCTGCGTCTCGCGCATCAGGGCCAGCCGTTTGCGTCCCGTCTCCGACAAGGTATTGCCCCGCAAAAGCAGGCACACAGATTTTTCCGAACCGCGCCCCACGCGGCCGCGCAACTGGTGCAATTGCGCCAGGCCAAAACGCTCTGCCTGTTCGATCACCATCAACGTGGCAGAGGGCACATCGACACCGACTTCGATCACGGTGGTTGCGACCAGCAACTTTGCCCCGCCGCTGGCAAAGCGTTCCATGTTGGCATCCTTCACCTCCGGGCGCAGCTGGCCGTGAACCAGCGTCACCGCATCACCGAACCGTTCTTTCAGCTCAGCATAGCGGGCCTCAGCCGCGGCGATATCGGCGATCTCGCTATCGTGGACCATCGGGCAGACCCAATACGCCTGTTGACCGCTGGCAAGGTGGCGCTCCACCCCCGCGACGATATCCTCGGTGCGTTCCTGCGGGATAACGCGGGTGTCGATCGCCTGGCGTCCCGGCGGCAGTTCATCCAGGCGGCTGACATCCATTTCGCCGTATTGTGCCAGCGTCAGGCTGCGCGGGATCGGGGTTGCCGTCATCGCCAGCGTGTGCGGCGCGCGCCGCCCCTTGCCCGCCAGCGCCAGCCGCTGCGCCACGCCAAAGCGGTGCTGTTCGTCGACCACGATCAGCGCAAGATCACGGTAACTCACGGTGTCCTGAAAGATCGAATGGGTGCCGATCAGGATATCGATCGACCCGTCGAGCAGGCCCATCAGGATGCTTTCGCGCTCCCGACCCTTTGCGCGGCCCGTCAACAGCGCAATCTCGATGCCCGTGGGCGCGGCCATTTGGCGCAAGGTTTCGAAATGCTGGCGCGCGAGGATTTCCGTTGGTGCAAGCAGCGCGGCCTGTTTGCCCGCCTCGACCGCGATCAGCATCGCCGCGAGTGCGACCACGGTTTTCCCTGCACCGACATCGCCCTGAAGCAATCGCAGCATCGGCGCCTCCTGCTGCAAATCGCCTTCGATCTCGGCAATCGAGCGCTTTTGCGCGCCCGTCATCTCGAACGGCAGGCTAAGCCGCGCGCGCAAAGCCCCATCGCCCGGCAGCGCCTGCCCCTTGCGGCGGCGGCTGTCGGCCTTGACCAATAGCAGCGCGAGGCTGTTGGCCAGCAATTCGTCATAGGCAAGCCGGTCACGCGCCTTCACATCCTCACCCAGATGCGCCCGCTCCATCGCCTCGCGCCACGCGGGCCAGCCTTCACGATCAAATTGCGAGGGTTCGATCCATTCGGGCAGATCGGGCAGCCGCTCCAGCGATTGCGCGACGAGCGCGGCGATGCGAAGCTGCGTCAACCCTTCGGACAGGCGATAGACGGGCTCTGTCAGGCGGCCCATATTCGCCGCGCTTTCCGCCTCGACATGATCGGGATGAACGATCTGGAGCATGTCTCCATACCGGTCAAGCCGCCCCGCCACCCAGCGCTTTTCCCCCACAGGCAGTTGCTTCTTCGCGGTGTAGGACGCGCGCCCGAAATACATGATTGCGCAGATATTGCCCGCATCATCCTGCGCCAGCACCCGGTACGGTCCGCGCCCCGGATTGAACGGTGCGCGGTGTTCGGACGGGGTCAGCGCGACGATCACCTGTTCGCCCTCCGCTCCCTCGTCCAGATTGGCAATCGCGCGCCGCGTGACGAAACGTTCGGGCAGGTGATAGGCCACGTCCTTGATCGTGGTCAGGCCCAGTCTGTCCAGCGGCTTTGCCAGCTTTGGTCCGACTCCATCCAGAGCCTTGGTTTCGGCAAACAGGGGGTTGAGAATTTCGGGACGCATGATCGCTCCACCCTATACCTGCTTGAACGCTGCGGGCGAGTGCCTTACCTCACCTGTCATGACCGATATGCCCAACTTCGACACGCGGATCGCCCGCGCAAAATTTCGCGCCTGGCACCGTGGCACGCGTGAGGCCGACTATATGATCGGCGGATTCTTCGATCGCTATCACGCCGACTGGGGTGAGGCGGAAATGGACTGGTTCGAGCGGCTGCTGGACGAAGACGATGTCGATATCATGGCTTGGGCGCTCAAGACGCAAGTCGTGCCTGATGCATTCGCCGGCAGCCTGATCGACACCATGATGAAGCTCGATTACGTCGATATTCCGCGCTAGGCGGCCTCGACAATCTCTCTTGCGAAAGCCTCGTGCGGGAAACGCACGGGGCCGTTACAGTTTATCAGGACCACAATGCCCGATCTTTCCCGCATCCTGAGCGCGCGTGAACCGCTGACGCTTTCCTCCTTGCCGCGTGGTGCGGTGCCGCTGGTGATGGCGGATTTGGCAAGGGCGGCGAAACAGCGCGCGGTATTCATCGCGCCGGACGAATCGGCAATGCGCAGCGTGGCAGAGGCAGCGCGGTTCTTTGCGCCCGAGGTGGAGGTGCTGGAATTTCCCGCGTGGGACTGCCTGCCGTATGACCGGGCATCGCCAGCGCTATCGATCAGCGCGGCGCGGCTTTCCGCCCTGTTCAGGCTGCAACATCCCGCGGGCGGCTCGCAATTGCTGGTCACCACCGTCAACGCCGCGCTGCAACGCGTGCTTACGCCGTTCCGGGTCCGCGAAAGCGTGCGAGCTTTCAGGCCGGGCACCACGATCGGGCATGACAGTCTGGCAAAGCTGCTGAGCCGGCAGGGCTATTCGCGCACCGACACCGTGATCGACCACGGCGAATTCGCGGTGCGCGGGTCGATCGTGGATATCTTCCCCTCCTCTCTCGAAGAAGGTCTGCGGCTCGATTTCTTTGGCGATGAGCTGGAAAGCCTGCGGCTGTTCGATCCCTCCACGCAGCGCTCGACCGGGATTGTCTCCGAACACCTGCTGCTGCCCGCATCCGAAGCGCTGATCGATGATGACAGCATAAAACGGTTCCGCAGCCGTTATCGCGAGATGTTCGGCGCAGCGGCGACGCAGGATCCGCTGTATGAAGCGGTGAGCGAAGGGCGGCGGCTGGCGGGGATGGAGCACTGGCTGCCCCTGTTTGAAGAACGGCTGGCGACCCTGTTCGATCACCTTGGCGATGCAGACGTGATGGTGATCGACAGTCAGGCCATCGGTTCGGGCGAGGAACGCATATCGGACATCAGCGACTACCACGATCAGCGGCTGAAGATCGCAAGCGAGAAATCGGGCAGTTACCGCCCGCTGGCCAAGGATGCGCTGTATTTTTCGCAGGCGGAATTTACCGCCGCCATCGCCGCTGCGCCCGCGCACCGGGCCAGCGTGTTTGCCGCGCCCGATGCCGATGCCACCATCGACTTTGGCTTCAAGGCGGCGCGCGATTTCACGCCGGAGCGCGCGCGCGGAGACAACGTTTACGAAGCGGCGGCAAAGCACTTCCAGTCCATCGCCAAATCCGGGCGCAAGCCGCTATTCGCCGCCTATTCCATCGGCAGCGCGAAACGCATCGCCTCGATTTTGGCAGAGGCGGGTTGCGAGACCGTGGAGGCGGAAAGCTGGCAGCAGGCTCTGGGCCTTGCCGCAAAGGGCAAAACCGCGGCGATGGTTCTGCCGCTGGAGGCCGGGTTCGCGAATGACGATCTGGAGATCCTGACCGAACAGGATGTGCTGGGCGACAGGCTGGTTCGCCGCAAGAAGAAGCGCAAGGATTCAGACGCCTTTCTGGCCGAGCTACAGGCTCTGGCGCGCGGCGATCTGGTGGTGCATGTCGAACATGGGATCGGAAAGTATCTCGGCCTTGATCCCATCACCGTGGGTAAAAGCCAGCACGATTGCGTCATGCTGGAATATCACGGCGGGGACAAACTGTTCATCCCGGTCGAAAATATCGACGTTCTCAGCCGCTATGGCTCTTCGGAAGATGCTGTGGCGCTGGATCGGCTGGGCGGAGAGGCATGGCAGAAACGCCGCGCCCGACTGAAGGAACGCATCACCGCCATCGCGGGCGAATTGATGAAGGTCGCCGCCGAACGCGCGCTGAAAAAAGCGCCGGTGTTCGAGGCAGAAGAAGCCAGCTTCAACCAGTTCAAAGACCGTTTCCCGTGGGAGGAAACCGACGATCAGGACGCCGCCATCGCCGATGTGCTGCGCGATCTGGAAAGCGGAAAACCGATGGACCGGCTGGTCTGCGGCGATGTCGGCTTTGGCAAGACCGAGGTCGCCCTGCGCGCCGCCTTCGTCGCAGCGATGAGCGGGCAACAGGTGGCGATCGTCGCGCCCACCACTTTGCTGGCGCGCCAGCATTACCAGAACTTTGCCGAACGGTTTGCCGGTTTCCCGCTCAAGGTCGGGCGGCTGTCACGCCTGGTCTCTTCGAAGGAGGCAACGCAAACGCGCGAGGGGCTGGCCGATGGCACTGTTGATCTGGTGGTGGGCACCCACGCGATCCTGTCAAAATCGACCGCTTTCAAGAACCTCGGTCTGGTGATCGTCGATGAGGAACAGCGGTTTGGCGTGACGCACAAGGAGAAGCTGAAGCAGCTGCGATCCGATGTGCACATGCTGACACTCACCGCCACACCGATCCCGCGCACGCTGCAAATGGCGATGAGCGGCCTGCGCGAACTGTCCACCATCCAGACCCCGCCGGTCGATCGCCTGGCGGTGCGGACCTATGTGATGGAATGGGACGAGATGGTGATGCGCGAGGCATTGCTGCGGGAACACCATCGCGGCGGGCAAAGCTTCATCGTGGTGCCGCGCATTTCGGACATGGCCGATGTTGAGGAATGGCTGCGCGAAAACGTGCCCGAGGTGAAGCCGATTTCCGCCCACGGACAGATGGGCGCCGGCGAGATCGAAGAGCGCATGAGCGCGTTCTACGAGGGCAAATACGAAGTGCTGCTGTCGACCACCATCGTCGAAAGCGGTCTCGACCTGCCATCTGCCAACACCATCATCATCCACCGCGCGGACCGCTTTGGCCTCGCGCAGCTTTACCAGCTGCGCGGGCGCGTGGGCCGCGCAAAACTGCGCGCCTATGCTTATCTGACCTATGAGAAAGACGTTCAGTTGTCCGAAGTCGCGGAAAAGCGGCTGAAGGTGCTGAGTGATCTCGATTCGCTGGGCGCGGGCTTCCAGCTCGCCAGCCACGATCTCGATATTCGCGGCGCGGGCAACCTACTCGGCGATGAACAGTCGGGCCATATCCGCGAGGTCGGCTTCGAGCTTTACCAGTCGATGCTGGAGGATGCGATCCTTGCGGCCAAGGCGGGCGAAATGGGGCTGGAGCCGGCGCGCGACACAGTATCACCGCAGATCACCGTCGATGCGCCGATCA
>JBBRVR010000030.1:0-32404 GCA_038246695.1 Sphingomonadales bacterium
AAGGAGCGGCTGACCTATCGTCGTCTGCTCGACGATGATGACGGGATGCCCGTCTTTATCGAGGCGGACTGCGCCATCGCATTCGATCCGGTCACCGCAGAGCGTGAAGGCATCGTGGTATCAGCGCGCGATATAACCGAACGGGTGGAGCTGGAATTGCTGCTGACCCGCGCACGGCGTCAGGCGGAAGACTCCGCCGCCGCAAAATCGGTGTTCCTTGCCAATATGAGCCACGAGATCCGCACCCCGATGAATGGGGTGCTCGGCTTTGCCGAACTGATGCTGCAGGGCAAACTGGACGCGGACCAGCGCCGCCAAACCGAAATGATCGTCGAATCCGGGCGCTCCATGATGCTGCTGCTGAACGACGTGCTTGATCTTTCGAAGATCGAAGCTGGACAGATTACCATTGATACAGGGCCCGTGGATTTGCACGCCACGCTGGAACAGTGTGTCGCGCTGCATCGGCCGATCGTGGAAAAGAAGGGTTTGCAGCTGACGCTGGAACGCGATGGTGCCGATCAACGCGCGGGCGACAGGCCGACCATTATCACCGATGGCCTTCGACTGCGCCAGATCGTGCTCAATCTGGTAGGCAATGCGGTGAAGTTCACCGAAAGCGGCGAGATTCGCATCGACTATCGCGTCGATCACAATCAATTGACCGTGCGGGTGCATGACACCGGGATCGGTATCAGCACGTCCCGGCTTGAAAAGATCTTCTGGCCGTTCACCCAGGGTGAAAGCGACACGGCGCGCAGGTTTGGCGGCACTGGACTTGGCCTGTCGATCAGTCGCCAACTGGCCGAGCTGCTGGGCGGGGTGATCACGGTGGAAAGCGAGCCCGATGTGGGTTCGACCTTTACGCTGGCATTGCCGATACAGCTGGTTGCGGACCGCGATGCGATTGCCAGCGAACCGTCCCCGGCGCTGCCAAAGCATCAGGCCAACAGACCTACTGACCCCGAGCCTGCAGATGTGCCGAAACAGGCGCGCATCCTCCTCGTCGAGGATCACGACATCAACCGTATTCTCGCCACCGAAATGCTCAAGCTTTGCGGTCAAAGCGTGGCAATCGCGCATGATGGAAACGAGGCAATTTCAATGGTGATCGACCGGATGATCCGGGGGCAACCCTTTGATCTGGTGCTGATGGACGTACAGATGCCCGGCTGCGATGGCTATTGCGCGACCCGCGCGATCCGCGAAGAAGGGATCGGACCCGATGTTCTCCCGATTATCGCGCTTACGGCCAATGCCTTTCCCGAAGATGTTGCAGCCGCGCGCAGGGCCGGGATGCAGGCGCATCTGGCAAAACCCCTCGTGTTCTCCGACCTTGCGCGCATGCTGCAACGCTGGCTCCCGACCTGGATTGTCGAATCCCCCATGGATCAGGACGTACCGTTTGAAGCAGAGCCCGGGACGCTCGCGCTGAATGGGGAAATCGCGGTGGACGACAGGTTCGCAACGGAGAACCAGACCAATGCCGGGTGCGAGGCTGCTACTGACCTCCAAGGCGCGGATGCCATCGAAATGTCGCCGGGCATGGCGACGCTGGGCAGGCGAAAGGGCGACAGGGCAGCCCTTTCGCTCACGTTGCTGAACCGGTGGCTGACACGGCGCAGCGAGACGATCGAAGCGGTGCGAGATGCCCTCGCCAAAGGCATTCTGGGCGATGAGGCGGCGAACGCTGGCGATGCCAAAACGGTCCGCGAGAAGCTTATCACGATGGTCCACAAACTTGCAGGGACGGCGGCAACCTTTGGCGAGCCGGAACTGGGCGAACAGGCATCTGCGCTGGAGCGGGGCTTGCGCAGCGGTGCCAATGCGAAAGAGTGCGAGATGCTCGCTTTTGATCTGCTGGCGCTTGCGGATGAACCCGCCGGAGTGATGTCGCAAGCTTTGCCCTCGCTGCGTTGAGCCCTGCCAGCGGGCCGCCGCAGAACGTTATGCCGCCCACTCAATTGCAAAAACAAAAACGGCGGAGCCCCAAGGCCCCGCCGCTTTGTATCGTGTCGGTCGTCTCCGCCGAGGTCAGAACTCGTAACGCGCACCGACCTGGATACGCCATGCTGACGCGTTGATGTTCAGTTGGTTTTGATCGTCGGGGGCAAAGCCCGTGATGATGTAACGACCCTGAGCATCCACACCGCCATCGACGAGGTCGGTGAAATCGCCGCGCGCACGCGCCACGTTCCAGCTGCCATCAAGCAGGTTCAAGAAGTTGGCGAAATCGGCGAACAACGTGATCTTGTCTTCTTTGATGCCGGTCAGCGAGCCCAGGAACGGGAGTTCCTGGCTGAAGCGCAGATCGAGGTCGAACTGCCAGTCATTCGTGCAGCTGTTGCGCGCGATCGACTCACCCGGAGTGAAATCGCACTGACCGCCAACGTCACTTGTATCGAGGTAGCTGATCAGCGCAGCCACCGCAGCCGGATCGGAACCTCCCGTCCGCAGACCAGCCGCATTGAAGACTGCCGGCGAGATGTTCGGATCATTCACCCCGGTGGGGATGTACAGCAATGCGTTGTCGGTACCCGATACGCTGTCGTTGAACACCGCACCACCATCGAAGGTCAGGCTGTAAGGAAGCCCCGAATTCGCCCGGAAGAAGAACCCGAAGCTGGTGTCGTAACCATCGACGAATTGCTCACGGAAATTGATCGCTGCCGTGATGTTGTGACGGGTTTCGAAGTTGGACGTTGAAACAGCAGGGTTCTGACGATCGAATGCCGCAGTGATGTCGTAAGACGACGTTGCGGTGGACGAGCCGTTATTGCGGTTGTTGCTGGAGTCCGTGAACGCATAGCCCAGCGAGATAACCGTACCGCCACCATCGGTGAACAGGCCGCTCTGGAACGACTTTGTAAGACCGATCGAAGCGACATGGCTTTCGTAGCTGGGGCCATTGGTCAACTGGATAAAGTCATCCACGCCAGCATTGCGCCCATTGGACGTGTTGCGGAAGCACGCTGCTGTGACGTTATCGTAAACCGGCGGCGTGCCGCCCGTGCCCTGAAGCGTGGCGTTGCAGCCCGGGAAGTTTGTATCGATTGCCGCGTAGATCGGGCGACCGTCAACCGTGAACCCGCCATTGGTGCGGATGTCCGGCGTCTGCACCAGATCAACGAAGTTCAGCGTATCGTTGAAACGTGAGTAAATGTATCCAAGGTTCATGTTCCAGTTGCTGAAAAAGCCGGTCTGTGTCCCAAATGTCGTCTCGAAACCCAAGCTTGCGCGGACCACTGTGGGGACCTGATAGTCGGGATCGGTCGACTGGGTATCGGCACCGCCCGCTGCTGCTTGCGCCGAAGCTGCCGCCACTGCACAGGCGGGGAAGCCGGTGAAGTTGCCACCGGTCACAACATCGATCTGGCCTGTTACTTGATCAATTGGCAATTGAGCCGCAGCGCACTGGAACGTGCTGCCCTCGCCAGTCGAGAAGCCGTTGTTCGAAAATGCGTTGGAGAAATATACCACCGGGTCACCGCCAGAGAAGACGCCTACACCTGCGGTAAAGCGGCTATCGGAGAAGAACCCTTCGTTGTCGAATTCATAGGTCGCCGAAACACGCGGCAGAACCACAGGCTCAAGCGCGCCGAATGACACTGCGTTGGAAAAGCCGGTCCGGTTGAGGAAGGCCGGGTTTGCCGTCGGGGCATCGCCATCATAAAGCTGGACGCGAACGCCCGCATTGATCGAAAGGCGATCGGTCGCCTGCCATTCATCCTGCGCATAGATTGAGTAGATGCGGCGGCTGAACAGTGCGGCCGCTTCGTTGATGTCACCGCTAGGGGTGGCCTGAATGGTGCCCCCGCCGAGGAACTGACGAGTGCCGTTATTCTGGAGAACGCCGTCAACCAGAGGATCAGCAATGTCCCCGAAGACGCTGGAGAAGTTGCCTCGTGCAACCAGACCTTGCTCAAAGTCGGCAAGGTTCTGGAAATACAATGTGCCGGTCGCGTTCACGGCGAACAGGTTGAACACTTCCAGATCGTTGATTTCAGCACCAAACTTGAGGAAGTGGCCGTTGCCCGCATCCACGTTCATCTGGAAACGTGCCTGATCGATCTTCGTATCGAGCTGGTTGGCCGAACGGAATATGCCGGGGCCGGTGCTAAACGCACCATTTTCGCCTTTGGGAATAAGGCCGCTGGTAGCATTGGGAACACCGACCACAAGACGCACAGTCGGATTGTCCGACTGCGCTTCGCCAAAGCCTACCGGACCCTGAACGTCGCCAACTTCCGAACGGCTCACGCGCAATTCGGTAGAGATGGTGTCGCTCCAGGTCGAATACAGACGGACCGAGTAGTTGTCCGAGATCGTGCCTTCGTCTTCAAAGCTGTTGAAGCCCGTCAGCGCACCGTTGAAATCGGATTCGATGTTCGTTTCTTCAAGGCGCTGATAGGTGGCCTCGATACGGTGATCCTGATTGATGATTGCGTCGAGACGACCGAAATAGCGAACCGAGCTTTCTGCCAGCGTGGTCGGGAAACCGCCGACATCCTGACCGTAAACATCGCGTGCAATGCGTTCGAACTCGTTGAACTGGGCCTGGGTCACGCTGCGCGATTCGTTGGCGAAACCGCCGCCAAAAGGACCGTCGTCGTTACCATCGCCCAGATCGGTTTCCTCGTAACCGAACGAGAAGAACAGACGATCGGGGATGATCGGGCCGGAAAGCGTCGCGCCCCAGCGCTTTTCGCTACCGGCTTGCAGCGGCAGACCAGCAACTTCGTTGGCCAGGAGTCCCTGATCAAAATAGGTGATGAAGGCCGAGCCGTGGAATTCGTTGGCACCCGCCTTGGTCACGACATTGACGAGACAGCCGGTGAAATCGGAATATTCCACATCATAAGGCGCAAATTCGATCGAGGTCTGCTCAATCACATCGAACGGAATCGGCTGTGCGTTACGCGCGCCAAACGGCGTGCCGTTGAGGCCGAACACGTCCGCCTGCACGATACCGTCAATGGTGAGCGTGTTTGAGCGGTCGTTGCCGCCAAGGCAGGAAATACGATCAACATCGTTGGCGTTGTTCAGCGAAACGCGCGGGTCGATGCGGATGATGTCGCGAATGTCGCGGGTGATCGATGGGAACGCTTCGAGCGTTTCGGTGCCGAAGGCTGTGCCCGGACCAACAGCGACCTGGCTGACGCGCGCGCGCGATCCGGTGACAACGATGGTAGAATCGGCACCACCAGCGGCGGTCGAAGTCAGGGCAAAGTCGAAGCTGGTGTTGCCGCCAAGGTTCGTGAAGACGTTTTCAATCGTCTGGCCTTCGTAACCCGGCGCGGTCACGGTGACGGTGTAGGGACCGCCCGGCGGAAGCGACTGGACGCGGAAATTGCCATTGGAGCCTGCGGTGACCGTGCGCTCGGAATTGGTGCGCGTGTCGGTAATGGTAACTTCCGCACCGGGCAGTACATTGCCATCGGCATCGGTAACGGCACCCTCGATGCCCGAGGTGATCTGCTGCGCGTGCACCGGCGCGGTGAAGGTGGCTGCTGCAGAGAGGCTGACGACGCTCGCTGCGAGGAGATATTTAAGCTTCATGGTTGTGGCCCCTGGTCACGGTGGATTATTGGTTGGAATCAGAAAACTGAGCTGGAATGAGGTGGCCCCTAAGGCCGTTGCGCGTCCGCAAAGCGACCGTTTTGTGACGGTTTTGTGAATCTGGATCGGAAGTCAAAACCTGTGCGACACGATCGGGGGCCGTCACAGCTACGTAACCCCGCACAAACCCGCCCTTTTACGGGCCGGTGTTGCTGCAATGCAACGAGACAGGAGTTTTGCACCTGCGAAGGCGCAACGCGCGGCAAGCCTCAGGCCAGATTGATCTCGCGCAGGCGCTGCATCAGAAAATCATGCGCCGTGATGGGTGGCTCGGCCTTTTCCGCGCCTGTTCGGGCAACGCACGAATCCAGCGGCTCAATCAGGTAATCCGGCCGGAAATGGAGGAAAAACGGCATTGAATAGCGCGACCGCTGCGCCGCCTCGCCAGCCGGGTTCACGACCCGGTGCTTGGTCGACACCAGCTGGCCAGCGGTCAACCGTTCCAGCATATCGCCGACATTGATGACGAGCGCACCCTGCTGCGACTTTACCGGGTGCCAGGTGCCCGCTTTGGTTAGCAGTTCCAGCCCCGCTTCCTCAGCGCCCAGCAGCAGTGTTATCGTGTTGATATCGCCATGCGCCGCCGCCCGGATCGCTCCTTCGGGTGCGTCAGGGCCAAGCGGGGGGTAATGCAGCAGGCGCATCACCGAATTGCCATCGACGATAGTGGGCGCAAAGAAAGTGCGCTCCAGCCCCAGATGCAGCGCAATCGCTTCGAGCACGCGGGCGCCCGCGACTTCGAAAGCGGTGTAGAGCTGCAAGAATGTCTCTTTGAAATCCGGCACTTGCTCGGGCCACATGTTGGGCCCCATGTATTCGCTCAAGTCGTGACCTTCGGGCAAGGTCCGGCCAACGTGCCAGAATTCCTTGAGATCGAAGACACCTGCGTCCTTGGCCTTTTCGGTGCCAAATGGGGTGTAACCGCGCGCGCCGCCGATCCCGTGCTTGTGATACGCGGATTTGACCTCTTCGGGTAGGGCAAAGAACGCCTTTGAGGCCGCCTCCGCACGGTCAATCAGGTCCTGCGGAATGCCGTGATCGCGCACCACCGCAAAACCGTTCTCGGCGAAGCTGCGGCCCAGTTCATCGGCAATTTCCTCCAGCGGCTTGGCCAGCGAGACGGAAGCAATATCGACAGTCGTATCGGTCATGCGCGCATCCTTACACGTCTTAAAGCGGCAAAAACAGGCGATTTAAAGCGGTAGGAAGAGGCTGGCGAGCGCGGCGCTCATCAAATTGGCGAGGCTGCCCGCTGCCAGCGCCTTCAGACCAAGCCTTGCGATCACCGGCCGTTGATTGGGAGCGAGCCCGCCTGTCACAGCCATCTGGATCGCGATCGAGGAAAAATTCGCAAAACCGCAGAGTGCAAAAGTGACGATTGCCCGGCTGCGGGCGGTCAATTCGCCGCCCGTCATCGCGCCAAGTTCGATGAAGGAGACAAATTCATTGAGCACGATCTTGGTCCCGAACAGACCACCCGCGGTCTGCGCCTGCTGCCAATCCGGGATGCCGATCAGGAACATCACCGGGGCAAAGATATAACCCAGCAACCGCTGGAAACTGAGCGTACCAAGCCATTGTGCGGTTTCCGGGCTGAATGGAACACCGGCCCAGTCTGCCGCGCTGGCGATACCGCCGCCAATCCCGCCAAGCAGGCCGTTGGCAAGCGCGACGAGCGCCACGAACACCATCACCATTGCACCCACGGCGACCGCCAGTTTCACTCCAGTTTGCGCGCCCTGTGCGGCGGCTTCGATGATGTTGGCGGGGCGCTGTCCCTCCTCGAAAGTTTCAGCCATCTCGACTTCAGCGGGTTTACCGCCTTCGACAATCGCCGCTGGCCCGCCGGAGCTGATGCGCGATTGCGGCAGCTCGACTTCCTCACCGTTGCGGTCGATCATCATTACCCGCGTGCCATTGGACGCGGGCGGGCCGCTTGGCGACACTCTTTGCGTGACGGCCTGCGCCACACTGACCGGGATAACGCTGTGCGCCAGATCGGCAGCAGGATCATCGGGCATGATGATCTTCGCCATCAGAATGCCACCGGGCGCGGACATGAACGCTGCTGCCAGCAGATAGGGCACCGTATCCTTGCCGATAAAGCTGGCATACGCAGCCAGGATCGTGCCCGCGACCCCGGCCATGCCGACCACCATCAGCGTGAACAGGCGCGACGGCGTGAGCGCGGCAAGATAGGGGCGCACCACCAGCGGGCTTTCGGACTGGCCGACAAAGATATTGGCCGCAGCGCCCAGCGCCTCGACCTTGCTTATGCCGGTGATCCAGCCGATCGCCCCGCCGACCCAGCGCACCAGCCGCTGCATGATGCCAAGGTGGTACAGGATCGAAACGATCGCGGCGAAGAACACGATCACCGGCAATGCGGCGATCACGAAGGTGTTGGCAAACGGGTTGCTGGCCATCGGCCCGAACAGCGTTTCGATCCCGGCGGTAGAATAATCGAGCATCGCGATCACGCCAGCGGACAGGAACCCGATCAGGCCTACCCCGAAATCGGTGCGCAGGACCAGCAGTGCCATGAACGCCTGGAGGGCAAAGGCAGCCCCCACGACGCGCAAATTGATAAGCCGCTTGCCCGAAGACAGCGCGTAGGCAGCCCCAAGGATAGCGCAAATGCCCAGCAGGCTGGATGCTACAGACGCGAAACTTTCATTCACAACAGCAGATAGATCCCGATTGATACCCCGATCGACCCGGTCTTTACCGTGCCGCTGCATGCGTGTTGGCAGGACACGAGCGGCGGCGCAACTGGCAAGCACTTGGCGGGCTCCACAGCGTCAGTGCCAGCATGAGAAATTGCATCAGGGCCATCACTGGGGTCAACACTGGGGCCAGCACTGGGGCCAGCACTGGGGCCAGCACTGGGGCCAGCACTAGGGATAGCGCATGCCGGGCCGCTTCCCTTTTAGTTGGCCGCGCATTAACCCTCGCCCGTATGACCGAACCCGAACTGTTCCCGGCGGCGACCGCTGCAAGCCCACCTTCCTCCGCTGCGATCAACATGCCGCTTGGTCTGTTTGTCTCCACCCTGCTGTATGGCGGGATGACTGTGCTGGCGGGCGTGCTGGCGTATAAGCAGGTGCAATTGTGGCCGACCGATCTGGCGGTCGAATCGGGCATATTCGCGTTTCTGCTGCTGGTGGTGATCTCCAGCACGATTTCGCAGCTTTACGGGCGCAAACTGGCAACCCGGATCGTGTGGTGGGGGTTTTTGCCGCTGCTGATGGCATCACTGCTGATGCAACTGGTGCTGAGCCTGCCCGCCTCGACCGAGATGCTGGCGGGGCGCGCGGACGATCTTGCAGCGTTCGGGAGAGTTCACGGAACAGTCTGGCGCGTCTGGGCGGCGGGTCCGGCGGCCTATATCGTCTCGCTGCTGCTGAACGTGTGGATTTTCGACCGACTCAAGGGCGCTGGCGAAGAAAGCTCCACGTTCAGCCTCATGGTCCGGGGCGCGATAGCCTCGGCGCTCAGTCAGGCGCTCGATTCGGTGATCTTCATCACGCTGGCGTTCTACGGCCTGTTCCCGATCACCAACCTGATGATCGGCCAGATCATTGCCAAGGTGACGCTGAGCATTGTGCTGGTGCCGTTTCTGATCACCTTCGGAGTGCGCGCCGCGAAATGGCTGGACGCGCGGCGCGGATAATCCGCGCTCAAGCAACGAAGTGATAGCGCAGAAAGAAGCGCGCTCAAGCAGCGAATCGCCGCCGGTTACTGCCCTCTCGCCGTGTGTCAGTCCGGCTCAGCGGCGGCAAGCATATCCATCATGTTGCGCGCCGCCTCTCGGTCAGCCGGGTCCTCGAACGCGACATCCAGATCCGGGGCAGCGTCCAGCATATACAGCAGCGTCCACAGCGCAAAGCGTCGGCCGCGGTCGCGCTCCAGTCCAAAATCCACGCGCATGCGATCAATTCCGGCGGGCAGCGAGGCCGGATCCACGTCAGCCAGATCGGGTGTCCCGAAATAGCGCTGCAACAGGTCTTCCATATCCATACCCCTGCGTTAGCGCACCACGTGCATCGCGCAAGCCACGCTGTGTAACTTGGGGCCAGAGCTGAGGGCCGGAATTTCCTTTGGGTGCTCGGCAATAGGCTGTTAGGGGCCGCGGATGCTTACCATCGACGGAGTTACAGTGCGGCTTGGCGGCCGGGCCATTCTTGAAGGCGCCAGTGCGACTGTGCCCGTGGGCGCGCGCGTCGGGCTGATCGGCCGCAACGGCGCAGGCAAGTCCACCCTGATGAAGGCCCTGATCGGTGAGATCGAGCCCGATGATGGCGAAATCACCAAACCGTCCCGTGCACGGATCGGCTATATAGCGCAGGAAGCGCCCAGCGGCACAATGACGCCCGAAGAGGTGGTGCTGGCCTCCGCCACTGAACGCGCGCAATTGCTGGCGGAACTGGAGACCTGCATCGATATGGAGCGGATGGGCGATGTCCATGATCGGCTGCTGGCAATCGATGCCTACAGCGCACCGGCGCGCGCGGCCAAGATTCTGAGCGGCCTAGGCTTCGACGAGGAAATGCAGCAGCGACCAGTGGAGAGCTTCTCAGGCGGGTGGAAAATGCGCATCGCCCTGGGCGCGCTGCTGTTTTCCGAGCCGGATATCCTGTTGCTGGACGAACCTTCCAATCACCTCGACCTCGAAGCGACGCTGTGGCTTGAGAATTTCCTCAAATCCTATCCCGCCACGCTGGTAGTGATCAGCCACGAGCGCGATCTGCTCAACAAGGTGGTCGATCATATCCTGCACCTGCAGGGCGGCCAGCTGACGCTGTATCCGGGCGGCTACGATGCGTTCGAGAAACAGCGGGCCGAACGCGCATCGCAACTGGCCGCGGCCAAGGCTTCGCAGGATGCACAGCGCGCGCGGTTGCAGGATTATGTCGCTCGTAACAGTGCGCGCGCCTCTACGGCCAAACAGGCACAATCGCGCGCCAAGATGCTGGCGCGGATGCAGCCGATCGCGGCGATGATCGAAGACCCGACGCTCAGTTTCGATTTTCCCGATCCGGCAGAGCTGCGTTCCCCGATGATCACGCTCGATCACGCGGCCGTGGGATATGGCGATGCCGCCCCGATCCTGCGGCGGCTGAATTTCCGGATCGATGCCGATGATCGCATCGCGCTGCTGGGCCGCAACGGCAATGGCAAGACCACGCTGGCACGCCTGCTGGCCTCGCAATTGAGTCCAGCCGAGGGCGAAATGAACGCGCCCGGCAAGCTGAAGGTCGGCTATTTCACGCAATATCAGGTAGAGGAACTGGCGGGCGAGGACACCCCGCTCGACCTGATGAACCGGGCAATGGACGGTGCGGCCCAAGGTGCCGTGCGGGCACAACTGGGGCGGTTCGGGTTTTCGGGAGCGCGCGCGCAGACGCGGGTGGCCACATTGTCAGGAGGCGAGCGAGCGCGACTTGCGCTGGCGCTGATTACGCGCGATGCGCCGCATTTGCTGATCCTGGATGAGCCCACAAACCATCTCGACGTCGATGCACGCGAGGCATTGATTCAGGCGCTGAACGATTATTCCGGAGCGGTCATCCTCATCAGCCACGATCGGCACATGGTCGAACTGACGGCGGACCGGCTGGTGCTGGTGGATGATGGAACGGCGCGCGAATATGACGGTAGCATGGAGGACTACATCGATTTTGTCCTCAATCGCAAACAGCCCAAGGGCGATCGGGACAGCAATCGGGACAGCAGGTCTGCAAAATCGAATGGCTCACGCACGACAGCCTCTGCCGCGAAGGTGCGCTTTGCAAAATCGGAGCTGACAAAAGCGGAAAAGGTGATGGGGCGCCTCAGTGCCGAGGTCGAAAAGCTCGACCGATTGATCCTTGAAGGCAGCGGCACAAATGGCGGGCTGCCCGGCACGAAAATGCAAGACCTGCTAAGAGCGCGGGCCGAGGCCGGAGATTCCCTTGCGTCAGCCGAAGAAACCTGGCTGATGGCCAGCACCACTCTGGACGACATTGACCAGGGCGCAGCCTGCCAGAGTTGACAAAGCAAGCCACCAGATGCGTTTGGGTGAGGCCCCGGACCGCGAAATGCCCGTCCAACAAGCACCTCAGCGCATGCCCGACAGCCAAAAAGGTGGTGAGTCCTGCTGGGTTCGAACCAGCGACCTACTGATTAAAAGTCAGTTGCTCTACCGACTGAGCTAAGGACCCCCATGGGCGCGGCGGGCTGCGCTGCTGACGCAAGCCGGAGCGCTCCGATAGAAAGGGTGCTGGCCCGGGTCAAGGCTGTGTTGCCTCTCGCGGCAGATTCTGCGTCGTTGTGCAGCCGGATATATGGCTGCGTCAGCAAACGGGGCAGCGCTTACTTGCCGGCGTGCGCGATCGCCCAATGCTCGGCTATTTCGGCGTTACCGGGGGCCTCACCGCGCGCTTTTGTCAGCAAGGTGCGGGCTTCGGGAACGCTCTTGCCTTCTTTCCACAACGCCCAGCCCAGCGTATCGAGAACCTGAGCGCTTTGCGGTGCCTGTGCATAAGCGCGCCGGGCCAGCGCGACGGCGGCGGAATGCTTGCCCAACCGGGTTTTGACGGCTGCAGCGTTGTTCAGCAGGCGCGCGTCGGTCTTGCCAGCGCCTTGGGCAAGCGGGGTGTAGATTGCATCCGCTTTGGCCCAATCGCCTGCGCGAATAGCGACCCCGGCAGCACGCATCTGTTCGCTGATATCGGGCGCCTGCTTGCGCTGTTCGATCATCTGCCGGATCGCCGCCGGACTGCCGCGCCCCGTCTTTTCCGAAAGCTGCAGCGCGAGCAGCAGCGCGCCGCCATCGACCTGCGGATCGCGAAGGACCGGCTCGATCGTCGTCCACGCATTGGCAAACTCGCCTGTCTCGGCGTAGCTTTCTGCAAGCACTCGGCGGGCAAGGTAATCCTCTCCCGACTGCGCAACATAGGATTTGAGCGGCAGGATCGCTGCGCCATATTGCCCGCGCGCAGCATCAATAAAACCGCGCAAGCGGGCAAAACTGGGATCGCCGGCAAGGCCGGGAGGCACCCCTTCGATCAGCGCGAAGGCGCGGTCGATCTCGCCCGCGTCGTATGCCATCTGGGCTGCAAACAGCAACCCGATGGGATGGGGCGGCCCGGCCTGATTGGCCTTGTTGATCCAGTTGGCAGCCTCGGCCTCATCGCCGCCATCACGCGAAATCGCCGCCATGGCGAGCATTGCGGTCTGATCGTTGGGCCGCGCTTTCAGCACGGTGCCAAAACTTTCCTTTGCCCCCTCTATATCCCTGCGCGCGAGGGCCAGTTGCCCTGCCACCATATGCGCCTGTGCGATTGCGGGCGTCACCTTGAGGACCGGAGCGAGGCGCTGCGCGGCCTGATCGGGCTGTGCATTCTGTAACAGCCGTTCAGCATCAATGGTCACGAGGCGCGGGTCGTTCGGGAATTTGGCAAGCCCTGCCCCGAGCTGCGTCGAGGCAGTGTCGTAATCCCCCTTGGCCAGCGCGAGAGCGATCGCGGCAGTGTAGGCGAGCGGAATGTCAAAGGTGAGGTCGGCAACCGATTCTTCGGCGGCACTCATGTAATTGGCCATCACATTGGCCTCGGCCAGCTTCGCCTTCGCGAGGCTGGACGACCCGGGCCCTTCGACAATCCGTTTGTATTCAGTCACCGCGCGGTCGGCATTGCCCAGCGCCATCGCGATGTCCCCGGCCAGCATCTGCACCTCGGGATCATCGGGCCGGTCGGACAGCGCATCGGAGATGTGCTCCATCGCAGTGCGCGGAGCACCTTGCGCCAAAGCCTCCTGCGCCGCCAGGAACGGATCGGACGGCCCGGTATCGCACCCTGCAAGAAGCGGAGCAAGCACTAGCGCAGCGGCCATGAACGGTCGCTTTGCGATTCGTGAAAGAGGCTGATTACGCGTCATGGGCAAGTGGGATTAACCCAAGATACTTAACAACCGGTTCTTGCTGCGAGATACCCGCAGCCGTGTCGATCTGCTTTACAACCTGCTTTTGAGGCCGAGTGCCATTAACCTTAGAATCCCCCACAAACGGGGTCTTTGCGAGTGTCTGGCACGCAATTTGCTTCTCTTTGTTTACCACCGTCGATGGACATTCTGACGGCACGCAATTTTTGACGACATCAGGGGAATGAATATGGCTAACTGGACGAAACAGGCGGCGATCGCACTGGCCGCGTCGAGCATGATCGCGGCAGCTCCGGCTTCTGCTACCATCTTCGAATACACGATGACCAATGGCGACGTCCTGACCATCAATACCGCCAACGGTGCGGGCACTTGGAAGGGATCGAGGATCGACACCAGCTTCACCGGCGATTTCAGCACCTTTCAAGGTGGCTCGACCCCCAGCTTTATGGGTAATCTGGCAACGCTGACCGGCACCCGTGTGATCGACGGCAAAACCTTCACCCCGACCACCCAGAACGGCAACAGCACCCATCCCTTCATGCTGAAGACCAAGGAAACCAACAAGTTCAACCTGTGGGCCTGGTGGGGCAACCCAGTGGTCTCGGGCGACTATGTTCAGATGATCAAGTCGTTCAAGGTCGTACCGCCGGTTGACGTGCCCGCTCCGGGCGCGCTGGGTCTGTTCGGTCTCGCTCTGGTCGCGCTCGGCTTTGGCCGTCGCCGCCGCAGCAAACTTGCCACTGCCTGATCGGCCAACACTTCGTCACGCAGAAAAGGGCGTTCAACCTCTGGTCCGGTTGAGCGCCCTTTTCCTTTTCTGAAGCGTGTTCCGGGCACGTTTCAGGCGTGCGTTCAACTGCCTGATCGTCAGCCCGCTGATCGGATCGCGCCAGCGCCCGGCAATCACGCTCGCCGGGTCAAGCACGAAATCGCGTCTGCGCATTTCGCGATGCGGGATGGCAAGCGCAGAGTTGTGCCAGACCCCGCCGCTCCACAGAACGATATCCAGATCAAGCGCCCGCGCACGCCAACGTTGGCCGCGCCGCTGTGCGCGGGTGCGCCCGAAACTCCGCTCAATCGACTGGAGCAGAGCGAGCATCGCGGGCGGGGAAAGCGTGGCTTCCACCACCACTGCGCCATTCGCATAACGCCGCATGGATGGTCCGACAGGCGCGCTGTCGATCACCGGAGCGATGGCGTGCACGCGTAACCCTCGCTCTTCCATCGCCGTAACAGCCGCTGCCAATACCTCGCGAGGGGAGCCAATCCCCGGCACCCGCATGTTGGAGCCGAGCGCGATGAGGTAATGCCCGCTCAAATGTCCTGAGCGATCCGGCCATAAAGCTGCGGGCGGCGATCCCGGAAAAAGCCCATGCCTGCGCGATGCGTGGCCGCGCGCGCTAGATCCAGAGTTGCGACCAGAACGCCTTCATCGTCACCGCCGAAATCACCGATCAGATCACCCCAGTCGTCTGCGATAAAGGAATGGCCGTAGAATTTCTGCGCGCGATCCGGCGGTCCTTCAGCGCCAATGCGGTTGCTGGCAACCACGGGCATACAATTGGAAACCGCGTGCCCGATCATGGCGCGCCGCCACATCCGGCTCGTATCGAGATCGGCGTCGTAGGGCTCCGATCCGATTGCCGTTGGATACAGCAGCACCTCTGCCCCCATCAGTGCCATCACCCGCGCGCATTCGGGATACCATTGGTCCCAGCAAATGCCGACGCCGATACGCACGGTGGAGCCGTCGTCGCCAAAGGAATCCGATGCCACGTCCCACACCTTGAACCCGTCATTGCCGGGGCGGAAATAATATTTTTCCTGATAGCCCGGCCCATCGGGGATGTGGCTTTTGCGATAAGTGCCCATGATCCTGCCATCAGGGCCGATCATGGCAAGCGTGTTGTAATAGTGGTGCCCGTCGCGCTCAAAGAAACTGGTCGGGATGGCCACGTTCAGTCGCGCGGCGAGGGCCTGCATCGCGATGACGCTGGGGTGCTGCGCGGTTGGCCGGGCAAGCGCGAACAGCGCCTCATCCTCTTCGCGGCAAAAATACGGTCCGGAAAACAGTTCTGGCGGCAGGATCAGGCGTGCGCCCTTTGACGCGGCCTCCTCCACCAGAGCCGACACGGCAGCGATATTTTCGGCCTCATCATCGCAGGCAAGCGCGAGCTGGAGGGCGGCTACAGTGAGTTTCGTCATGCGATTGCGATTACTTCTCCCGCAGCGCGAAGTCCACTTGCACGCTTACGCTACTGGTCGTTTGGCCGGGCATTATGGTGCTGCCGGATTCGGTGCGGATCACGGCTTGTGGCGGGGGAGGTGATACGGGCGGTGGCGGAGGCGCGCGGAATTCGGCGGCGTCTATGGCAGTCGCCTGCGCGCCGACGAAATAGCGATTGCCCTGCGATCCCCCGGCATCGCGGATATACAGCACCCTGCTCACTTCCATTCCTGCGGCTTCGGCATAGGCGTCAGCGCGCTTCTTCGCATTGGCGTAAGCGTTGGCGTAGGCGGTGTTGGCCGCAGCTTCCGGGTCCGAGATGCGCAGTTCGGGGCCGGAAACGATGTTCGCACCGACCCCGGTAACGGCAGTCACGGCCTTACCCGCCAACTCGATATCGCGCACCCGCACCGTGAGCGTGTTGTAAGCTTGAAATTGCCCGCGCCGGTCGCCGTAGTCGATCCGCTGGACGTTCACCGCGCTGGTCTGGATATCCTTCTCGGCGATTCCCAGTTTGAGCAACGCGGCCACGATCTGGTCGATCTCGTCCTGCGTTTCCTTCGAGGCTACCTCGGCGCTGCGGCCCCAGTTTTGCACGCCTGCCTGAAAGCGCGCTTCGTCGGGGCGCATATCGGCCTCTCCGGTAGCACTCACCGAAAGCAGGGTTTCGGCCCGGTCGACACCGCGCGGATCCGTTGCGCCGCCACCGCACGCGGCAAGGGCGAGCGGTGCGGATGCAGTCAACAGAATGGCGAAAATTCGTGGCATATAGGCTCTCCTATCCGGTCCGTACTGGTCCCGGATAAGATCGCCTTATTTCCGCCACAAAGTGAACGCGGTGTGAATGTTACTTTGTATCACTCGCCCTATCAGTCGGCCTTCTTGAACAGCAATGTCATGCGGTCGCTTTCACCCACGGCAAGGTATTCAGCGCGCTTGGCATCGGCCTCTCCGGTGGCAAGCGTGGGCGGCAGTGTCCACACGCCGTTTTCCCAGTTTGCCGGGTCTTTCGGGTTGGCGTTGATCTCGCTTTGCGCTGCAAGTTCAAATCCGTTCGCCTCGAAAATCGCAACCACGTCCTGTGTGCGCATGTAACCGCGCTGGCGTGCGCCATAATCGTCGTAGCTTGCGCCCTTGGGCGCGCGGTGCTGGACCACGCCGACCATGCCATCATCCCTCAACATCATGCGCGCCGCCTTGAGCACTTCATCTGCATTGTTGCCGATGTTGAGCCCGTGCATCGAACGGAAGATCAGGACGCGATCGACCGTGCCAGCCATGCCTTCGGGCATTTCATCGACTTCGAAGGCGACGACATCCGCCGGCTTCACACCCATGTCGGTGGCGAGTTCGGCCTTGATCGCTTCGGTCCAGCCTTTGGCTCGCACTTCCTGCGCGCGGTCGCGATAGGTGCGCCCGCTGCTGTCATTGTTGAAGGCGATGTATTTGCCCTGTCCCATCATCCACGGCGCCAGAACGCGGGTGTACCAACCGCCACCGGGGCTGAATTCAGCCACGGTCATCGTCGGTTCGACCTTGAAGAAGGCCAGCGTTTCAGCCGGGTGGCGATACTGGTCGCGCGCACGGTCATCGGCGCGACGTTCATGCGCCAGCACCTCGGTCAGGGTGGGGGCCGCTGTCTCTGTGTGGTGATCGGCAATCGCCGGGGAAACAAACGCGGCGCTGGCGACAAGCGCAGCAAGCGGAGCAAACAAAAGCGATTTTTTCATCGAGGTCCTCTCTCATGGGCAGATCAGGCGAATAGTTCTCGTGTGTCCTGACGCAGTGACGTGGTAATGACAAGCGTGTGCGTTACCGCCCCTAGCCTTCGCGTCCCGAATACCTATTTCCATACCCAAAGGAGAACAAGGATATGGAACAGGCCATTATTGCAGGCGGGTGCTTCTGGTGCACCGAAGCGGTATTTCGCGATGTCGTGGGCGTGACCGAGGTTGAAAGTGGTTACATCGGCGGCGAAAAGGCGGACCCTACCTACAAGGAAGTGTGTTCAGGAAATACTGGGCATGCAGAGGGCATCCGCGTCACTTTCGATCCCGACACGATCACGCTGCCAGAGATCTATGACGTGTTCCTCGGCACGCACAATCCGACCGAGCTGAACCGGCAGGGCAATGATGTCGGCACGCAATACCGTTCTGCCATCTTCCCGCTTTCCGCTGAACAGGGCGAGGAAGCACAGGCCGCGATCGGGCGCTGGAACGCGGAAAACGGCGCAACGGCTGTAACCACGATCGAAGGTCTTGATGGTGGCGAACAGGTGATGCCCTGGTTCCCGGCAGAGGATTACCATCAGGAATACTGGGACGGCGAAGGCCAGAGAAACCCGTATTGCCTCGCGGTGATCCCGCCGAAAATCATGAAGCTGCGCAAGAGTTTTCAGAAATATGTGAAGGCATAACGTCAGGCTCCAAGTCTAACGCTTCACCCAGCGCGCCACGAAAAACCCGTCCAGCCCGCCGGCTTCGGCAAGCTGGCCGGGGTGGGTGCGCAGCCAGCCTTCGGGTGTAGGGGTCAGGCCCGCTGGCAGTTCGTCCGCCGTAATCGGCATACGCTCCAGATCGAAGGTATCCTCGATCCAAGCGGCCTGATCTTCGCCCTCTTCGCGCTCCAGCGAACAGACAGCGTAAACCAGCACGGTGCCCGCCTGCATCCATTCCACTGCCCTGTGGATCAGCGATTGCTGCACCTCGATCATCTCTCCGATCTGGCGCGGGCCGATGCGGTGCAGCACATCGGGGTGGCGGCGACAGGTGCCCGTCGCTGTGCAGGGTGCATCAAGCAGGATCGCATCAAAACGCTTGGCGGGCGTGTAGGTGAGCGCGTTTGCCTGGACGATCTCGGCCTCCAGCCCGGTGCGCGCGAGGTTTTCGCGCAGCCGCTCCAGCCGCTTTTCGCTGATGTCGAGCGCGGTCACCTGCCAACCGCGCGCGGCCAGCGCCAGCGTCTTGCCACCGGGCGCAGCGCACAGATCGAGCGCGCGGCGGCCCTCGCCCGCATCCGCTCCGGCGCCAAGCAGGTGCGCGGGGATTTGCGCGGCAAGATCCTGCACCCACCATGCGCCCTCGGCAAAGCTGGGCATCTGGTCAATCGGCGTACCGCGCGGCAGGCGAATATGGCCGGGCGCGAGGCTGACACCGCCCATCGCTGCGGTGCGCGCCTGCGTTTGCGACATATCCTTCAGCGCCAGATCAACCTCGGGCGGGTCTATCAAGCCGCGGGCGATTTCCTCGGCCAAATCGCCCCATCGCTCCGCCACTTCGGCGGGCAATGTGGGCGCATCTGGCAGTGCCGCCTCGCGCTTCATCAAGGTCGAGAATACCCCGTGCGCCAACCTGCGTGGCCCCCCCGTTAGCAGCGGCAGACATGTGGCGATCACCGCGTGCGGCGGCGTGCCCAGCCGCAGCGCCTGTGCCAGCATCATGCGCAGCACCGCGCGCGGTTTGGCATCGTCGGCCACGGGTTTTTTCATCGCGCTGTCGATCAGCGCATCCAGATCGGTCAGCCAGCGCAGCGTCTCGCCTGCAATCGCGCGGGCCAGCGCCTGATCGGCAGGACCGCCTGCGCCTTTGAGTGCGCCGACCGCCGCCTGTTCCAGCGTCTCCCCCCGGCGCAGCACGGCATCGAGCAGTTTGAGCGCGGCGCGGCGCGCGGTTGTGCCGGTGGTCGAATTCTGGGGGGTTTGAGCCATAAGCGTGTGCCCTTAGCGTGCCGGGAAACCAAGCGCCAGCGGGTGCGTTGACCCATCATGACGAAACAGAAATCCGAAGCCGCCAAAAACTTCAAGAAGCCAGCGCACTGGACCAACGATCCCCCGCCACAGCCCAAGGCGGTCGATCCGCTGAAGGATGAACCGCGCGAGCTTTCCCCCACGCGCTATGGCGATTGGGAACGCGACGGGATCGCGTGGGATTTTTAAGCGCGTGCGCCCTTTCGCACTCGCGGCCTACAACCGTTTGAATTCCACCTTAAGCCCATCCTTGGGCTGTGGGATCGGCCATGCCTGCCAATCGGGCGCATAGCCCGGCGTAGCTTCGATCCGGTACTGCTGCAACAACTGCGCCAGCAACACCTTCACCTGCATGTAGGCAAAGTGCAGGCCAAGGCACATATGCGCGCCGCCGCCAAACGGCACCCATGCATATTTGTGCCGCGCCTTCACCTGCTCTGGTGTGAAGCGCATCGGATCGAATGCAGCAGGGTTTTCCCAGTAATCGGTCGAATGGTGGGTCCAGTGGATATTGATGCCGACAAATTGACCCGCCGGGATACGATAGCCGCCATAGTCGAAAGCCTTGAGCGCGCGACGCGGCATCGAAGGGACGGGAGGCATCAGCCGCAGCGCTTCCTTGAACGCCATCTCGGTCAATACCAGCTTGCCCAGATCGTCGTAATCCAGCAGGCGCGGCTGGCCTGAACCATCGGTGCCGCCAGTGACCGCGACGATTTCCTCGCGCAGCTTTTCCTGCCAAACGGGATTGGTCGCAAGGTAATAGATCAGTGCGGTGGCAGAGGACGTGATCGTATCGTGCGCGGCCATCATCAGGAAATTCATGTGATCGGCCACCTGATCAACCGGTAGCAGCGATCCATCCTCGCGGGTGGCCGTGGCGAACTGGCTGAACATGTCCTGCCCGCCCCCTTCAGCGCGGCGACGCTGGGTTTCGGCAGTGAAGTAGTCGACGAGATAGGCCCGGCCATCGACCCCTTTTTTCATTCTGGTGAACGGCAGTGGCTTGCGCACCGGCGCGACGGAAGCCTGCACCATGTCGACAAAGGCCGTGTTGATCCGGTCCGCCTCCGGCCCCCACGGGATGCCAATGAAGCTGTCCGCCGCCAAGTCCAGCGTGAGTTTCTTGATCGCGGGATAAAATTCCAGCGGGCCTTCCCACTTTGCCACCTCACGCGCGATGCCCGAATTGAGCGCACCCGAATAATGGCGCATCGGCCCCGGCTTGAATGCGATGGAGAGCGCGCGCCGGTCAATCCTGTGATGATCGAAATCCAGCAGCATCAACCCGCGCGGGAACAGTTGATCGAGCACCGGCCCCCAGCCCTGCTCGCTTGAGAAAATCTTATCCTTGTTGAACAGCAGGAGTTCGTTCGCGTCGGCTCCGATGAGCGCAATGTTCCACCCGCCAAAGGCAAGATTTTTGTAAACCCGGCCATATTTTTCAATCATGCGCGCGGCAAAACCATGCGGATCGGCCAGCATCCTGAACGTGTTGCCGACGATCGGCAGGCCCTTTTCTCCCGGAATATGCGCTATCGCATCCTCGCCTGGAACCCCTTGGCTCCAATGGGAAAAGGCGCGTTCGACCGACACGCCGTCGCTCTTGGGATCATCCTGTGCGTTGGATTGGGCAAGAGTGGCCATGATCGGTGCGCTTCCTTATCTGGGTTCGCGCCCTTATCTGGGTTCGCGTATGCAACTTACAGTGATGTAGATAGACCTGCGGGTCAAATCCATCCTGAAAGTTCGCGCCTGATCATCGCTTCAAGCATGGTGACGCCGCTTTTACTGACATTCAGACAATCGAGCACCGCGTATTGCTCCCCCCCTGCCTCGATGAATTCGTCACGCCCTTCCAGAGCGAGTTCCTCCAGCGTCTCGACACAATCAGCGGAAAAACCGGGCGCGGCCACGACAAGGCGTTTGGTGCCCTTCTGCCCCTCCGCGATCAGCGTATCGTCGGTCGCCGGTTCAAGCCATTTGGCTTGACCAAACCGCGACTGAAAAGACATCTCGAACCGCACGCCTTCAAATTCCGGTCGCAGGATCAGCCTCTCGCGCAGCAGGCGGGCAGTCTTGTGACAGTGGCAATGATACGGGTCGCCCTTTTCCAAGGTGCGTTGCGGCATTCCGTGAAACGAGTGCAGCATCACCTCGGGCCGGAAATCGAGCGCACCGACCTGCCGCGCCAGATCATCGGCCAAGGCATCGAGATACAGCGCATCGTCGTGATAGGGCGGCAGGAACCGCAGCGCCGGCTGCCAGCGCATTTCGCCCAACACGCGCGCAACCTCGTCAAACACGGTTGCGGTCGTTGCCGCGCAATATTGCGGATAGAGCGGTGCGATCAGGATGCGGTCGCAGCCCTTTGCGGTCAGTTCGACAAGGCGCTGTTCGATCGAGGGCGAACCATACCGCATGGCGTAATCGACCACGATTTCCTCGCCCAGTTCAGCTGCAATCGCTTCCGCCTGGCTGGCGGTGATATCCGCCAGCGGAGAGCCGCGCTTGGTCCAGATCTTGGTATACGCCTTCGAGCTTTTTTGCGGGCGGGTGTTGAGGATAATGCCGCGCAGGATCGGTTGCCAGGCAATGGGCGGGATCTCGATCACGCGCCGGTCTGACAGGAATTGCTTGAGATATCGCTTGACCGAGCCCGGATCAGGTCCGTCGGGGGTGCCAAGATTGATCAGAATAACGCCAACCGTCCCGCTCTTTACGGGCGGGTGATCGTTGGGCAGGTGCTGAGTTTGCCAGGTCATCAAGGCTCCAACGCATAGGCTAGGCTGTGTTTCCGCCCGCGATGCGACGGAGCATTTGCTTTGATCCCGTGCGCCATATGGGCAAGGATGCGGGGGTTTACAATCCGTCTGACAGCAGCGGCAGACGGCGCAGCCGCAACCCCGTAGCCGAAAACAGGGCGTTGGCAATCGCAGGTGGTGCGATAACCGTGCCCAGCTCACCCGGGTCGACCGGAGGTTCCGTGCTGGGAATAAAATCAATGTCGATCTCGGGGCAATCGTTCAACGTGGGCAGGCCCAGTGTTTCGTAGTCAAAACTGATCGGAAGACCGGCCCGCCAGCGCGGCGCATTGCCCAGCGCGATACCGATCCCGAAGATCAGGCCGCCCTCGATCTGTTGCCGCGCGATGTCGAGATTGACGATACGCCCGATATCGACCGCGACCGACAGGCGCGTTACCCGCACCCCGCCTTCCCCTGCGCGGGCGGTGGCGACGCAGGCAATCCGTCCGCCGGTCTGCGCATCGCCCATACGGTGGCAGGCCAGCCCTTGTCCGCTCTGATCGACGCCTCCGTTCCACTGCGCCAGTTGCGCGGCACGCTGAAGGCAGGCGGCCAGACGGATATCGTCGCCCAGCATGGCGATGCGGTAGGACAGCGGCTCACGGTCGTTCGCCGCCGCAATTTCATCGAGAAAGCTCTCGATGGCAAAGGCGGTGTAGCTGTGGGCGTTGCCACGCACGCGTCCGGTCGGCAGGCTGATTTCCACCGGCACGTGTTCGACCACCACACTCGGGATCGTGTATGGTGGCACCGCGCCTTCGCAAGCCAGCGCATCCTTGCGCCCCGCGCTTTCGCGGATTGCTGCCCAGCTGGTGCGATCACGAAAGAGACGCTCGCCAAACTCAAGCGCTGTCGACGGGCAGGCTATGCGCACCCGCATTGCATCTATGCTGCCCGCTATTCCGCCGCGGTCGGGCTGCGCCAGTTGCGCTCCGAGCAGCATGTAGGCAGGCGGGCGCGGGCGAGCGCGGGTCATTTCGTCCCGGCGCGACCATGAAAGCTGCACCGGCACGCCAAGTTCACGCGCGATCTGCGCGATTTCGATGGCGTGATCGTGCTCCAGCCGGGCATCGAAACTGCCGCCCGCCGCCATCGGATACAGCACTACATCATCGGCCGCGATACCGAGCGCGCGCGCCGCTGCGCTGCGGGCCTGTTCGGGCGCCTGCGCCGCGATCCACAACTCCAGCCTGCCATCTGTATACCGGGCCGCTGCGCTGGCGGTTTCGAGCGGGGCAGCAGGGGCAGGCTCAACTTCGTACCGCCGTGCAAAATCGACGCGCTGCATCGCCTCTGCGCCGAAACCCGTTTCAGCGATACGGAAAGAGGCTCCACCTTCCAGCATCGTGTCGAGCCGCGCGGCAATGTCATCGCTTTCAACCGGATAGCTGACCTTGAATTGCGGCTGCATTGCTTCGAGCGCCTGCTGCGCAGTCCACCATGTCGTCGCGGCGACGCACAGCCAGCGCCTTGATTTGACGATGCCTTTTATCCCGGAGATGCCGGATAGAGCTTCGAGTTTGAAATCGGTCAGCTCAGCACCGTCGTTGGGACCGTGCCAGATTGCTGCATAGACCATGCCGGGCAACCGAATGTCGCTGGCAAACTGGTGGCTGCCGTCGACCTTGGAGGGCAGATCGATGCGCGGGAACGCAGGCGCCTGCCGATCAGGCTGCGGCCCGGTCTCGAATCCCGCCAGCAAATCCGTTGCCGGCGGTTCCGAGCGCAAGGGCGCGGGATCGGGCGGCGTTTGCGCCGCTGCACCAGCGGCAAGCTCGCCAAAGCTGGCGCGTTTATCGTCCAGCGACACAAATCCGGCGGCGACCTCGCATTGCTCCCACGTCGCGCCCCAGCGATCCGCAGCCTCCATCGCCAGCATCGCGCGCGCAGCGGCGGCGGCAATGCGGCACGGTTCCTCATAGGCGGCGAGCGACGTGCCATCGGCGGTCGCGGTAAAGCGTTCGCCTTGCGCAAACCGTTCTGCCATCATTTCATCGAGATCGTCCGAAAGACCGGGGGCGAACGGTTCCCACAATTGCGACCAGCGCCGGGCCAGCGGAACGTTGGCATAGGCGCCCGAGATCGGCGCAGGTTCAATCGCGATTTGCCGCCAGTCCGCGCCCAGTTCCTGCGCGACGATCTGTGGCAGCACGCTCGATATGCCCTGTCCCATTTCCAGTTGCGGCACCGCGACAGTGACGATGCCGTCCTCGCCGATTTTCAGCCAGGCATCGAAGACATGTTCGCCCGCCGCCGCGTTCAGCGGGTTGGGAAAGCTGCGCGGCAGCCACCACCACGCGACCAGCATTCCCCCACCAGCCGCAGCCCCTGCGACAAGCCCGCGCCGAGTGATCTGCATCGCTCAAACCGCTCCTGTATCGAGCCAGCGGCCAAGCTTTGCCGCGATGGCATGAAACGGCGCGGCGATATCATCATCCCCAATTGCCGGCGGCTTGCCAGCGTCACCGGAAATGCGTGTCTCCAACGTCAGCGGGACGCGGCCCAGAAACGGGATTTCGAGCGCGGTCGCAAATTTTTCGACGCCGCCCTGTCCGAAGGGATCGCTGATCTCACCGCAATGCGGGCAGGCATAACCAGCCATGTTCTCGATCAGGCCAATAATCGTCACTTCCCCCTGTTCGAACAATTGGCCGGCCCGTGCCGCATCCAGCAAGGCCAGATCCTGCGGCGTGGATACCAGGATCGCCCCATCCGGTTTGCTATCAGCCATCATCGACAATTGCACATCGCCCGTGCCCGGCGGCAGATCGATCAGCAGCAGATCGGTGTCGTCCCATTCGGCGTCAACCAACTGTGCCAGCGCCTTGCCCGCCATCGGCCCGCGCCATGCCAGCGCTTTGCCCGGTGCAACGATATGCCCCATCGACAGCACCTTTACCCCGTGCGGACTGTCCAGCGGAACCAGCTTGTCCCCTTGGGTGGCGGGCCTTTGCCCCTCGGTCGCCAGCAACCTTGGCTGCGAGGGTCCATAGATGTCGCCATCGATGACACCGACCTTGCGCCCCGCTCTGGCGAGCGCGACCGCCAGATTGGTGGTCAGCGTCGATTTGCCGACCCCGCCCTTGCCCGATCCCACCGCAATGATGCGGCGGCGGCGGCGTTCTGCGGTCAGCGCGACGTGCACTTCGCTGACAGAGCTGAGGCGCGTCACGGCCAGCTTTATCGCGGCTTCCAGTTCCACCCTTGCGCCTGCTGAAAGATCGCCTGCTTCTGCGACGATGATCGCCCGGCCATCCTTGATCCGGGCAGAGCGCACGCGATGGGCCGTTTCGGGCAAAAGGCATGCCCTGACGAGCGTTTCTGCCTCTGCCGCGCTGGGCGGCTCATCGTCACTGGGTATTGCAGAGTTCGTCATCGCGCACCGCCCCTAACATCAAATGCCCGCGACCTCGCCTGCAAAATTCACTTCGCGCCCCCTGTTTTTCCAACATTTGCGTCCCTATAAGGGTAGGATGCGAATAATGGACGGATTTAGAAAATGGCTCGGCGAATTCTCTGGAGGATTGGCCATGGCTGGTAAAAAGAACCCCTGGGGATCAGGGAGTGGATCAGGGGGCCGATCGAATGATGACGGCACCCCGACCGGTGATGGTAGCGGCGATGGCCCACGCAATCCCTGGCTTCCTGGTGGTGGCAGCGGCGGCAAACGATCCTCCAACATTGAGGATTTGTTCAAGAACCGCGGACCCGAAGGCCCGCGTCGCAGTGGCGGCTTGGGTGGCCCCGGTTTCCGTTTGCCCGAACGCCCCGGCGGCAAAAGCTGGGTGCCGATAATCGGTGTGATTGTCGTGCTGGCATGGCTTTT
Organism: Sphingomonadales bacterium; assembly: GCA_038246695.1. Lineage (GTDB taxonomy): Bacteria > Pseudomonadota > Alphaproteobacteria > Sphingomonadales > Sphingomonadaceae > Erythrobacter. Next base: position 26,154 of record JBBRVR010000030.1, read on the forward strand.
GCTCAGCAGTGTTCATTTCGTTCAGGCACGCGAGCAGGCAGTCGTCACATGGTTCGGCGGCAAGTATGCGGACACGCTCAACCCCGGAACGAACTTCACTCTCCCCTGGCCAGTCCAGCAAGTCACTGCCACCGATGTGCGCGAAATCCGGTCGGAGGACGTGCCTAAGAAACTGATCCTGACCGGTGACCAGAACCTGGTCGATCTGGGCTACCTTATCCGCTGGAATATCAAGGATTTGACACTGTTCCAGTTTCAGCTTGAAGATCCCGGCGAAACCATTCTCGAAGTGGCGGAAACCGCAATGCGGTCTTCGGTCGCCGAAAAGACGCTGGACAACGTCATTTCGGGCGAAGGGCGCGCGGATATCGAGCAGAACGTGATGACGCGCATGCAGAGCATTCTGGATGCCTATGGCTCGGGTATCGCGGTGCAGGGTATCGAGATCGACAAGTCCGACCCGCCCGAAGAGGTGATCGAGGCGTTCAACGATGTGCTCGCCGCGCAGCAGAATGCCGAACAGACGATCAATCAGGCACGCCGCTATGCGCAGCAACGTCAGGCCAAAGCCGAAGGTGAGGCCGCCGCGTTCAACCAGATTTATGGCGAATACCGGCTCGCTCCCGAAGTGACCCGGCGGCGCCTGTATTATGAAACAATGGAAGCTGTTTTGAGCAAAACCGACAAGACCGTGATCGAGGCTGACGGCGTGACGCCCTATCTCCCGCTTCCCGAAGTGCAGCGTCGCGGCGCACAACGCGCCACCCCCGCGCCCACCCAGCAAGGAGGACAGTAATATGGAGAACATCTGGAACACCTTCCGATATCCTATCATCGCGGTCGGCATCCTGCTCATCGTTCTGGCATCCACGCTATTCGTGGTGCCCGAAACGAAGCAGGCAGTGATTATCCGGGCAGGTCAGCCCACATCGATCGTCAATCGCTACGATCCTGAGAAACCCTTCGGCCAAACCGGAGCGGGCTTCTACTGGCGAATTCCACTGTATGACCGGGTGCAGATGGTGGAGCGCCGCGTGCTTGCTCTGGACATGGAAAACCAGCAGGTTCTCACCAGCGATCAGCAGCGGTTGAAGGTCAATGCCTATGCCCGGTTTCGCATCATTCAACCGGTCGCGATGGTGGAACGCGCGGGCGATGAAACCCGGCTGGCTTCGCAATTGTCGCCGATCCTGACCTCCGTCTTGCGGCAGGAACTGGGACGGCGCACCTTTGCCAGCCTGCTCACCGCCGAGCGCGGCAATGCGATGACCAACATTCGGACCAAGCTTGATCGCGAAGCGCGGCAATATGGCGCTCAGATCATTGATGTGCGGATCAAGGCTGCCGACCTGCCCGAAGGCACTCCGTTGCAGGCAGCCTTCACTCGGATGCAGTCCGAACGGCAGGAAGAAGCGGAGACGATCCGTGCGCAAGGCCGCAAGAATGCCGAAATCATCCGTGCAGAGGCCGATGCCGCTGCTGCGAACGTCTATGCCGAGGCGTATGGCAAGGATCCCGATTTCTATGATTTCTACCGGGCAATGGAGAGCTATCGCACGACCTTCCTTCAGGGGGAGGGGCAAAGCTCGATGGTGCTCGACAATGACAACGAATATTTCCGTCAATTCCGGGGAAAACAATAAGTTTGCGCCCTGACATTGGCTGAACGACGAACCGCAGACGCTGCCCGACCAACAACGGGACATGAGCCAGGAGTGTTCAAACACCGTTCAGTGCATTCCAGTGCATTAAGGGTGCTGAACTGACCCACACTTGAGGCGCTCTGGCTAACAAGCGCCCGGCCCGGTTTTTCGGGTGATGCCAAGAAGGAACGAGAGGACGTGACAAACGTGCGCTATGTTTATGGATTAACGAGTATGCTTCTGGTTGGAGGCGCCGCCGTTTCGCTCATCACCGGCCAACCGGTGGGCGCGCAGGTTGCTCAGAATAACGACGCGGCGATGAACCGGATCGTCCCTCAGGCGGGCGCTCCGGCCAGCTTTGCCGATCTTACGCAGCAACTGCAACCGGCGGTTGTCAACATCGCAACCCGCCAGCGGGTCGAGGTGAACCGCAACCCGTTTGCCGGCACCCCCTTTGCCGAGCTGTTCAATCGCCGCCGCGGCGGTACCCCCAGTCAGCCGCAAACGCGCGAGGCGCAGTCGCTGGGATCGGGCTTCATCATTTCGGCAGACGGGTTTGTCGTGACCAACAACCACGTGGTCGCGCCCAATGATCGCGCGACGCTGGAAGAAATCACCGTCACCATGCCCGATGGCACCGAATACGAAGCTGAACTGGTCGGCGCAGACCCGGCATCCGACCTTGCCGTGCTCAAGATCAAATCGAACCGGCCATTCCCGTTCGTAACCTTTGGCGATTCAAGCAAATCGCGTGTGGGTGAATGGGTGGTTGCCATTGGCAATCCTTTCGGCCTTGGCGGAACGGTAACGTCGGGGATCATCTCGGCGGTCTATCGCAATACCGGACAGGGCGGCGCCTATGACCGCTACATCCAGACCGATGCCAGCATCAACCGCGGCAATTCAGGTGGCCCGCTGTTCGACATGCGCGGCAATGTGATCGGCATCAACAACGCGATCTTCTCGCCTTCGGGCGGCAGCGTGGGTATCGGCTTTGCCATCCCCGCCGAAACCGCCTCGCCGATTGTGCAAAAACTGATGCAGGGTCAGGAGATCGAGCGCGGCTTCCTGGGCGTCAGCCTGGCGCCGGTAAGCGACGATATTGCCAATTCGCTAGGCCTGCCGACCAAGCGCGGCGAAATCGTCCAGTCCGTGCAGGATGATAGCTCAGCGGCCAAGGCCGGCCTGCAGCCGGGCGACATCATCACCCGCATTAATGGCCAGGAAGTGACGTCGGATCAGAGCGTGATCTATCTGATCGCCAACATCCAGCCCGGCCAGACCGTCCCGCTCGAAGTGCTGCGCAACGGCAAGACCGTGGCGACAAGGGCGACACTGGCAAAACGCCCGAGCGAGCAGGAATTGCAGGAACAGGCGCAGACCTTCGATCCGGAATCCGAAGAGCCAATGAACCCGGATGAAATGGATGACGTGATCGCTGAAAGCCTTGGCCTCCAGGTCGTCGAATTGACGCCGCAAATTGCACGCAGCCTCGGCGCGAAGGAAGATACTGTCGGCGTTGTGGTAGGCGCGGTCGATCCGGATTCGGACGCCGGGCAAAAAGGGTTGCGTCGCGGAGACATCATCCTGTCCGCCAATTACACCGCAACCGGCAATGTCGAGGCGCTGCGCCAACAGATCAGCGCAGCGAAGGCTGACGGGCGAGAATCGTTGCTGCTGCGCATCCAGCGGCGCGGCATTCCCCCTCGCTTTATCGCGGTGCGTCTCAACTGATCCAAGGTCGCAGCGCAATTGCACTGAACACAAAAAAATGGCGCCGAAGCGATACGCTTTGGCGCCCTTTTTTGTGACGATACCAGATTACGATCAGCGGCGATCAATCCGTTTCCTGTCGCAGAATTCGCGTCAGTTCTGGAGGCCGTTGGGCACGGGCGATGGTTGGGGTCGCGGTCGTGTGCTATTGTCGCGTGGGGTCGGCGCGACCGCAGGCCCACGTGGTCGCGGTGGCGGAGCTTCAGGCGGAAGTCGCTGCCCTGTCGCCCGTTCCAAAAAGTCCTGACTTGCGGCAGGCGGCGGCGGCGGTTCAGGCATGCCAGCGGCACCTGCGCCTTCTGGACCGCCACGCGGACGCTCGCCCTTCGGGTCAAGGCCCTGCCCCGGATCGCGCCGGCCCGGTTCGATCAGATTCCCCTGTTCATCGATGAAGTAATAATCGTCAGGGTCGCCATAGAGAAACTCCTCGTCAGGCTCCAGTTGCCAGTCGGGCAGGTTCAACTCGGTGTCGAATTCCTCGACCGGGCGATCCTTCACGGCAAAGCGCATGTAAGCGGCAAAGGCCTGCGCCGGCGCGCGTCCACCCTGCAATCCCGGAACCGCCTTCGCATCGTCGCGCCCCATCCACACGCCCGTGGTGATGCCGGAAGAAAAGCCGATGAACCAGCCATCCTTGTTCGAACTCGTCGTCCCGGTCTTGCCTGCAACCGGGCGCCCGATTTGCGCAGCCTTGCCCGTGCCGGTGTTGACCGCGGTTTGAAGCAGATCGGTGATTCCAGCGGCGACATAATCAGGGACCAGCGCGCGTTCAGGCGGGTTGCGATGTTCGTACAACAGCTCGCCTTCAGCGGTTGTGACTTTGGTGATACCATACGGCTCCACTCCCTCACCCTTGGCCGAGACGATGGCGAAAGCGCGCGTCATCTCTATCAGCCGCACCTCGGACGATCCGAGCACCATGGAAGGGTAGGTTGAAACCGGCGATGTGATGCCGAACCGCTTTGCCATCGACGCGACGGTGCCAAACCCGACCTCATTGCCAAGCTGGGCGGCAACGGTGTTGATCGAGTAGGCAAAGGCGGTGCGCAAATTGGTTTCGCCGATATTGCGCCCGCTTGAATTGCGCGGGCTCCAGCCATCGAACTGGACCGGAACGTCCTTTACAGTGCTGTCGGGCTTGTATCCGGCCTCCAGCGCGGCGAGATAGACGAACAGTTTCCAAGAGGATCCCGGTTGGCGCAGAGCGTTGGTTGCACGGTTGAAATTCGTCTCGACATAGTCGGTGCCGCCGACCAGCGCGAGGATCGCACCGTCCCGGTCGAGGCTGACCAGCGCGCCCTGCGATCCATCGGGCACATTGGAGGCAATGGCGGCGGTGGCCGCCCGCTGCATGCCCACATCCAGCGTGGTCCATACCTCAATCGGGGCGAAGGTTTCAGGCAACAGGATATCGAGCTGCGGCAGCGCCCAGTCGGTGAAATAGCGGACCGAATTCTGTCCCGATTGTTCTTTCAGTTCGACCGTGTCGACATCGACATTGGCCTCGCTCGCGGAAATGTAGCCCTGTTCGCGCATCAGCCTCAGCACAACTCTCGCCCGGTCCACTGCGGCCTGCACATCGGCGGTCGGAGAATACCGGCTGGGCGCCTTGACCAGCCCGGCAATAATCGAGGCTTCGGCAACGCTCAGCTCGTTTGCAGGGTGGCTGAAGAATTTGCGACTGGCACTGTCGATCCCATAGGCGCCACCGCCGAAATACACCTTGTTGAGATACAGTTCGAGGATCTGTTCCTTGGAAAACTTCCATTCCAGCGCCATCGCCAGCACCGCCTCACGCGCTTTACGATCGAGGGTGCGATTGGTGTTGAGGAAGATGTTACGCGCCAGCTGCTGCGTGATCGTGGACGTGCCGCCGACCCGCTCGCGATCGCCCCTGATCCCTTCGACGATTGCGCCGGTCAGACGGATCGGATCGACGCCGTAATGATCGTAGAACCGCTTATCCTCAACCGCGACCATCGCGTGTTTCATCGTGGCGGGGATTTGCGAATGGTCAATCCACTCGCCAAAACTGGGGCCAAGCTCAACGATTTCGGTCCCATCGCGCGCGCGCACCAGGATGGTCTGCCCGTTCTGCGTAGCCTTCAGCTGATAGAAGCTCGGGATTTCGCGCGCGGCAAATCCAACCGCAAAAGCGAGAAAAATCGCGGCCAACGCGCCCACGGCGAGGCCCGCCAGCACCAGTCGCTTGAACCATCTCCAGATTGCCGAGGGCGGCCTGTCGCCATCACGGCTGAGCTTGGTCGGCTGATCCGAACGCGCACGGTCGCTCGCTGCACGACGGCTTCCGCGCGTATCCCTGTTGGACATTTGCCTACCGCGTTTGGACATTGCGCGCGCGTTGCCTGGATATCTGGTTCATTCGGGACCGCCTGCATAGGCGAGTTGTAACTGCGCGTGAACACGCATCGCGGCCTGCGTCCCCCACCATCGTGACCGGGTGCGGGTCAGCCTTCTTTCTCCGGCTCGAAATCGAGCGCGGCGGAATTGATGCAATAGCGCAATCCCCCCTGATCGCGTGGTCCGTCCGGAAACACATGGCCCAGATGCCCGCCGCAATTGGAGCAGGTCACTTCGGTGCGGACCATGCCAAACGCGGTGTCGCGCTGTTCGTCCACGGTTGCGGCATCGGCCGGGCGGGTGAAGGCGGGCCAGCCGCAGCCGCTGTTGTATTTCGCATCGCTGGCAAACAGCACCGTTCCGCACCCGGCGCAGGTGTATTCGCCTTCGTCGTAATGCTTGTCATACTCGCCGGTAAAGGCGCGTTCGGTGCCCGCTTCGCGCAGGACGTGGAACTGCTCGGGCGTAAGCTTG
>JBBRVR010000031.1:0-31956 GCA_038246695.1 Sphingomonadales bacterium
AGCGCAAGGCTGACCCAGCCCTTCTTGCCCAAAGCGGCCACGCGCTGCTCGTCCAGCGCCGCAAGGTTTTCCGCGGCGGCAATCGCATCCAGCGCCGCCTGTTTGTCGGTTGTCAGATCAGTCATCAGCCTGTTTCCAAATAAAGCGCAGCCGCTAGCGCCAATCGCGCGCACATGCAAAGTGCGTTTGGCTCTGATGTCAGACGTGCAAATAGCGCGGGACCTCAGTGCGGGGCCGACAGATTAATCGTCGTGCTGAGCCCCCGGCGAATCCAGCGCCTGCGCCGCGCTGCCCCATACGCGAGCGCGCGCCTCCATAAACGAGGCGAGGATCGGGTGCTTCAGCGCAGCGTATTCGCTTGGCAGCATCGTCATGAATTCGCGAAATTCGCGCGTGAACTGCGCCTGATCGTGGTAATCACCGTCCATCGCCTCAGTCCAGCGGCCACTCCCGCGATTTGCCTCGTTCAATATAAAGCTCGAGAGGGTTCGCATAAAGCGCTGGCGGCGCATCAACAGCTTGGGCGTAAAGCCGAAATGGCGGCGGCACACCCGCTCCAGCGTGCGCACACTCATGGCGCAGCGGCTGGCAAGCTCGCTAACCTGCGTGTGTTCACCGTTCACCAGTTGATCGTGAACCTTGACGATGCGCTCATCATCGCGGTGCGGCTTCATCAGTCTTTCCAGCTCGTCAATCAGAAAGACAAGCTGATGTTCGGCATCAATCTGCGGGTTGCACAGCACTTTGGAAAGGGTTTCAAACCGGGCGAAGGCCGGATGCGTCGAGCCATCGGTGATCGTGTTGGCGAGAGCATACGCATCCGCTCCGATCAGCCGCGCCCAGCCTAGCGGCAGGATACCGATACCCCACATCCCCGCAGCGCCGAGGTGAAAGCTGCACGGGCGTGAACTTGGCCCTGTCGCGACAAACCGGGCATTGCTGATACCGGTATCCCCGATCCGCGCCACGGGAAGAGAGCCTGAAAAAAAGCGCAAATTGGCCCATTCGGGCAACAGATGATCCTGCACCATCTCGCCCGTCCCCGCTTCGATCTCGACTTTGTGAAACGTCGTGAAGCAACCGTCAAATTGCGGTGGAGGAGTGTGGAAACGGGTGCGAACGGCGAATTGAGCGCCGCCCTTGCCAGTCATCCGGCCAGATCTGTTGCACGGTTCCCCCATGACACGATGCATGGCGATTTTGCCGCGTTTCTACAATAACAATGTCGCTTCTATACAATTATTACAATTATAGTGGCCCAATCGCCTCTGCCAGATCGCCAGCGGCCCGCGGGGTCAGGTGGCCGGTATCGTAATGGATCGGCAGCCCGTCCGAGGCAAAATGCCGGCACGCCCGACTTCCCCGCAGCGATGGACACTCAAGCGCTAATTGCGAGACATATCGCCCGCCCGCCTGCCGCACCGCTGGCCCCAGGACTGCGTCGATCCCGTCGCGTGCCGATCGTCGCATGGCAACGATATAGGCGGGGTCGCCGCGCCGCTCGGCAATGGCTAGCACGCGCGGAAAGGACTGCTCGTATTCGACCGGAGGGCCGATCACGGTCACCGCCACACCCACCTTGCGCATCGCCCGGACGGTTTCAGCCAACGCCGGGGCGTCTTCTTCATACCAGCGCGATGCGAGCACGAGGTGCGCAACCTTGCCGCTGCGCGCAAGGGCAAAGACGCGGGCGTAGGCCTCTACGCAGGCGCGCCCGCCGGTGCTTTCGAGCAACGGATTACAGCCCAGAACGGTCGCCTGATGCAAGCGCAGATGCGGGTTTTCTTCGGCCAGCGCGCGCCACAGCATCGCAGCATAGCTGCTGCCCATCACCACGACATCGCGCCCGTCACCGACCGGTCGCACGCATTGGTCGAAGTCCAGCTCATTCCCGAAACAGGCACCCATGCGATATTGCACCACCCGCCGCTCGTCCGCCTTGGCCGCCAGCTCCACCGCCATCTGCGCCGCCGGTCCGCTCGCCATGCGCGGAGCCAGCGCCAGGCCCGCCAGCGCCAAGGCGGTGACGCCGGCGACGCTTGCGATGCCAATTCGGAACACCGTGCGCCGCGGCAGGGCGAGCAGGCTGCGCTGACCGGGCCGCTCTATCGCGTAGTAGGACACCGCCCCTGCGACCAGCGCGGCAACCACCAGCCCCACCCGGCTCCACCGGTCCTGATACACACCGTATTCCAGCCGCCAGAACACCATGATCGGCCAGTGCCAAAGATAGGTCGAATACGAGATGCGCCCAATCCAGCGCACCGGCGCCAGCGACAACAGCCGCCGCGCCGGCCCGCCCGTGCCATAGGCGATGACCAGAGCCGTGCCGACGCAGGGCAGCAATGCGGCGGGCGCGGGGAACGCGCCAAGCTGGCCGATGCCAATCACGCTTGCGGTAATCATGCCCAGTCCCGCCAGCCCCAGCGCGGCGCGCAGCATCGGCGCGCTGATCCTGAAGCCCGCACCGCACGCGACCAGTCCGCCCAGCGCCATCTCCCACGCGCGCGCCGAAAACAGGTAAAACGCAGCCTGCGTAGCGGTTTGGGACAGCCACAGGCACAACGCGAAGGACACCGCCGCCAGTACCGCCAGCGCAGTCCCCTCGCGCCCCGGCAACCAGCGCCGCAAGCCGATCAGCGCGAACGGATAGAACAGGTAAAACTGCTCCTCCACGCCTAGCGACCATGTGTGCAGCAGCAGCGCGGTCTCATGCGTCGCGAAATAGTCGGTCGTCGCCCAGTAATTGAGGTTCGCGGCAAAGCCCGCCGCCCAAATCGCCTCACGCGTGAGGCCGGGCCAGTCGCTTGGCAACAGCAGCCACATTCCCGCCACCAGCACCGCCGCCAGCATAGCCCACAGTGCCGGGCCGAGCCGCGCGAACCGCCGGGCATAGAACCGCGCGAGCGAGAAGCGATCCTGCTCCATATCGGCCATGATGATCCGGGTGATCAAATAGCCGGAAATGACGAAGAACACGTCCACCCCGACAAACCCGCCGGGAAACTGAGTGAAGCCTGCATGCACCAGCACCACCGGCATGATGGCGACCGCGCGCAGCCCCTCTATCTCCGGGCGGAACGCAAGTCGCCCTCGGGGTGCACCGGGTCCCTTATAAAGCCCGATATCTTGACTTGCGGAGACCATACCCCGTTCTGTGCCCCCATCAGTCCGAAACGCGAAGGGGCGACCTTTTGCAAGGCCGCCCCTTCAAATTATGCGCCACCTGTCCACATCGGCCTTAGCCGCAGCGGGCAGGTGTAGGAAACCCCACGCCAGCCCTCTACGCGGGCAGCGCCGCTTTCGCCTGAGCGATGATCGTCTGGAACGCCGCGCCTTCGTTCATGGCGAGATCCGCCATGACTTTCCGGTCAAGCTCGATCCCGGCCAGCTTCACCCCGTGCATGAACTGCGAATAGGTGAGGCCTTCGGCGCGGACGGCGGCGTTGATGCGCTGGATCCAAAGCCCACGGAAAGTGCGCTTCTTGATCTTGCGATCGCGATAGGCGTACTGGCCGGCCTTTTCGACGGCTTGGCGCGCAACGCGGATGGTATTCTTGCGACGACCGCGATAGCCCTTGGCCTGTTCGAGGAGCCGCTTGTGTTTCTGGCGCGTGGTGACGCCGCGTTTGATGCGAGGCATTGTAGTATATCCTTAACTTGAGATGGCAGGGCCGTTGGCCCGGCGCATCAATCCAGCCCGTAGGGCGCCCATTTCTTGACCGTCCGTGTATCAGGATCGGACAGCACTTTGGTGCCGCGGTTCTGGCGAATATACTTCGCATTGTGGCTGATCAGACGGTGGCGCTTACCTGCGACACCATGCTTGATCTTGCCGGTTGCAGTGATCTTGAAGCGTTTCTTCACACCGCTCTTGGTCTTCAGCTTGGGCATTTTCATCTCCTGTATCAGAAGACACGTTTGGCCAGCCCTGGCAGCCCTTGTCGCCAGGCCGGTCGGTTGATTCGTGTCGTTGAAGAGCGCGCGTTTACGAGCGGACGCGCCGAATGGCAAGGGTTTTGGTCCTTATGCAGCCGCGCAGGCGGTGCGGCGCCTGCCACTCGGTTTGCCGCGGCAGCAGGACGGTTGATACACCTGGCACAGTGTCCTGGGACAGAAATCCGCTCGATCGCAGCAGCGCTGACTGATCGGGTGAGGCGATCACAGGCTGAGGTGGATTCGTACGCGCTGTCCTTGCCGGGCAAGATGGCAGAGGCGGGGTGAGTAGGAAAGCGTCCAAAGCGCGAGTGGCTTAGACACCGGACCACGGGTCGCGCCCGCTCTCCTTCAACCACTGCGCGAAATTTCCATGCGCAATCGGCTCTGCGCCCTCGGGCAGGGAAGCAGTCCAGATATAGGCATGGGCGGTGGCAACACCGCGAGCCTGCCCACCTTCGACCGGGATGGCCATCCGCGTGTATTCGCTTCCCTCAAACGCATCCACCGCAGCGATATCGACCGCCGAGGCTTCGTGGATTGCGCCGTGGATGATCGCAGTAGTCTGCCCCTGTGCGCGGATCAGGGCGGGAAACCAGCCATCGCTGGCGGGAATGCCGTAGAGCGCCCCTCTCGTCGTCGCGGGGCAACCCTGACCGAGCCCTTTGAGGAAGGGCCAGTCGCCTTCGTGCGGGCCAAGTCCGTCTTGCAGAATGCCGTAGAGAAAGAGGTTGGCACACGGCGCCGGGCTCATGGCAAAATCCGCTCGCCCACCAATTCCTCACTCACCTCCCACAATCGCCGGGCGATATCGGCATCGAGCGCCCGGCGCTCAACATCGCTATCGCCTACGGGGCCGCGTGCGTCGAAGAAGCCGGTGGGGCCATAATACCCGCCGCTCTGCGCGCGCTCTTCCGCTGCGGCGAGCGTGGTGGGCCATGCGCCGCGTGTCGCGGGCTGCGCAAGCACCGCGTTCGATGCCTTGTAAACCAGCTTGAAAAGCGGGTTGCCGACCTTGCTCTGCAACGGCGTGTCCGAATATCCCGGATGACACGCGATCGACTTGATCCCGGACCCAGCCGCCTTCAGCCGCCGGTGCAATTCCATCGCAAACATCAGATTGGCGAGTTTCGAACGGTTGTAGGACTGATTGGGATCGTATCCACGCTCCATCATCAGATCGTCGAAATTGATCCGGCCAAATTTGTGCATGATGCTGGCCACGGTCACAGCGCGACCGTCGGCTGGATCAAGCCGGTCGATCATCAGCGCGGTCCACAGGAAATGGCCGAGGTGATTGGTGCCCAGCTGCATTTCGAACCCATCAGCGGTTTTCTGCTTTGGCGTCTGCATGACCCCGGCATTGTTGATGAGGGCATGGATCGCGCGAAATCTCTCCTTCGCCTCGGCAGCGGCGGCGCGGATAGAGGCCATGTCGGCAAGATCGATGGTCAGCAATTCGCATCGGCCAGAGCCGCAATTGACGATCCGGGCCAGAGCCTTTTTGCCCTTGTCGGGATCGCGGGCGGCGATCACGATACCGGCGTTCTTGCCCGCAAGGATCCGCGCCGCTTCAAACCCGATACCCGAATTGCCGCCGGTTATGACGAACAGCTTTCCCGAAAGATCGGGCAATTCAGCCGGCGTCCAGTCGGAAATATTGCTGGTGGTCATATGTGGCATGGGTGCTCCTTTTCGCAGCTTACTCTTCGTAAATCATCTTGACGGTCATCCCGCCGTCGACATTGATGTGTTGGCCGGTGACGAAGCCCGCGCCGCACAGATATTCGACCGCCTCGGCGATATCCTGCGGCTCGCCCACACGCCCGGCGGGGTGCTGAGCCTTGTCCTGCTCGCGGTGCTCCACCTCCTGCCGCGCGCTTGCCTTTTGGCAGTCGCGCGTTTCAATCCAGCCGGGGCGCACAGCGTTGACGCGGATCGCAGGGCCGAGCGAGACCGCCATCGCATGGGTCAGCGCGTCGATCCCGCCCTTGGAGGCCGCATAGGCGAAACTTTCGGGTTCGCTCATCACCGCGCGGGTGGAGGAGATGTTGACGATGCTTGCTGCCTCGCCGCTGTGTTCGTGATGGCGGCGCAGGTGCGGAAGGGCGCTTCGCGAACACAGGAAGGCGGCGGTAAGGCTGGCGTCGATCCACCTCTGCCAGTCAGCAAGCGCCACATCTTCGAGTGGGCCGCAATAAGGATCGGCAATCGCGGCGTTATTGACCAGCGCGGCGAGCGTTGCTTCACCCAGCCATTCGCCGATCCGGACGAAGGCATCGACAACCGCGCTTTCTTCTCCCACGTCGCATTCGAGCGTCAGCAGCCGCTCGGGCGGGACCAGCGCGGCAAGCTCGTCCAGCGCCTCGCTGTCGAGGTCAAGCGCCGCAACGCGCCAGCCAAGGCCGGCGAAATGCAATGTGATGGCGCGCCCGATACCCTGCGCGCCTCCGGTGATGGCAATAGCTTTGTCCATGATCAGCGAACGATCAAGACGCGCGGTTGTGCCGCCACGTCATCCCATCGCTTCGAGCACGTCTTCCAACCGTGCCGGATCGCCCAGCGCGATCACTGTGCCGTCGCTGTCCGCATCCAGCGGGTGGCCCTGCCAGTCGCTCATCGTGCCGCCTGCCCCTTCGACAATCGGGACCAGCGCGGCATAATCGTGGATCGCGAGGCCAGCCTCGCACACGATATCGATATGACCGTTCGCCAGCAGGCCGTAATTGTAGCAATCCCCGCCATAGATGATCGCGCTTTGCCGCACATTGCCGCCCACCGCCTGCGCCAGCGACATGTAAGGATCGGCCTGAACGGCGGTGAAGTAATGCGGGCTGCTGGTCGCAAGGCTCGCGCCGGTCAGTTCGGCGCAGGCGCGGGTGCGCACCGGTGTGCCGTTGAATGTCGTCTCCATGCCCACGCGCCCGACCCAGCGTTCACGCGCGATCGGCTGGTCTATCAAGCCCAGCACCGGCCAGCCATCCTGCATCAGCGCGATCAGCGTGCCGAATATCGGGCGACCGGCCATGAAGCTGATCGTGCCGTCGATCGGATCGAGCACCCATTGGCGGCCTGCGCCTTCGTTACGGGTGCCGTACTCCTCACCGATGATGCCGTCTTCGGGGAAACGCTTTTCGATCAGCGCGCGCATTGCCGCCTCGGCGGCGCGGTCTGCCTCTGTCACGGGGGATCGGTCCGCCTTGCGCTCCTCGCTCCAGTCCCCGCGAAACAGCGGACGGATGGCGGAAGCGGCCGCATCGGCAAGGGCGTTGGCAAGCGCGAGATCTTCCTGGGTCATTAAACCGCCCGTGTCATGGGGTAGGGGCGCATGGCAAGCGAACATTTATTGGATGATGACAATTTCGTGCTACCGCCACATGAAATGTAATCAGATTGTAAGAAACCGTTACCGAAGATGACCAGCAACACGATTTTGCCTGACCGCCAAGAAGGTGGCGGGGCCGCTTTTCGTTCGACTACGGGCACAACCAGCGAAGGTGTGCCGCTTGCCTTGAACCGTGCGCCCGATCCGCGCCTTGCCCCGTGGGTGGGCCGGTCGATGGTGGCGTTCGCCTCTCGGCCCGATCGCCAGACCTTGCAGGGCCTGCTGTTCAACGATTCCGCCTATCTGCGCTGCGCTGTGGGGGTGGACTGGATTGCCGGGACAGCCAATGGCCCGCTGCCGCTGCGCGATCAGGCTTTTATCTCCGGCCAGCATTCAAAGGCGATGTCGCTGGTGTACACCGGCGGCATCAAGGTGGCTGGCCTGATGCTGCGCCCCGGTGCACTCAGCGCGTTGTTCGGCCTTGCCGACGGGGACTTGCTGGATCGCATCGTCCCGGTCGATGCGGCCGGTATTGCCAACCGGTCGATCACCGGCCTTTACAACCTCGAGTGCACACCGGAAGAATGGCTGATTGCGATTGAGGACTGGCTCGCCCACCATATTGAGGAGAACGGCCTCGCCCCGCCCGATGCGCTGGCGCAGGCGATCGAGCTTCAATCTTTTACCGATCCCAATTGCGAACTGGGCGCCTTTGCCGAACGCATGGGCGTGTCCACCCGGACGGTCGAGCGCACCGCAAGACGCGACTTCGGCATCTCGCCAAAGCAGATCATGCGCCGCGCGCGGGTACTGGACCTCGCCGCCCGGCTGTGCGGTGTAGCGGACAAGGACGAGGACGAAATCATGCTGCGCTTTTTCGATCAGGCGCACCAGATCCGGGAATTCCAGACCTTTATCGGGATGACGCCGGGTGAATTCCGCCGCAGCCGCAGCGGGTTGTTGACCCTCAGCCTCGAAATCCGGCAGGCGCGCAGGCTCGAATTGCTCGACCGGCTGGACCCGTCGGCGGTGCGCCCGTGGATGCGGCGGGCGTTTCTGGAGCCGGTGGCGGCGTAATCAGCTGCTCCCCCTTATTCAGGCCCAGTGATCGAAAGCACGCTGCTGATGCAGCTTCAGATAGGCGCGCGCCCGTTCGCCTTCCCAATCGAGCGGCCAAGTGCCGGGCAGTTCATCGGCCAGATGCGAGCGGGAGACGAACCAGCCCTGCCCCGGCAATCCGTCAGATTGGCGCACCACCAGCACGGCCAGCCCCGGCTCCCCCGCAATGCGGCCCTCGGCGTCGATCGCGTCCAGCACCTTGCACAGCGCGCGCATCTTTGGCCGGGTAAAGCTGTATCCAAGCAGCGCGAGCATCTGCGAATAGGTAAGCGCATTGCGCGCCCGTGCCGCTCCGATCAGGATTTCGCGAATTTCAGCGGGGTTGAACATCTCGCGGTTCCAGCGCAATCACGCCAGCCCTGTTGCCCGTCAATCGAACAGGTCAATCGAACAGCGAGCTGACGCTGCTTTCATCCGCAATGCGGCGGATCGCCTCGCCCAGCAGCGGGGCGATGGTGAGGATACGAATCTTGTTTGAGGCGTCGGTTGCTTCGGTCGGGCGGATCGAATCCGAAGTCACCAGCTCCTGCAATTGCGACCCGTTGATCCGCGCCACCGCGCCGCCCGA
Source organism: Sphingomonadales bacterium (assembly GCA_038246695.1). Classification (GTDB taxonomy): domain Bacteria; phylum Pseudomonadota; class Alphaproteobacteria; order Sphingomonadales; family Sphingomonadaceae; genus Erythrobacter. The sequence goes on from JBBRVR010000031.1 coordinate 8,949, forward strand.
CAGCACGCCGTGAGTGATATAGGCGGCGACCGATTTTGCCCCATTGGCGAGCAGCGCATCGGCGGCGTTGCACAACGTGCCGCCTGAATCGACAATATCGTCGATCAGCACGCAGTGCCGGCCCGATACGTCGCCAATGATGTTCATCACCTCGCTTTCGCCCGGACGGTCGCGGCGTTTATCGACGATGGCGAGCGGGGCGTTGTCCAGCCGTTTTGCCAGCGCGCGGGCGCGCACCACGCCGCCCACATCGGGCGAAACGACCATCAAATCCTGATCGCCATACCGCGCCTGAATATCAGCCGCCATCACCGGCGCGCCGTACAAATTGTCGGTCGGGATATCGAAAAAGCCCTGAATCTGCCCCGCATGCAGGTCCACCGCCAGCACCCGGTCAGCGCCTGCTTCGGTAATCAGGTTAGCCACCAGCTTGGCCGAGATCGGGGTGCGCGGGCCGGGCTTTCTATCCTGCCGGGCGTAGCCGAAATACGGCACCACCGCCGTGATCCGCTTGGCCGAGGCGCGCCGCAGCGCATCAATGCAGATCAGCAGCTCCATCAGATTGTCGTTTGCCGGAAAGCTCGTCGGCTGGACGATAAACACGTCTTCTCCGCGCACGTTTTCGTGGATTTCCACGAACACTTCCTCATCGGCGAAGCGCCGCACGCTCGCATCGGTGAGCGGGATTTCGAGATAGGCGGCAATCGCGCGCGCCAGCGGCAGGTTTGAATTGCCGGACATAATCTTCATCGGTGCGAATCCCCGAACTGCGAGTGTTGAGACCCGCCTAGCCAAGCGTCACAGAAACGCAACAGGCGCGCGCCGGGTTGTCGACGGGAGAGGGGAAGGCATTTGCTGTGCGATGGCAGAAACGAAAAAGGGCGGAGCGCAGCGCCAGCCAGTTTCTTGCATGATCTGAAACATTCGGTCAGCGCGACGACCGCGACACGGCGCGTGCAGGCGTGGCCATCAAAGCTGCGGCGCAAACAGACAGCAACGCAACGGCAAACATCGGGCTGCCGAGCCGCGAATTCAATGTGTCGTTTATGGTAACCCCAGTGGTTGATGATCTCATCACGTTTCATCCAATCCTCTCAGGGGTGGCGCGATTCTGTCAGTCGCTGCCGTAATGCTCTGCGGTACTTTCAGTGGTCGGAGGGAAGTGCGCCCGTCAGCGCGTTGCGGAACGTGCGTTTGATCAGCCACGGCTCCAGGATTCTTCCAACCACATAAAGAGCGGCAAAAATGCCCGCCAGAACGTAAGCGGGGGTCGGCGAATGCTTCGGTTCTTTCTCCTTCTCCTTTTCTTTTTTCTTCTTATCGTCTGGCTGCTCGGGCGCGGGCGCGCCGATCATCTGGTCGATCCAGTGCAGCTGGACTTCCGCATCCTCGTCCTTGTCCTTTTTGCCCGCCTTGCGTGCATCTTCAGTTTGCGGCCCTTCGAGAGTGGACAGGCCGACCGCCAACTGGCCGAAACCCACGAACAGCAGCGGCGCAAGGAAGCACAGCAGCAACGCTGTGCTGCCCAGATCATAGGACAGGCGCGCGCCGCCCTCCTGCTCCGACAGCAGCAGAGTGCCGCTGGTAAAGGTCGCAAGTCTATCCTGCGCGGCCGGGTTTTCCTTGCTGTAGGTCAGGGTATCGCCCTCGACGATGTATTGCGTGCCCGAGGTCTGAAGCAGCGGATCGAGCCGCGCAAATGCCTCGTCCGCGTTCAGGCGCTCAGCCACCTGCACCGAGTCCCGTGTGCGCCAGATCCGGTCTATAAAAGGCACGTGAGCGTTCATGCTGTAAATTTGCCCCCCGGCTGCAGCCAAGCCAATCGCGTTCCCGCCAGCGCGGGTGCAATCGGGCGACCTTTCAAAAATGGCCCGATCTCAGCAAGAGACCGGAAACAGACGATCGATCATTCTGCCGGCTCGGTCTGTTGTTGACCCCCCACCGCGGCAGGACGCTGGAGCCGGGCCTTGATCGATTTGTACCCTTCGCTGAAGGGGAAGTGCATGGTTTCGCGGATGTCCATCCGGCGACCGTTCTCCATCCCCAGCAGTTCGGCTTCACCATCGACACAGGTGCCGAACATGCGATCCCAGATGATCCAGGTGCCCGAATAATTGCTGCGGGTCGCCTCGTAATCCTGCGAATGATGGACGCTGTGATGTTCGGTAGTGTTGAACAGGTACCGCCACCACGCCGGCGTGTTGAAACGCGTGTTGATGTGCTGATAGATGCCGACCGTTGCCCCGATCGCCCCGGCAATCAGGAAAGCGCGCGGCAGGAAATCGAAGAAGCCGCCTACGCCCAACCCGATCAGGAACAATTCGACCGGATTGCCGACCGCGCCCTTGTTGATGTTGAGTTGGGTTATGTAGTGATGCGGCGCGTGCGTCAGCCACAGCGGGTGCCAATTGTGCATCCCGCGATGCATCCAGTACTGCCCGAAATCAAAAATCATCGAGATCGCCAGCGCCTGAATCAGCAACGGCATTGCGGTGAACCAGGAAAAACTCTCCCAGGCGAACCAGCCCTGGACCGCGCCGACAATGACCCCGTCACCGATATAGGCATCCAGCATCCGCAAGACGGTGAAGCCAAGCCCGACATAGAACAGATCGGTCGCAAACTCCTTCCACGTCAGCTTCCAGCTTTCATAGCGCGGATTGATCCACTCCAGCGCCAGCAGCAGCGCCTTGAACGCAATACCCATCATCAACGCGGTCGATGCGACGGCCAGTGAGTTGGGCGCGTAATAGAAGAATGCGACGAAAAAGAGGAGGAATACTGGCTGGAACCATGTGAAGATGAACTGTTTGACCGGTCCGCCTTCGACCTTGCCAATGTTTTCCCAGCCTACAGTGACCGGGGCATCCGCCCCAATGATCCTGTTGCCGACAAGCGTTCCGCTCATGTCAATCTTCCCCTACTTACGGCGAAGAACCGGGACGGCTCAACGCCGGGCCGATAAAAACCGGCTCGAACATTTCACAGACCCTCCCAAGAGCATTTATCTTTTGGATTGCCTGCTACCCTATCGATATTACCCAAGGCGTCAAGCGTAACATTGCGTTTGGGTGACCGGTGTTGCAATCTTGAGTCATCCAGACCTGTGAGGACGACATTTTCGGTTACTTTTCAAGCCCGGCGATGTAGGCGCGCCAGCCGCCCAGATCGGTAATGTCCTGCGCGCCCTGCGTCGCACGCGGTTCTGCAACGAATCCTTTCACGCTCGATCCGTCCGAAAGCGTCACCGTGCCGATCGCGAGCGGGGCGGGCACTTCGGCAACAAAACTGCCGAATGCAGATATGTCGAGCTCGTACACCTCCACCTTGATCGCGGCCCCATCGGCGCTGTGGACCAGCGCCGGCTTGGGCGGGACGCTGTCCGCGATGGCATAGAGGCGATAGGTCGGCGCGGTTTCAAACGCGCCGACAAACGCGGCATGGCGCGAGGTCAGTTGCCAGTGCAGCGGCATATCCTTGAGATGAGCGCCGACGACGGCCAGTTTTACACGTTCCATTTTTCCCTCCAGATCGAGCGCGGGCGGAGCAGGCAGGTCTGCGACCGCGAGATAAGTTTCGGCGGCGTCCATCAGCCCAGCGTCGCAGTGCGCCGGACCAATCAGAGTGATGCCAAAGCCGGTGTCGTTCGCCCGCGCTCCCGCCGGGATGGCAATGGCGGCCATATCCAGCAGGTTCACGAAATTGGTGTAGCGGCCAAGATTGCTGTTGAGAGCCACCGGAGCAGCCAGCAGTTCGGCCACGCGATAGGTGGTGCCGGTGGTGGGGAAGGCGAGCATATCCACCCGCTCCCACATCTGATCGGCGATGCGTTTCAGCTCTGCAAGACGGTAGATGCCGTTGAACGCCTCGACAGCGGTGATCGCGAGGCCGGGTTCCACCACGGAGCGCACCGTCGGGTCAATCGCATCGGGATCGCGCGTCAGCAGCGCCTCTATCGCGGCGGTGCGTTCTGCCACCCACGGGCCGTTATACAGCAGGCCTGCTGCCTCGTTCAGCGGTTCGATGTCCAGCTCGGCCAGTTCCGCCGTTTCGTTCAGCCGCGCGAGTGCCTGATCGTAGAGATATTCGGACGCGGCATCGCCAAACCACGCGCGCTGGTCGCGGCGCGGCACGCCGATGCGACGCGGGACAAGCGGGCGCTCCTGGGCTTCAAGCGACCACGGATCCTCTGGGTCGAACCCGGCCAGCACATCGTCCACCAGCCGCGCATCAGGCACATCATGCGCGAACACCGTAATGCAGTCGATCGACCGGCAGGCGGGCACCAGCCCGGCGGTGCTCCAGCGGCCCTTGGTCGGTTTGAGGCCGATCAGGTGGTTGAAGGCGGCCGGCACGCGCCCCGAACCCGCCGTATCCGTGCCGAGCGCAAAGCCGACCAGCCCTGCTGCAACCGCGATGGCCGATCCCGAGCTTGATCCGCCGCTGACATAGTCGCGGTTATAGGCATTGCGCGGGATGCCATAGGGGCTGCGCGTTCCCACCAACCCGGTGGCGAATTGATCGAGATTGGTCTTGCCCATGCAGATCGCGCCAGCCTCAATTAGCTTGCGCGCAACCGTGGCGGACTGTTCGGGGGTGTAGGCAAAGGCCGGGCACCCGGCGGTGGTATCGAACCCGGCGACATCGATATTGTCCTTCACCGCGAACGGCACACCGGCCAGCGGCAGCATCTCTCCTGCAGCGATACGCTCATCGACGGCGCGCGCGGCGGCGAGCACTGCGGACGCATCGGCGCGGGCAATCCATACCTGCGGCTGAATCGCATCGTAGGTGGCGATGCGCGACAGGGCATCGCGCGCGACCGCTTCGGCGCTAGTTTCTCGGGCGTTGACCGCAACAGCGATGGCCGCAACGCACAGGTGATCCGGCGTATTCACTTATGCCGCTCCAGCGCGAAGATCGGTGCGCCCGGCTCGATTGCCTGCCGCTCCTTGATGTACAGCGCCGCGACCCTCCCGCTGTTCGGGCTTTCAAGCGGGCTTTCCATCTTCATCGCCTCGATCACTGCGATCACGTCTCCCGCGTTGACCATGTCGCCCTCCTTGGCGAGCAGTTTCCACACGCTGCCGCCGAACGGAGCCTCGATCAGGTCCGCGCCCTCGGGCACGTCGATGGCCGGTGCCTCTGCCCCTTGCGCTGCGACATCCTCGGTCAATTCCGAGACGCGGTCGAATTCGCCGCTGCTCTCCCAGAACGCGCGCTCGGTATCGAAAGCGGCCTGACGGCTCTCCTCATACTGTGCGATGGAAGCGGCGTTTTCGGAGAGGAAAGCGCGGTATTCGGCCAGGCTGAACACCGATTCCTCAACTTTAATCGAGCGGCGCCCGGTGGGAAAATCGCGGCGCCATTCCGCCAGTTCCTCTGCGCTGACCGGATAAAACCGGATCTGGTCGAAGAACCGCAGCAACCACGGCTTGCCATCGACGAAAGCATCGGTCTGCCGATAGGTGTTCCACACCTGCAATGTACGGCCGAACAGCTGATACCCGCCCGGACCCTCCATCCCGTAAATGCACATATACGCCCCGCCGATGCCCACGACGTTGGGCGGGGTCCACGTGCGCGCGGGGTTGTATTTGGTCGTCACGAGACGATGGCGCGGATCGACCGGCGTTGCCACCGGCGCGCCAAGGTAAACATCGCCCAGACCCATCACGAGATAGCTGGCGTTGAACACGACATCCTCGACCGCGTCAGCATCGACCAGGCCATTGATGCGGCGGATGAACTCGATATTGTCGGGGCACCAAGGGGCGTCATCGCGGACCGCGCCCATGTACTTCTCGATTGTCTCTATGATCGCGGGGTCGCGCCAGCTGAGCGGCAGGTGGACGATGCGAGAGGGGATCGTGAAGCTGTCTAGATCGCCAAGCCGATCCTCTGCCTCCATCAGTGCGGCCAGCGCAGCGGCCTGATCCAGCGCTTCGCCATCGAAATGCAGCTGGAGCGAGCGGATACCGGGTACGATGTCGATCACGCCCGGCAGGGCCATTTCCTCCAGCACGATCATCAGCGCGTGAACGCGGATGCGCATTTCGATGTCGAGCACGATCGGCCCGTATTCGACGAGGATATTGCGGTCGCCCTGCTGGCGATAGACGGTGCGCGGGCGTGCCCCTTGCGCGGGGTTATCGGCGAGGATGGGGGACAGGTCTGCAATGCTGCGTGCAGATTGTGCGGGAGCGCTGTAATCCGCCTCGGCATCTTCCAGCGTAACCGGCGCAAACCGAAGCGTGTTGCCCGGCGCGAGCTGTCCCAGCTTCCACCGGTCAGCTGCAATCACCACAAATGGGCAGACAAACCCGCCAAGCGATGGGCCATCGGGACCAAGGATGATCGGCATGTCGCCGGTGAAATCGACCGCGCCAATGGCATAGGGGTTATCGTGGATGTTCGAGGGGTGCAGCCCGGCCTCGCCCCCGTCGCTGCGCGCCCATTGCGGCTTTGGCCCGACCAGCCGCACGCCGGTGCGGTTGCTGTTGTAATGGACCTTCCATTCGGCATCGCAGATTGCCGCGATACCGTCTTGCGTGAAGAAGTCGGGCGCGCCGTGCGGGCCGTACATCACGCGCAGTGTCCAGCGATCAGTGATCTGCGGCAGGGTTGCGGGGGTAATCGGCTTTCCGGTGCTCTCCTGCCCCAAATGCAGCGTATCGCCCGCTACTAGCCGGCGTGCCGCGTGGCCGCCGAACTGCCCCAGCTCGAATGTGGCGCGGCTGCCGAGATATTCCGGAATATCCAGCCCGCCTGCAAACAGGATGTAGCCGCGCACCCCGCCCCCGCGCACTGGCCCCAGCGACAGCGTCTGCCCGGCAGCGACATCGAGCGCGACGCCGCGCTCAACCGCAACATCATCCAGCTTTGCGCCGAAATCTGCGCCTGTCAGGCATATCTGCGCGGGCGCGTTGAAAACGATTGTTGGCCCTGTAAATGTGACCTCCAGCCCCGCCGTGCCCTCCGCATTGCCGAGCAGCTTGTTGCCCAGCCGGAAAGACCGATCGTCCATCGGCCCGGACGGCGGCACCCCGACCGACCACAGCCCCTGCCGCCCCGGCCAGTCCTGAACCGTGGTGGCAGTGCCGCCTGAAAGGATGCGGATGCTGCGCGGCGCATAGTTGACGCTATCGAGCAGCCTTGTATCGACCTCGCCCGATCCGAAGCGGTCGTTGCGCACCACGTCGCGCAGCCAGCGCAGGTTCGTCTCAATCCCGTCCACCCGGCTTTCATCGAGTGCATCTTGCATCGCACCGATGGCGCCCTCGCGGGTGGGGGCGTGCGTGATCAGCTTGGCGATCATCGGATCGTACCACGCGCTGATCGTGCTCCCCGGTGCCACCCAGGTGTCGGCGCGGATGCCTGATGGAAAGCTGAGCGCGGTCAGCGTGCCCGTTGTCGGGCGATAATCCAGCGCCGGGTCTTCGGCATAAAGGCGCACCTGCACCGCATGGCCGCTGGGCACCGGCGGATCGCCCGCCATGAAGGTGTAATCGCCCGCCGCCCCGCGCACCATCCAATCCACCAGATCGATGCCCATTACCTCTTCAGTGACGCCGTGTTCAACCTGCAGCCGCGTGTTCATTTCAAGGAAGTAGAAATCTTGGCTCTGTGCATCGAACAGGAATTCGACCGTCCCGGCAGAGCGGTAATTGGCCGCCTCCCCCAACCGCACGGCGGCGGCGATCAGATCGGCGCGAACTGCTTCGGAAAGGCACGGCGCGGGCGCTTCCTCGACCACTTTCTGATTGCGCCGTTGCAGCGAACAATCCCGCTCCCCCAGCGGCATGATGCGCCCGGCCCCATCGCCGAATATCTGAACCTCGATATGGCGGGCACGCGCGATATAGCGTTCGAGGAACACGCCTGCATCGCCGAAATTGCCCTCGCCCAGCCGCACCACGCTGGCGAAGTTTTCCCGCAAAGCGGCCTCGTCCTCGCAGATCCGCATCCCGATGCCGCCGCCCCCTGCGGTGGCTTTCAACATGACGGGGTAGCCGATGTCTGCCGCAGCGAGTGCCGCGGCGTTCTCATCGGTCAGCAGGCCGGAACCCGGTGCCAGCGGCACGCCATTTTCCGCCGCGAGCGCGCGGGCGCTATGCTTGAGTCCGAAAATGCGAATATTTTCCGGCGTCGGCCCAATAAAGACAATTCCTGCCGCTTCGCAGCTTTCTGCAAAACCTGCATTTTCGGCCAGAAATCCATAGCCGGGGTGGATGAAGCCCGCCCCGGTTTCCTGCGCTGCGGCGATGATCCGCGCGCCATCGAGATAGCTTTGCGAAGGGGGCGGCGGCCCGATGCACACTGCCATATCGGCCTGAGCAACGTGCAGGGATTCAGCGTCCGCCTCGGAGTAAACCGCGACCGATCGTAGGCCCATTGTGCGCAGCGTCCGGATGATCCGGGTGGCGATTGCCCCGCGGTTTGCGACCAGAACCGTGCCTGCGTTCATGCCGAAACGATCATCCGCACCGGCGTAGGGTTGAAGGCGTTGCACGGATTGTTGATCTGCGGGCAGTTGGACACGACCACGATCACGTCCATCTCAGCGCGCAGATCGACACTGAGGCCGGGGGCGGAAATGCCATCGACAATCCCCAGCGTCCCGTCAGCCTCGACCGGGACGTTCATGAAGAAATTGATGTTGGAGACCATATCGCGCTTGCCGCGCCCCTGCGTCAGATTGGCCTCGAGAAAGTTTTCGACGCAGGCGTGCTGGGCAAAGGTGTGATGGCCATATCGCAGCGTGTTGGACTCGCACGAACACGCGCCGCCAATCGTATCGTGATATTCGACCGAGGTGGCGGTGATGGTCATCATCGCGCGCCCTTCGTTTGATCGCAGCACGGCACCCTTGCGCAGGAAGATATTCCCCTGCGCAGCAACCGTATCCTGCGCGCTGTAGCGTTCGGCATCGTCGGCAGCGGCGTACATCAGGAAATCGACCGCCTGATTGCCTTCAAGGTCGATCATGCGCAGCGTCTGCCCGGCGCTGACATGGTGTAGCCAAGGCGCGCGCGCGGGCACGATCTCGTCGTGGACTATCGCTCCGGGAAGACCCTCGGTTCGCTCAGTGGCATCCATCGATCCTCGCCTTCCTATCGCCGGTAATAGTCTTCGACATTGAGGAAGGTGCGCTGCCCTTCCGGGGTTGCGTTGCGGACCGGATCATCCTGCGGCGTGACCGCGCCGCGCCATGCCGATGCGCGCAAGGGGGTGACGGTGTAATCCTTGCGCGGGTCAAGCACGTGCGGACCATTGGCGATCACGACGATCACATCCATCTCGGCGCGCAGCACGACGGTACGCGCGCTATCATGGGGTCCGACAAGCGGGGTAATCGCCCCATCCGCCTCGATCCGCGTGCCCTTGAACAGGTTGATGCAAGGGTGAACATCGCGGCGGGAAAGCCCGTGCTTTGCCGCGCCCAGCAACAGTCGATCACGGCCATTTGGAAATGCACCGCTGTTGCGTCCCTCGCCATATTTCGCCGTATTGATAGCGGCGTTTGAGGTGCCGCTGAATGCATCATGCGTGCCCGCGTCATCTTCGAGGATGCTCATCAGCACGCGGCCCATGTCGGACAGCAGCAGCTTGCCCGCGCCAAGGTAGGCGTTCCATTGCACCTTCACCGTGTCCGCTACGTTCAGCCGCTCGGTCGGCATGTGCACGTTGAAGATGTTGAGCGAGGCGCAGGCATCGCCGTTTGTATCGATCAGGCGCAGGCGTGTGCCGCGCGCGAGCCTGCGCGATGAATAGCCGCCCGGTGCAATTGTCTCTTCCCACATATGATCCGTGGCCGCGACGCCAGCGGGCAGATCCTGCGCGACCGGCGGCAGGATCGGCATCGATTCCGCCAGCGTGCCAGCCATCGCGCGCGCATGATCGCGTGCCAGCATCGGGTTGGACAGATCGCCGGTCATGCAGCCTTGTCCGCGTTTTGCTTCGAGCCAAGCTCTGCCTCGTCCTGTTCGTGCAGCGGCGGCAGCAGCGCGGTTGTCGTCACCAGTTTCAACTGGCGCACGCCGCGAATGGCGCGCAGCGCATTGCACAGCGCCTCCAGCCGCTGCGCCGGACCCTGCACCAGCAACACTTCGAGCGATTGATCGTCTTCAAGAAAGACGTGCTGCGAAGAAATCACCTCCTTCAGGTATTGATGCTGCGTCGTCGCGAGTTGCTGCCGCACGCTGCCCTGATCGGCGCGATAGACCAGCGTGATGGTGCCTGAGAGCGTTTCGGTGGGCCGGGTCATCGCCTCGTGTTCGGCAAGGGCATCGCGGATCAGTTGGCCAATCAATTGCGAACGCGACGGCAGATCGCGCTCCTCAACCATCCGGTCGAGCTGTTGCAGCAGGTCGGCAGGAAGGCTCATGCTGAGGCGGGCCAGGCTGGTAGGTTCAGACGTCATGGCGCTTCATTTCTCTCAATTATTATCATTCCTGTCAATCGTAATACTAATGTCGGTTTGACTGAGTTGGACAGCGGCGTCGGGCGCGGCTTTGCGGGTCAGCGGCAGATCATACACGACTGTCGCGCCATAACGGTGGGGGGCGTGTGGATCGACGCGCGATTTATCGAGCGTCAGCACCCGCGTGCCGAGCGAAAACGCCTCTTTGATGTCATGCGTCACCATGATCACGGTGAGCGAATAATCGCGCCACAGCTGCGTGATAAGGGTGTGCATATCGCTTCTGATACCGGGATCGAGCGCGCCGAACGGCTCATCCAGCAGCAGAATCCGGGGTCGCTTGATCAGCGCCTGCGCGATGGCGAGGCGTTGCTGCATCCCGCCCGACATTTGCGCGGGGTAAAGGTCCAGCGCGTGCTCCAGCCCCACCGCCTCCAGCATCTCCAGCGCCTGCGCTGCCGCAGCCCGCCGCCTGGTGCCAAACAGCCGCGCGGCGACCGGCGCATCGGCGCATTCGAGGCCGAAGATCGTGTTGCCCAACACTGTGAGGTGAGGGAACACGGAATAACGCTGAAATACGACGCCGCGCTCCGGCGTGCATTCCGCTTTCAACGGCGTTTCATCCAGCAGGATCGCGCCGCGCGTGGGCGCATCTTGCCCCAGCACCAGCCGCAACAGGCTGCTTTTGCCTGCGCCGGAAGGCCCGACCACAGAGACAAACGCGCCCTCTTCGATATCAAGATTGATCCGTTCGAGCACGACCTTGTCGCCATACTCGACCCACACATTCCTGAGGCTCAGCGCGGCGCTCAATGGCCGGCTCCATGCGCCCACGGAAACGCGCGGCGGCTGGCAAAGGCGAGCGCGAAATCAATCATCGCCGCCAGCAAGGCGATCCACGCCACATACGGCAGGATCACATCCATCGCGAGATAACGGCGGACCAGAAAGATGCGATAGCCAAGGCCGACATCCGCCGCGATCGCCTCCGCTGAAATCAGGAACACCCATGCTGGGCCAAGCGACAGGCGCAGCGCCTGGATGAGGCGCGGCATCGCCTGCGGCAGGGCAACGCGCAGCAACAATTGCCAAGTGCTCGCGCCCAGCGTTTGCGCCTTGACGATCTGCTCGCGCGGCAAAGCGGTAACGTGCGCAGCGATATCGCGCACCATGAACGGCGCGATGCCGATCACGATCAGCGCCACTTTCGCCGTTTCGCCCAGCCCGAATACGATGAACAGAACCGGCAACAAGGCAATCGGTGGGATCACCGCAATGCTGGTCACAAGCGCCCCGAACGTCGCCCGAAAGGTCGGCAAGACGCCGAGCATCAGTCCCACTACCAGCGCGCTGAGGGTTGAAATGGCCAGCCCAAGGCCGAGGCGCTGAAGGCTCGCAAACGTGTCTGACCAGAACAGAAACCGACCAGAGAGCTGGTCCCGCTCAAAAACCAGCCCCCACATCGCCTCCACCATGGCACCGGGCAAAGGCAGGATCTTCTCATTGGGATTGATCGCGTTCCGATCAGCGGCGACCACAAGGTAGACGATCACCAGCACCACAATCGGCACAAGGCCCAGCAGCGCATTGCTGCCCCCCATTCTGCCTACCGAGTTACCGGGTTTAAACTGGCGGTTCAGCCAACCCATAATTCTCCGATCATGATCGCGCTCAGCACCGCCAGAAGCCGCCTACAGCTTCCCGTCGGCGGCCATCTGCATGTAGGTATCATCAAAGCGCAAGGTGACGTTATCGGGATCGCCCAGCGTCTTGCCGCCTGGAAATGCCATGCCGACCGCATCGGCCGCCCGCGCGCCCTGCCCGAACAGCCCTTGCGCGAAGCTGAAATCGCGCACCCGCGTCATGGTCTTGATCAGCGCCGCATCCCGCGTTGCGGCAACCGCAGCCTTGGGGTCGGTATAAAGGTACGTGGTCGCCAGCTGCCCCTCGAACTCCTCGAGGTTGGTCCCGGCCAGCGCCGCCATCGCGGCGCGAGCCTTGGCCCCCGCTCCGTCCTGCTGTTGCATCAGGCCGAGCGTTTCGTACCATATGCCCGCCAACGCCTTACCCAGATTAGGATTGGCTTTCAGCGTGTTGGTATCGATCACCAGCAGATCGAGGATCTCGCCCGGAATATCCGCAGATGTGAACACCGCGTTTGCGCCGGGCACCTGCCGCATCGTGCTCAACTGCGGGTTCCACGCGACCGCCGCTGTGACGCCGGGCGAGGCGAACGCCGCGGCGATGTCGGCATCAGCCGTGTTCACGGTCTTCACATCGGTCATCTTCAGCCCAACGGTTTCAAGCGCGCGGGCGAGCAGGTAATGCGATACCGAAAGCTCCACCAGATTGATCTGGCGACCGCGCACGGCGGCCAGCTGATTGGCGCCTTTCAGCAGCAGGCCGTCATTGCCGTTGGAATAATCGCCCACGATGATCGCGCTGGTATCCTTGCCGCCAGCGGCAGGAATGGTGAGCGCGTCCATGTTGGCGACCGTCACCCCGTCAAGCTGGCCGGCGGTGTACTGGTTGACCGATTCGACGTAATCATTGACCTGCACGAACCTGATTTCGATGCCGTATTTGTCCGCCCATTTCTTCACGATGCCGGACTGCTGCGCATAGGCCCACGGCATCCATCCGGCATAGATCGACCAGCCGATATTGAACTCGGTCCGCTCGGCAGCGCTTTCATCGGGGCCTTGCGCGCATGAGGCGACCAGTAGTGCACATGCCAGCAACAGAAAGGCGCCCGCACGACGGAGTTCATTCAGCATGAAACAATTCCTTTCGCATTTGCAGCATGACTAGGAATGAAGGCCTTGTCCATCGCTAAAATATTACCATTGTCATATTATGTATTACCCATATGATCCGGTTAGAACGAGCCTAAATCCGCCCGCTGTGCTGGTCGGGCGCGAGGGTAAACCATCGTCCGGGAGGGCGTGCATCGAAGGTCCGTCTTGTGCCGCTGCGGCGGCGTTCATGCCCGGAGTGTGCCAATGAACCGATTGCTGCCTGTCATCGCGCTGATTTCCTGCGCCGCCTGTGCGAACGATCCCGCGATACGCACCGTGAGTGACCCCGCCCCGCTCGCCTTCGATGAGAAGGTGATCGCGGTGCCCGGCTTCGTCGATTTCCTGACCGTTGACGGGGATAGTGTGTGGGCGACCAATCGCGGGAGGGTCGAACAATTTTCGACCGATGGAATGGTTGCCTCGGTTGCGATCCCGAAACCATGCGGCACGATGGCGCTGCTCGCCGGGTCGCTGTGGGTCGCCAATTGCGAGGGCGCGAACCTCTACCGCGTCGATATCGCCACCGCGCAAGTGCAGACCGTGATCGAGACCGGCATTGCCGAACCGCGCGGGGAAACCAATGTGGTCGCGGGCGCAGGATCGATCTGGGTGCCCAGCGATGCGGCGGGCACAATCGCGCGTATCGACCCGGCCACCAACACCGTAATCGCAACAGTAGCCGTGGCGCCCAAAACCTTCTTCCTCGCTTTCGGACTGGATGCGCTGTGGGCGGTCAGCAGCGATGAACGTCTGCTGCAACGGATCGACCCGGCAACGAACACGGTGACCGGATCGGTCGAACTGGGCCAGCAGCCCGGCTTCCTTGCCGCTGGCGAAGGCGCAGTCTGGGTGCAGGAACAGGGCGATGGCACTGTAGTTCGTGTTGATCCCGAAACCGTTGTGGTAACGGGCCGGACCAAGGTGGGCGACAGTTTGCTGTATGGCGATATCGACGCTGCCGATGGCAAGGTGTGGCTGCGCACGACGCAAGACCAGACCTTTGTCGTGATTGACGCGCAATCGCTTGAAATCCTCGCACGTGTGGGCCGGCCTGAGGGTAGCGGAGCGATCCGCCATACTCCACGCGGCGTGTGGACATCGGCGCACGATGTATTGTCGATCAACTGGTGGACCAGATCCGAAAGCGGCGGCGAATGACGCGCGCTTTGCAGCACACGCGCAGTGCGGTAACACCGTGTTCACTGGCTATACCAGCCAGATAGGAGGGCTATATGTTCCTGCGCGATATTGGCGTGATACCCGGTCCCAGATCAGCCGGTCGGCAGAGCGATGAAGCCGCCTCTATCACCAATCTGAGCCGCCGTGGCTTTGTTGCCGGGTCAGGCCTGTTCGTGATCGGAATCACGCTGGCGGGCTGCTCCACCTATGTCGAACCTGAGATTGACGCCAATGCGTTCAACCTTCCACCCGCAGGGCCAAGTCCGCTGACCGAAGTGACAGGCGGCGATGCCACCCCCGCGCTCTGGATCGCGATTACCGAGGATGGCACGGTCGAAATTACCTGCCACCGCTCCGAAATGGGGCAGCAGGTGTGGACCTCGATGGCGCAGATCGTGGCGGACGAGCTTGAGGCAGACTGGGACAGCGTAAAGATCGTCCAGGCCGAAGGGCATGAGCGTTACGGCGATCAGAACACCGACGGCTCACGCTCGGTGCGCTACAATTTCCACCGCCTGCGCGTTGCAGGGGCGGCGATGCAGCAGATGCTGGTGCAGGCCGCCGCGCTGTATTGGAAACTGGAACCGGGCGAATGTACCGCGTCGCAGGGCAAGGTCAGCAATTCGCAAAACAGCGACACCTTGTCATACGGCAATTTGGCGGAGCTGGCCGGGCGGTTGCAGGTGCCCGCCGAGGATGACATCACGCTCAAGACGCCTGAGGAATGGCGCCTGATCGGCAAGGAAATCCCCTCCCTCACGATCCCGCTGATCACCCAAGGCAAGGGCACGTTCGGCATCGATGTGGATGTGCCCGATATGGTCTATGCCGTGGTCGCGCGCCCGCCGCAGGTGTTTGGCCGGGTCGGGCTGGTGGTGGATACGGCGGCTCTGGCGGTGCCGGGCGTGCTGCAAACGGTGATGCTGCCCGCGCCCAAGCCTCCGGCGGTGTTTCAGCCGCTGGGCGGGGTCGCGGTTGTCGCGCGCGATACGTGGGCGGCGATACAGGGGCGCAACGCGCTTGAGATTGAGTGGGCGGACGGGCCCAATGCGGGCTACGATTCCGAAGCCTTTGCTGAAACGATGAAGCAAACCGCGCGCCAGCCGGGGCAGGTCCGGCGGACCCGCGGCGATGTGCGAGCCGGGCTGGCGAAAGCGGCGACGACTGTTGAGGCAGAGTATTACGCGCCGCATTACTCGCAATCCCCGATGGAGCCGCCCTCTGCCACGGCGCGCTGGACCGGGGACAAGCTGCAATGCTGGGGCTGCGTGCAGGACCCGCAGGCGACCCGGCAAACGCTTGCCGATCTGCTGGGCATCGACAAGCAAAACATCACCGTCAAACCCACATGGCTGGGCGGCGCGTTCGGGCGCAAGTCAAAGCCCGATTTCGTGGTCGAGGCGGCGCTGATCGCCAAGGAAGTGGGCAAGCCGGTCAAGGTCACATGGACGCGCGAGGATGAGGTGCGCCACGGTTTCTATCACGCCGTGAGCGCACAGCGGATGGAAGCGGGTCTGGATAAGGATGGCAACTGCACCACGTGGCTGCACCGCACTGTATTTCCGCCGATTTCATCGACCTTTGACAGCAGCGTCGCCACGCCCAGTGATGGAGAGGTCGGCATGGGGGCCACCGATGTGCCGTTTGCCATGCCCAATCTGCGCGTCGAATCCGGCGATGCAAAAGGGCATCTGCGCACCGGCTG
Organism: Sphingomonadales bacterium; assembly: GCA_038246695.1. Taxonomy (GTDB): domain Bacteria; phylum Pseudomonadota; class Alphaproteobacteria; order Sphingomonadales; family Sphingomonadaceae; genus Erythrobacter. The sequence continues at coordinate 25,054 of JBBRVR010000031.1, forward strand.
GCTGAGGTCCGTCTGCAATATCTTCCACGCCTTTGCCGTTCAGAGTTTTGCCGCCGAACTGGCCCATGCGGCAGGCCGCGATCAAAAAGACTATCTGATCGAACTAATCGGGCCTGCGCGGGTGATCGACCCGGTGACCGAAGGCGCGACATATTCGAACTATGGTGGAACGCCTGAGGAATACCCGATCGAGACAGCGCGGCTGGTCCATGTTGCGCAAAAAGCGGCTGAAATGGCGAAGTGGGGGCGCAAACTGCCCGCCGGGCATGGCCTCGGCATTGCCGTTCACCGATCCTTCCTGTCGTACATCGCCACCGTGATCGAGGTGGCCGTGGGCAAGGACGGAAAGCTGACCATTCCCGGCATCTGGCTTAGCGTCGATGCGGGCACGGTCATCAATCCGCGCCACGTCCGCGCGCAGATGGAGGGCGGCACGATCTATGGCCTGTCCAACGCCCTGTTCGGAGAGATCACCGCGAAGAACGGCGCGGTGGTGCAGGACAATTTCCCGTCCTGGCGGGTGATGCGCATGGGCGAGGCGCCGCGCGCCTTCGAAGTCGATATCGTCCAATCGAACCGCGCGCCTGCCGGTATTGGGGAGCCGGCAACCCCGCCCGCCGCACCGGCGCTGGCCAATGCGATCTTCGCCGCCACCGGTCGACGGATCAGGCAATTGCCGATGATCGGGCCGGGTGGCAACCGCTTGGCGCTGCCCAAAACCCCAACCCAAACCGCGTAACCCGGGGGACATACACATGGCCATCACACTGAAAATCAACGGCAAGGACACTACGGTCGATGCTGCGCCGGGCACTCCGCTGCTGTGGGTGCTGCGCGATCATCTCAAGATGACCGGCACCAAATTCGGCTGCGGGATCGCGCAATGCGGCGCCTGCACCGTGCATATCGACGGCGCGCCGACCCGGTCCTGCGTGCTGCCGCATGATTCGATCGGCGCATCAGCAATCACCACGATCGAAGGCGTTGAAAGCAACGCCGCCAACGCCATCCGCGAGGCCTGGATCGCGGACGATGTGCCACAATGCGGATATTGCCAATCGGGCCAGATCATGGCGGCAACCGCGCTGCTGGCTGAAAACGCCAGCCCGACAGATGCCGATATCGACACCGCGATGAGCGGCAATCTGTGCCGCTGCGCAACCTATATGAGCATCCGCCGCGCCATCAAGAAAGCCGCCGACACCCTTTAGGCCCGATGGGGTGCAATCCGGTGCTCGCCCCTGATCCACCGCACGTCCACCTCACGCCTTTTGCTGCGCGTGCGAGGACTGTTGTGGCTTCCCGACCTTGCTCACGCCCGATGGGGTGCGATCCGGTGCTCGCCTCTTATCCACCGCACGGTGCCGCTTGACGCGCGCATCACCACGCTTTCGGTGGTCATAATCACCGCGCCCGTTGATTTGCGGCGGCGTTTCACGCCTGCCAGCAGCGATCCATCGGTCACTCCGGTCGCGGCAAAGATGCAATCGCTGCTGGCGAGGTCTTCCAGCTTGTAGATGCGATCGAGGTCGGTGATGCCCCATTGCCTTGCGCGGGCCTTTTCATCGTCGTTGCGGAACAACAGCCGCCCATTGAACTGTCCGCCGACACAGCGCAGGGCGGCAGCTGCCAGCACGCCTTCGGGTGCGCCGCCCTGGCCCATATACATGTCGATCCCGGTGTCCTGATCGGTCACCGCAATTACGCCAGCCACATCACCATCGCCGATCAGGAAGACCCCGCAGCCGATCGAGCGCAGCTCCGCGATGAGATCAGAATGGCGCGGACGATCCAACACGCAGACATTGATGTCGGATGGCTTCACACCCCGCGCCGCCGCGACCGCCTCGACATTTTGCGTCGGCGTTTTGGCAAGGTCGATTATGTCGGCGGGCAGCCCCGGACCGACCGCCAGCTTGTCCATGTAGACATCGGGCGCATTCAGCAGGCCGCCTTCTTCCGCCGCTGCCAGCACGGCAAGCGCGTTTGGACCGGCCTTTGCCGTGATCGTGGTCCCTTCCAGCGGATCGAGCGCGATGTCGATCTTTGGCCCCTTGCCCGGCGCGCCGCCGACCTTCTCGCCAATATACAGCATCGGCGCCTCGTCCCGCTCACCCTCACCGATAACAACGGTGCCGTCCATGTAGAGATCGTCGAACGCGCGCCGCATCGCTTCGACCGCAGCGGCATCGGCGGCCTCTTCGTCGCCGCGTCCGATCAATTGCGCCGCAGCCACCGCCGCCGCTTCGGTCACGCGGACCATTTCCAGCACCAGCACGCGGTCAATGGCGTTTTCGCCAGACGGTTCCTTTGCAGCCAGAACATCGGTAGTGGTGGTGGTGTTCATGCCGAATTCATCCCTCGGATAGCTTTCGTTTCGTCACACTGCGCTTAGTCGCAAGGAGCCAGACTTGTCGAGCAATCACGCTGTCTTTCCGGGTAGGCCGTTCTTCAGCAGAATTGCTTTTCCTTGTCTGACCACGATCCTGATTGCAGCGAGCGCATTGGATGCGGGACCCTTGGGCGCTCAGGATGACGGCGTGGTGACGCAGACCAACATATCTGCTGCGCCCAACGATCCAGAATCCGGTCCCGCTGCCGAGGAAGAATCGGCAAGCTTCCCGCCTCGCATCGATCTGTCGGTCACCGTGCCGCGCGGCGATGTGAACGAGGCGCAGGTGCGCGCATGCGAAGACGATGCCGAGGCGGGCCAGATCAGCGGCGAGATCGTGGTCTGCCGCAGACTGGGTGAGGACGGCGCGAATTACTACAGCGGTTCACGCACCGCAGCGCAGAAACGCTATGCGCAGGAGACCGCCTTCAAGGGTGCGCCACGTGCGCCCGATTTCATCGCCGACTGCAAGGATCAGGGCAATCCTTTCGGCTGTATAGGGTTAGGCAAGGCACCCCCACCCGCGCTGATCATCGATGTCGGCGCACTGCCCACAGCTCCGCCGGGATCAGATGCCGACCGGATCGCGCGCGGCCTGCCGCCGCTGGGACAGGATGATAATCTTTCCGAGGACGAAATTCGCAAGCGGCGCGAGAAACTCGGCCTGCCGCCGCCCGCGTTTGAGCGAAATCCGGAATAAAGGGGGCGCTTTGGCAACGCGCAGCCTGCTGGCAAAGGAGCCGGAATGACAAACTTGCCCCGCCCACTTCGCGTTCGCCTTTTTGCCTGCGTGTCTGCGGCCTTGCTGGCGGTGCAGTCCGCGGCGGCGCTTGCCAGTCAGGAGCGTCGGGCTGGGCCTGAAGCTGACCAGCCCGGAGCCCCAAGCGACGGGCGTGTCGTCATCGATATCCTGCGACCGCCGCTTCAAGCCGCTCCGCCCGGTGCGCTCGATGTGAAGGAATGCGATGAGGAAGCCGACGCCGCGATCATCAGCGAGGAAATCGTGGTCTGCCGGAAACTGGGCGAGCGACCTGGGAATTACTACAGCGGCAGCCGGGAGGAATGGCTGCAGAAATATGCGCGCGAGACCGCCTATATCAACGACCCCCAGTCGCCCGATGTGGCGGGCGACGGGATATTTCGCGGGCCTGCAACTGTCGGCAGCCTGTGCCTGCTGAACCCGTGCCCCGATCCACCCGCAATCCTGATCGACGTGGCGGCCCTGCCGCACCCTCCGCCGCAATCGGATGCAGACCGCATCGCAAGGGGGCTGGCTCCGACCGGGGACGATGGCGAATTGTCGGAGCAGGAAAGCGCACGGCGGCAGGCGGACCTCGGCCTTCCGCCCACACCCGACTTTACGCCCGACCTCCCTGACCTGCCTGAATAGGCGTCAGACCGGCAGGATCGGCAGCACCAGCGGCGGCGCGGTCAGGCTGGCGGACCCGTCGAGCAGTTCAAGCGCGCGCGTTACGTTGCGTTCTGGCCCTTCGTGCGTGACCATCGCCACCAGCACTTCGGCCCCGTCACGCCCGCGCCCTTGCTGGATGAGGCTCTCGATCGAGACATCGGCATCGCGCATCGCGGCGGTGATCTCTGCCAGCACGCCGGGGCGATCGTTGACGGTAAAGCGCAGATAGGCGCGCTCGATCCGGTCGCCGGGTTCCGCCGGGGGAAGCGGGGCAAGCTGCGCGACCGGCATGGAAAACGGCGCGCCCACTTCCCCGCCCTTGCCAAACACGCGCGCAATATCGATGCAATCGGCCACCACGGCGCTGGCGGTCGGGCCATCGCCCGCACCTGCGCCCTGAAACAGCAGGCGGCCGGAAAAATTGCCCTCGGCGACCACGGCATTGGTGGGGCCGTCGACATGGGCGAGCGGGTGGTCCTTGGCGACGAGGCATGGGCGCACCCGTTGCAGCAGCGCCGCAGAGCTTCCCTCGCCTTGCACATCAGCCTCCGCGATTAGCCGGATGACAAAGCCCAGCGCATCGGCCTGTGCGATGTCCGCGGCGCGCACCGCCACGATGCCGGTGGTGCGAACGCTGGCAAAATCGACCCGCGCGCCGAAACCGATGGCGGCCAGGATCGACAGCTTGTGCGCAGCGTCCACCCCTTCGATGTCGAAGCTCGGATCAGCCTCGGCATAACCCAGCCGCTGCGCATCGGCGAGCACAGCATCGAAATCCGCGCCGGTCGCTTCCATTTCGGAAAGGATGTAATTGCAGGTGCCATTGAGGATGCCGTAAACCCGCGTCAGCGCGTTGGCGCTGGTGCCTTCGCGCAGGCCCTTTACCACTGGAATGCCGCCTGCAACCGCAGCTTCAAACTTGAGTGGGGCACCCGCCGCCTCGGCCTGCTCGGCCAATGCCAGGCCGTGATGCGCGATCATCGCCTTGTTCGCCGTCACCAGCCCCTTGCCCGCCGCCAGCGTCGCACGCGACAGGGCGAGCGCCGGACCATCGGATCCGCCGACCAGTTCCAGCACTACATCGACATCATCGCGCGCAGCCAGCGCGGTCATGTCGTCTTCCCAGTGAAACCGTGCATGATCGACGCCGCGATTCTTGGTCCGGTCGCGCGCGCTTACGGCGGTAACAATGATGGCACGCCCGGCGCGTGCGGCGATCAGATCGCGATTTGTATCCAGCAGCCGGATCACCCCCGCCCCGACCGTGCCCAGCCCCGCAATCGCGACACGCAAGGGTTGAGTGACAGGATCGGAGGTGAAGGTGGACATAAGAGCATTTCCCGAAACTGAAGACGGCAGACTGGACTGGAGCCGAACCGCATGCGGCCGGCATCCACGCGCGCTTAGCCGCGCTTGACGGTTGGTCAAGCGTGAGTGGCGGTCGCGCACAAGCCTGTAAGGCCTGTGGTCAGGTGGCGTTTGCCTCGGTGATCAGCCGCGAACACGGGCCAAGCTGGCTGATGACAAAGGCGTAATCGCTCTCTGCGAGTTGGCGCGCAACCGGATCACGGGCCAGATTTGCATTGCTTGGTAGGCGCTGCGGCAACGCACAGGCCAGACGATACCAGCGCAGGGTATCGCGCGGCGGGGCATTGGCTGCCGAATCGATGATCTCGCCCCACGAAACGCCCCATGCAGGCGCCTGGCCCGGCCGCCGCAGCACTGTCAGCGAAACTGGCGATCGATCGGCTGTCTCAAGAAAGATCTGCGTCTCCGATTCCCCTGTCAGCGTTCCCTTCACCGCCAGCGCATCGCCGATGCCCGTAATCACCGGCGGCGCGTCGCTGGCAATCAGGCCGGACAGGATCGGGCGCAGCCGCGCTTCGAGTTCGGGGGTGTAATCGAGCTGTGCTGGTCGGCCGGTAAGCTGCAATTGCACCGCGCCCTTTACGCCGCGACCAGCGACATTGGCGAACAGCACAACTTCGCGGTTTTTTAGCTTGGGCGGTTTGCCCTTGGCGTTCAGTGGGACATCGACGAGGTAGGCGAGCGATTCGCCAAGCGAGGAATTGCCGGCAATCAGCGCCAGCGTCTTGGCTTCTATATAGAGGCGAGCATGACCGGGCGCGAGGCCGGGGGCACGCTCTGCCGCGACCTGACTCTGACGCCGAATCTCGGCACGCACAACCACCGCGCTGCGATCCGAGAGGCTAACCAGATCGGCGTAAGTGGGGCCGTCGATTGCGTTTTGCGCAACCAATAGGGGGGGTGGGCCGGCCCGATCCGGGGATTGATACGAGTTTTGTGCATATCCCACCGCGGGCATCATAAATGCACCCGTCAAGGCCAGAACCGCAGGGTTCAACCCGGTGAAATAATTAGTGAATTTTTCGTTAATAGTCGCCATCGTCCAAAAATCCCGTCGCGCGTGAAGTTGCTTTCCTACAGTGCTTTTTATTGAAGAACGAGGGCGTTGAATTGCGCCTGAACCGATAAAGCGTTTGATTGACCACAGGTTGACCGTTAAAGCCTGAAAAGCCTGCACCGGTGTTGGGGACTTCTCCGGTGTGCGCTCATGCCACAGTGTCTGCAAAAACATGCGCGTGGTATTCCGGATGCGATCCGGCCCGAGGCAGGGCCGGTTCGATGATTCGGTTGGGAGGGAAAAGTTGTGGGACCCTCGCCCCGGCTTGCTTAAAGGTCGGGCGTGGATGTGTGTCAGCACGTTAGCTGGCACCGATTAACGGAGAGAAAGCGACTGGATGGCTTACGCTGACCAAGAAATGAGTGGAAACAAGATTGTTTCCATCGTCATCGTGGCGATCGTTCATGTTCTGATCGGGTATCTGCTCATCTCCGGACTGGCCATTTCGGCCGTGAAGGAAATTGCCGAGCGCGTTACCACGGTTGATATCGAGGACGAACCGCCGCCCCCTGAAGAACCGGACGAACCGCCGCCCGAGCAGCCGCAGGAAACTGCGCCTCCGCCGCCGATGGCGCCTCCGCCACCAATCAGGATTGCGGCTGCGCCGCCACAAATCCGGACGTCGCCGACGATTCCTCCGCCCTCGCCGCCAGCGCTCAGGATTGCGCCGCCTGC
>JBBRVR010000032.1:0-31925 GCA_038246695.1 Sphingomonadales bacterium
GCCCCGGGGGGGGGGGGCTGGGGGGTTGGGGGGGGGGGGGTTGGTTTTTTTTGGGTGGCCTCGGGGGTGCACCGGCCGTTCGGCCCCGGCCGGGGGGGGTGGGGGTGGGGGGGGGGGGCACGACGATGACTGAGAAGCGCCTGACCAGCCTCGCACGCAAGTTGCGCCGCGAACCGACCGAGGCGGAGGCGCGCCTCTGGAGCTACCTGCGCGCCAGCCAATTCCACAACGCCAAATTCACCCGCCAACACCCCATCGGTAACTTCATCGCCGACTTCGCCTGCCGCAGCTTGCGTCTCGCGGTTGAATTGGACGGTGGACAACATGCCGAGAGCCCCACAGACGCGGACCGAACCCGCATCATCGAAGCCCACGGCTACCGCGTGATCCGCTTTTGGAACAACGAGGTGCTGGGGAATATGGATGGGGTGTTGCAAGTAATTGCCGAGGAGATCGCCATCGCAAGAAATGAGCGCTGACAGGCTCCCCTTCCCTTGAGGGAAGGGGTCGGGGGATGGGTGCACGACGCCCGATTGGTCGCCCCGACCCATCACCGCCGAACCCCCATCCCCAGCCCTTCCCCAAGGGGAAGGGGGAAGGAGGCCATTCCGACTGGTCGAACGTATCGACCCTTCACTCGGTTGCATCGGTAACCGACCTATCAAAAACTTTCGCTGAGGCACCCTCACTTGCAAGACTATCCCGCACACAGTCGAGATCGTCATCGAGGATACGACCAGTCGAGTCCCAGAACCACGCGGGATTCCCTTCGTCATCTTTGCGAACGTCGGCCTTTCCGAGCCCGCATGTACCAACAGCTGCGGTGATCTCTTCCGCGGTTGCTGGCCTCTCGGAACAGGCAGCCAAGGTAAAAAGTACGAGGAGAAGAGCAGACCTCACCCCAGCCCCCCGACAAACTTCTCGAACAGGTAGAAACTGTCCTGCGGCCCCGGCGATGCCTCCGGGTGGTATTGCACGCCGAACGCGCGTTTGCCCTTGATCGCGATCCCGCAGTTTGATCCGTCGAACAGCGACACGTGCGTCTGCTCCACCGTCGCGGGCAGCGTGTCGGCATCGACGGCAAATCCGTGGTTCATGCTCGTGATCTCGACCAAGCCCGAAGTTTCCCCCCAGTCATCACCCACGCGCTGGACCGGGTGGTTCGCGCCGCGATGACCTTGGTGCATTTTCATCGTCTTTGCGCCCGCCGCCAGTGCGAGCATCTGGTGCCCCAGACAAATGCCGAAAAGCGGCACGTCCGCCTCCAGCAGTTTTGCGATCACCGGCACCGCATACTCTCCGGTCGCCGCCGGGTCTCCGGGGCCGTTGGAAAGGAACACGCCAGCGGGCGACAACGCCATCACCTCGTCAAAAGTAACATTCGCCGGGACCACCGTCACTTTTGCCCCGGCGCGAACGAGGTTGCGGAAGATGTTGTCCTTTGCACCGTAGTCGATCGCGACCACGTGGGGTTTTTCCTCGCCCGTCTCGGTTTTCCATGGCGCGCGGCCATAGCCATGACCAAGTCGCCAGTACCCGCCCTGCCAGATTTCCTGTTTCGCGCGAGTCGCCTTGCTAGCCAGATCCAGCCCTTCCAGCCCGTTCCATCCGCGCGCCTGCTCTGTCAGCGCGGGGACATCGAATTGGCCATCCGGATCGTGCGCAATCACAGCATTGGGCGCGCCGGTCATGCGGATGCGCCGCGTAAGCGCGCGCGTGTCCACGCCCGCCAGGCCGATCTTGCCATTACGCGCCATCCAATGCGCAAAATGTTCCACGCTGCGAAAGCTGGACGGAAGGGTCACATCTTCGCGGGTGATGCAGCCGACCGCGCTCAACACGCCCTCGGCACTTTCCGCATCATCGGCATTCGCGCCGACATTGCCGATGTGCGGGAAGGTAAAGGTGATGATCTGCGCGGCGTACGAGGGATCGGTCATCACCTCCTGATAGCCAGTCATGGCAGTGTTGAAGCACACCTCGCCAACGGCAGAGCCGACCGCGCCAAAGCCTCGCCCCCAGATCACCGAACCATCGGCAAGAACACAGACGCCTGTCGCACCATCGGGTTGCGCAGGGTAAGAGGCGGAAGGGGCCATGGGGGCGCTCCGGTTCGTGTGAATTTGCCAGCAATGTCGCTAAGTCTCAGTCGCTAAGCGCGCAGGCCCGGCGCGTCAACCTAGGCGCGAAGGCGTTCTTGCGTTAGATGCCACCGACAGCCCGATCCATCCACAACAAATCGAAGATGCAACACTCATGATCAGAGACGACATCAAGGCCGCCACCATCGCCGCCATGAAGGCAGGCGAAAAGGCGCGCACCGCAACGCTCCGCCAGATTTCGGCCAAGATCAAAGACCGCGATATCGAGGAGCGCACCAGCACAAAAGAGATCGAAGACGATGCACTGGTGACCAGCGTTTTGCAAAAAATGGCGAAGCAGCGGCGCGAATCGATAACCATGTTTGTTGACGGTGGCCGCGAGGAACTGGCCGACAACGAACGCGCCGAATTGGCGCTGATCGAGGAGTTTTTGCCGCAGATGATGAGCGAGGCCGAAATGCGCGCTGCCATCGCGGACATCAAATCAACCCTGAACGCTGATTCCATTAAGGATATGGGCCGTGTGATGGGGGAACTGAAGGCCCGCCACGGCGCTGTGCTGGATATGAGCAAAGCCAGCGCACTGGTAAAGGAAAGCCTTTCATGAACAAAGCAACCACCGCACTTCTTCTTCCGCTGATCGCCCTGGCTGCCTGCGCGCCGGAGAACGAGGCGACCGATCTGACCGTCGCCGAGGCGAACACCGATGGCAAGGCGGAGGCGATCGCCGCGCAACTGCCTGCGCTCGCTTTTGCGGACCTGGCGCTCGGTGCGAACATCGTCGGGCCGCGCGGACCGCAGGTTGAGGGGCGGCTCACCAACGAGGCGGGCGCCTTCGCGGACATTACGTCCTATGTCGCGTGCCCCGCCGGGATGGAGGTCTGCGATCCCAAGACTGCGCCCGAAGGCACGATTTATACCTATGTCCATATTGTGTATCCGGGTGAGGATAACGATCCGACCACCGGAAGCGGCACGGGCACCGATTCGTCCTACGTCGAACGTGCCGAAGGATTTCGCATGACGCGCGCTGCCCACGGGTTCACCGGCAAAGTCGGCTATTCGAAGGCCGAAGCAGCTTCCGCCGTGGGCGACAAGGTCGACGTGGTAATCACCTGCGTCGATGGCGGGCTCGCATGGACGGTTAGTGCGGGCGATGGCGGAAATCAGTGGGAACAGGCCGAACCGATCACATTCTTCTGGCAATCGACGCTGCCGCCCGCAGGTCCGGCAGATGCCTACGCCATTGAAGCCAATACCGTTCTGGCTTCAGGCCCCGGCCCCTATCCCGCCGCCAGCGAAACGGCGACCAATGCGTGCACAGCCTCTTCCACGGGCAATTAACGCGAACGCTTGAACAAAGCCGGCCGCGCGCGCACATTCGCTTTCATGACGATCACCCCCCAATGGAAGGATGAGCTGCGCGCGCGGATCACGCTGTCCACAGTGATTATGCGCACCGACAAGCTGACCAAGGCGGGGCGTGAGTTCAAGGGGTGCTGCCCGTTCCATACGGAGAAAACACCCAGCTTTTACGTAAATGATCAAAAGCAGTTCTATCACTGCTTTGGCTGCGGCGCGCATGGGGATGTGATTACGTGGATGATCGAGCAGCGCGGTCTCGGCTTCATGGACGCGATAAAGGAGCTGGCGGAGCAGGCGGGGATGGAAGTGCCCGCGCCTGATCCCATCGCGGCGAAGAAGGCTGAAAAGCGCGCCGAGCTGGTCGATGTGACCACGGCGGCGCAGGACTGGTTCGTGGGCCAATTAAAGGGTGCAGATGGCCGCGAAGCGCTTGATTATCTGCGCCGCCGCGGCCTTTCCGATGACACCCTGCACGAATTCGGCTTCGGTTATGCGCCTGAGGATAAACAGGCGCTGGGCAAGGCGTTAACGCAGTTCGAGCCTGACATGCTGGCGGACAGCGGGATGCGGATCGTCACCGATGACGGGAGCACCTACGACAGGTTTCGTGGCCGGGTGATGTTGCCCATTCAGGATCAGCGCGGGCGGGTAATAGCGTTTGGCGGCCGCATTCTGGATAATCGGGAAGGCGTCGCGAAGTATCTCAATTCGCCCGACACCCCGTTGTTTGACAAGGGACGCACCCTTTACAACCTCCACCGCGCCGCGCCCGCTTCGCGCCAGAGTGGGCGGGTAATTGTCGTCGAAGGGTACATGGATGTCGTGGCGCTTGCGCAGGCGGGTATCGCTGATGCGGTCGCGCCGCTGGGCACGGCGCTCACCGAAATGCAGCTTGAGATGCTGTGGCGCATGGTCGAGGTGCCGGTGCTGTGCTTCGATGGCGACACTGCCGGACAGCGGGCGGCCATGCGGGCGGTAACGCGCGCGCTGCCGATGCTGGCGCCGATGCGCTCGCTCAGCATCGTGCGCCTGCCCAACGGGCTTGATCCCGATGATCTGATCAAGGCGCAAGGGCCAACGGCGATGGAAAAGCTCCTTGCCCGGCCGGCAAGCCTGCTCGATTTCCTGTGGCAGGCCGAACGCGATGCGCAGCCGCTCGAAAGCCCGGAGGCGAAAGCGGGGCTTAAGGCACGGCTGATGGAGCATACAAATACCATCGAGGACGCCGATATTCGCGCGCTCTACCGTCGCGAATTGCTGGATCGGTTCTCAGCGTTCGCGTATCCGCCGCGCCCACAGCGCAGGGCTCCGGCACGTGGTCCCTGGCGCGGTGCTCCCAGCGTGTCGCAAGGCCTTTCGCAGGGCGGCAGGCAGGCGCTTCAGGGATTGATGGCGGGCGGTCAGCGCAGCTCATTATTGAGCGCGGTGATCGCTGGTCTGGTGCGCCATCCAGGCGAGATCGAACAGCATTCAGAAGCGCTCTCACGGCTTGCAAGGCTCGACCGCAATGTCGCACCTGCAATTGAATCGCTCATCGAGCTGTCGGAAACGCTTGATTCGGGGACGCAAAGCGCCATATTCGGCGGAAGCGGCTTTCCTGCCCCACCGGACGATATGCGATACGCCTTCCTTAGAGATGGCACTCCCCCCGGTGATGCGCGTGAGGAATTGGCCGAAGCTGTGTCGCTGCTGGTCCAAAAACCAGCGCTCGAGGCCGCAATGGCCGCGACGATCGGGCGTTTTGACGAAGATCCGGAAGGGTGCTTCGCAGAACAGTCTCGGCTGCGCGCACAGCTCACGACAGTTGAAGAGCGTTTGAAGGCTTTCGGACGCAAGAAGGCCGCAGCCGCAGCCGATGCAGATCAGGCCGCTTCGGTGGCTCGAACGGAATAAACGCGCAAGTCGGGACGATCACATCTCGATTGGCTTAACGGATTGACACAATTTCATGGCTTCGACCGTAAAGAAAAAGCAGGAAAAAGAAGACGCTCCGCTGATCGACCTCAACGAGGCGTCGGTGAAGAAGCTGATGAGCAAAGCCAGGAAAAAAGGCTACATCACCTATGATGAGCTCAACGAGGCGCTCCCTTCCGGTGAAATGAGCCCCGACCAGATCGAGGACATCCAGACTGCGCTTTCCGAAATGGGTGTGCAGATCGTCGAAAGCGACGAGGAAGCCGAGGCCGAAGCGGAGGCCGATCCCGAAGTCGAAGACATCGTGGTCGAGGGTGACGACAAGAAAAAAGGCGTCAGGAAAGATGCCAAGGCTGTCGCCAAGAAGCCCGGCGTGGGCGATCGCACCGATGATCCGGTGCGGATGTATCTGCGGGAAATGGGCGCGGTCGAACTGCTCAGCAGAGAAGGCGAAATCGCGATTGCAAAGCGGATCGAATCCGGTCGCGACATGATGATCATGGGGCTGTGCCAAAGCCCGATCACGTTTCACGCCATCATTCATTGGTCCGAAGCGCTCAACAACGAAGATATGCAATTGCGCGAGATCCTCGATCTGGACGCGATGCTTTCCAAGGAGCCGCCGGCGGACAAGCTGGCCGACGATGCCGACGATGACGACGGCGAGATTTCGGAGGAAACTGCAGGCCCGACCATCCGTGAGGATGACGAGGACGACAGCGACGACGAAACCAGCGAAGATGATGACGAGGACGGCGATGGCGAAGGCCGGTCTTCGAAGAAGGACGACGACGAGGAGGAAGACAACACACTCTCGCTCGCCCAGATGGAAGCCGCGCTGAAGCCCGATGCGATTGAGCGCTTTGCCCGCATTACCAAACTGTTCAAGACCTTCGAGAAATTGCAGGCCGAGCGGGTCGATACGCTCGCGCTGGGCCACGAATTTCCCAAGGCCAAGGAACGCAAATACGAATCGCTGGGCGAAGAGCTGACCGGCGAAGTCGAATCGATGCAGTTTCACGCGACCAAGATCGAATTTCTGGTCGATAACCTGTACGCCTTTAATCGTCGCCTGACCGCGTTGGGTGGTCAGATGCTGCGCCTTGCCGAACGGCACAAGATCAAGCGGATCGACTTCCTCGAAAGCTACGTTGGCAACGAGCTGGACGATGTATGGATCGCGGCCAATGCTAAGAAGGACAAGAAGTGGAAGGCGTTTGCCGACAAGGAAGCGGATGCGATTGACCGCATCCGTGCCGAAATTACCGATATCGCGGCCCAGACCGGCATGGCGCTTCCGGAATTTCGCCGCATCGTCAATATGGTGCAGAAAGGCGAGCGTGAAGCGCGCATCGCCAAGAAGGAAATGGTCGAGGCAAATCTGCGGCTCGTGATTTCGATCGCCAAGAAATACACCAACCGCGGCCTGCAATTCCTTGATCTTATTCAGGAAGGCAACATTGGTCTGATGAAGGCCGTCGACAAGTTCGAATACCGCCGCGGCTACAAGTTCAGCACTTATGCGACATGGTGGATCAGGCAGGCGATCACCCGCTCCATCGCTGATCAGGCCCGCACAATCCGTATCCCGGTGCACATGATCGAGACGATCAACAAACTGGTGCGCACTTCGCGCCAGTTCCTGCACGAGGAAGGTCGCGAGCCGACCCCTGAGGAAATGGCGCAGCGCCTTTCCATGCCGCTTGAAAAAGTGCGCAAGGTGATGAAAATCGCCAAGGAGCCGATCAGCCTCGAAACGCCGATTGGCGATGAGGAAGATTCGCATCTGGGCGATTTCATCGAGGACAAGAACGCGATCATTCCAGTGGATGCGGCGATTCAGGCGAACCTCAAGGAAACTGTCACACGTGTTCTTGCCAGCCTCACTCCGCGTGAGGAGCGCGTGCTGCGCATGCGGTTCGGCATCGGGATGAACACCGATCACACCCTTGAGGAAGTCGGCCAGCAATTCTCGGTCACGCGCGAACGTATCCGCCAGATCGAAGCGAAGGCGCTGCGCAAGCTCAAGCACCCGAGCCGGTCGCGCAAGATGCGCTCTTTCCTCGATCAATAGGGACGAGGATCGCAGGTCTTGCCCAAATCGGCTCCCAAGGTCATCGCCATCGTTAGTCAGAAGGGCGGATCGGGCAAGACGACGCTTGCTGTGCACATCGCGACCCGCGCGGCGCAGTCAGGGTATGAAAGCTGCGTGATCGATACCGATCCGCAGGCGACCGCCGCTGCGTGGGGCGACTGGCGCGGGGACTTTCTGCCGGTGGTCGTAACCGCGCCGCCGGCCCGGCTGGGGCGCACAATCGAGAGCGCAAAGAAAAACGGCGTCGATTTTGTCGTGATCGACACACCTCCGCATGCCGATGCCGCCGCGCGAGAGGCGATCAAACTGGCCGATATCGTTCTTATCCCGACAAAGCCGCGCGCGTTCGATCTGCACGCGCTCGAACCGATCGCCGATCTGGTCGGTTATGCCGGGAAATCCGCGTTCGTGGTGCTCAACTCGGTGCCTGCCGGGGCTAGTATACTGGCAGAGGAAGCGCGCACCGCAGCCAAGGAAATGGCGCTTAACATTTGCCCGGTGTTGTTGGGCGATCGCGCGGCGTTCCACCGATCCAGTGCCAAGGGTGAAACCGCGAGCGAGAGCGAACCCGATGGCAAGGCCGCGCAAGAGATCGAGGCGCTATGGGAATGGCTGAACAAACAACTGAGCCGCTGAATACCAGCGCAGTCAGCGGCTAATTCTAATACCGGCGCCCGCGATCATCCGAAAAACTGCGGGCGCGCAGCGGGTATTTAAGCTTAAATTGCTCCGACACGGTCGGCGCTGGCCCCTGCGGCAACCCCTGCAATTTGCGCTCCACGTTGCGCATCTTGTCCGCCGGGATGGGCGACCATTCCACGGTATTGCGCGCGGTCAGGGCAAAATCGCCCGCATTGGTAAGCGCCCCTTCGCGCACCTCGATCATCGGCGCATCCGCGTCATAGCCACGGCTAGGGAAAGAGACTGTCTCACCGATCCCTGCAAATGTTACATCGATCAGGCATCGCTCTTCAGGCAACGGCACTTTCAGGCACCGTGCCCCATGCCCGACAAGGCGATAGCGCCCGGCCGCCAATTGCACTGCAATCGGCTGGTGCTTCGTCGTTGCGTTTCCAAGCGCGAGTTGGGATTGGGCGCGACTGAACCGAACCACATCGGCTGCGCTCGCAATATCACCGCCTTCACGCAGGAAATACAGGTTCAGCTCGGCCAGCAGGTACAACTCGCTGCGAACGGAGATGATCACTGCACCTTTGCCCTGTTCAAGCTCCGACGCGCGCGACAACCTGTCAGGCTCTACCCCCGGACCCTGCTGCGCCAGCGCCGCCTCTGCCCCCAGACCGGTGAGCGAGGCCAGAGCGAGGAACAGGGAAAGGCAAGTTTTGCGCAAATTGGGCATCAGGGCATGATCCGTGGAGTTTAATTCGTGTTAAGTAGGGCCTATGCGCTGCCGGGCACAAGAGTGCGGTCGAACCAAACACGCGAATCGACCTCGCTGCCCTCACCCTTCGAGACCTTAGCGCGACTGCGCCTCGGACTGGATTTGCCACGCGATTGCCCGGTCGCCCGCCCGAACAGTGCGTCCAAATCGCCAATCGCACGTCGAAAACTGGCTCTATCGGTCTGGAGTGTTCGGGCGTTAGAGCCTATGGAGCGCGGATGCGTATTGCAATAGCTTCCGATCATGCGGCAACCGACCTGAAGGCGCAGCTTGCCGAATGGCTTCTGGATGAAGGGCACGAGGTCGCTGATCTCGGCCCCGAACCGGGCAACAGCGTCGATTACCCTGACTACGGGTACAAGCTGGCGGAGATAATCGCCGAAGGGACCGCCGACTACGGCATTGCGCTGTGCGGATCGGGCATAGGAATATCGATCAGCGTTAATCGCCATCCGGCGGTTCGCTGCGCGCTTGTTTCAGAGCCGCTGTCCGCCGCGCTCGCGCGTGAACACAACGATGCCAACGCAATCGCGCTGGGCGCACGTTTGATCGGCATCGAAATGGCCAAAACTTGCGTAACTGCGTTTCTGGCCACCGAATTTGCCGATGCAGGCAACCCCGATGGCCGCCATCAACGCCGCGTAGCAAAGCTCGCAACTCCGCCGAACCTGCCCGACCATATCGAGACCCATCAATGAGCACTCAGCCTTCAGACGTCATCAATCCGATGGATGCCTTCTGGCACGATGATCTTGCGACCGCCGATCCTGAGATTGCCTCTGCGATCGCAAAGGAGCTTGGCCGCCAGCGCGACAAGATCGAGCTCATCGCCAGCGAGAACATCGCGAGCCGCGCCGTGCTGGAGGCGACCGGCAGCGTCTTCACCAACAAATACGCCGAAGGCTATCCGGGTAAGCGGTATTATGGCGGATGCGAATACGCGGACGTCGTAGAAACGCTGGCAATTGATCGGGCCAAGCAGTTGTTCGGATGCAATTTTGCAAATGTGCAACCCAACAGCGGGAGCCAGATGAACCAGGCGGTGTTCCTTGCGCTGCTGCAGCCGGGCGATACCTTTATGGGTCTCGATCTGAACTCCGGCGGGCACCTGACGCATGGATCGCCCGTCAATATGAGCGGTAAGTGGTTCAACCCTGTCAGCTATGGCGTGCGCCAGGATGATGAACTGATCGACATGGACGCCGTCGCCGCGACCGCGCGCGAGCATAAACCAAAGCTGATTATCTGCGGCGGCACCGCCTATTCACGAACATGGGATTTCGGAGCGTTCCGCACGATTGCCGATGAAGTGGGCGCGGTTTTGTTGTGCGATATGAGCCACGTTTCCGGGCTTGTTGCGGGCGGCGCGCACCCCTCGCCCTTCCCGCATTGCGATATCGTCACGTCCACCACCCACAAATCGCTGCGCGGTCCGCGTTCGGGCATCATGCTGTGGAACGACGAGAAGTTTACCAAACCGCTCAACATGGCGGTTTTCCCCGGCCTTCAGGGTGGGCCACTGATGCATGTTATTGCGGCCAAGGCAGTTGCCTTTCGCGAGGCGCTGCGTCCCGAATTCAAGACTTATGCCCACCGCATCGTCGAAAACGCCCGCGCCCTCGCCTCCAGCCTTGAGGAAAATGGCCTGCGGATCGTATCTGGCGGGACGGACAACCATTCGATGCTGGTCGACCTCACGGCAAAGGATGTGACGGGCAAAGATGCGGAAAAAGGGCTCGATCGCGCGTGGCTCACCTGCAACAAGAACGGCATTCCGTTCGACACTCGCTCCCCCTTCGTGACCAGCGGTATTCGCCTTGGCACGCCTGCGGGCACAACGCGCGGCTTTGGCGGGCACGAGTTTCGCACCATCGGCAAACTGATCGCCGAAGTGGTCGATGGCTTGGCGAAAAATGGCCCCGAGGGCGATGCGCAGATCGAAGAAAGCGTGCGCCAGCGCGTCTCGGAAATGTGCGCCGATTTTCCTGTCTACCCCGGTATGTGAGGCATTTATGAGTGATAACGATAAAGACTGGGTCAGCGATGCAAAGACCGAGATTTCAGGCATGGCCAAAGAGGGGATGCATCACCCTTCCACCAAACCGGTGCTGACCGGGGCGGCGATCGGCGCTGTCGCGGGCGCACTGCTGCCAGTGGTATCGCTCCCGCTGGGTCTGATCGCGGGTGCGGGTTTTGCCTTTTACCAGCGGATCAAGAAGTAAGCCTGACTGAATGCGTTGCCCATTTTGTGCTCACGATGACAGCCAGGTAAAAGACAGTCGCCCGGCCGAGGATTCCACGGCGATCCGGCGTCGGCGGCAATGTTCGTCCTGCGGGGCGCGCTTCACCACGTTCGAACGTGTGCAATTGCGCGAAGTCATCGTCGTCAAGGCAGGCGCGGATGGCGGGGAGGCGCGGCGCGAACCGTTTGACCGGACCAAGCTGGAACGCTCCGTGGCGCTCGCCTGTCGCAAACGCGGCGTCAGCGATGAACAGATCGACCGCCTCGTATCGGGCATTCAACGGCAGGTCGAAACCGCAGGTGAAACCGAAGTGCCCTCCGCGCGAATCGGGGAGTTGGTGATGGACGGGCTGCGCGGCATCGATTCGGTCGCCTACATCCGCTTTGCCAGCGTCTATCGCGACTTTTCCGAAGCCCGCGATTTCGAGGAATTTGCCCACACCGTCGCCGCAGCCGCAAAGGACTGACGGCAGATGAGCGACAACGCCAAACCCGTGATCGTCCTCGTGCGCCCGCAACTTGGCGAAAACATCGGCAAGGCGGCGCGCGCCATGCTCAATTTCGGTCTCGTGGAAATGCGGCTGGTATCCCCGCGCGATGGCTGGCCCAACCCTTCCTCCGGGCCTGCCGCTGCGGGCGCAGACGTGGTGCTGGACCGCGCGCAAGTGTTCGAAACCACAGCGCAAGCGGTCGCGGATTGCCAGCATGTCTATGCCAGCACGGTGCGCAAACGCGGCGTCACGAAACCGGTCGTTGGGCCCGATGGGGCAGCCCGGCTCATCCATTCGCAACCCGGTCGCCATGCCGTCCTGTTCGGTGCGGAACGCTCGGGGCTTGAAATCGAAGACGTTGCCCTTGCCCGGCACATAGTGACGGTGCCGATCAACCCGGAATTCGGATCGCTCAATCTGGCGCAGGCTGTGATCCTTGTCGCCTATGAATGGTCGCGCATCGGGCGTGAGCGGCCAGAGGATGATGGTGCACTGGTGCAGCCGACCGCTGTTGAAGAGGCCCTGCCGCCCGCACCCCAAGGCGAACTCGATGGCCTGATCACGCATCTTGAAGGGATGCTGGAGCCGCGCGGATACTTCCTGCCGGAAATCCGCCGGGATGCGACGCGGCAGACGTTGCGCAGTGTATTGACGAAGCCGGGCTGGAACCACCTCGAAGTACGCACCTTGCGCGGCATCCTGACCACACTGGGCCGGCCGCCTCGCGACGAAGAGTGATCCTCGACCTGACACGAGTTGACTGAAGCCACGATCCTGCTATTGGCGCGGCTTCGCAAATTGGCTCCGCACCCCGGTGAAGCGGTAGCCGCGTCAGACAGCATGTCTGATGGAGCGATGCCGGGTTGAATGGTCGCCACTCCGGGCGGCTCAGCAAATTTGAAGGAAAGACTTATGTCGAAGCGCAAAAGCGCCAAGTACAAACTCGACCGCCGGATGGGTGAAAACATCTGGGGTCGTCCCAATTCCCCGGTGAACAAGCGTTCGTATGGCCCCGGCCAGCACGGTCAGCGTCGCAAGAGCAAGGTCAGCGACTTTGGTCTGCAGCTGCGCGCCAAACAAAAGCTCAAGGGCTATTACGGCGACGTCACCGAAAAGCAGTTCCGCTCGACCTACAAGGACGCCACCCGCATGAAGGGTGACACCGGTCAGAACCTGATCGGCCTGCTTGAGCGGCGCCTCGACATGATCGTGTACCGCGCGAAATTCGCACCGACGGTCTTTTCCTCACGGCAGGTCGTGAACCACGGTCACATCTACGTGAACGGAGTGAAGTGCAACATTCCGTCGCGTCGTTGCGATGTGGGCGATGTCATCAGCCTCGGCGCCAAGGCCAAGGAAATGGCACTCGTGATCGAAGCGCAAAGCCTGCCCGAGCGTGACATTCCCGATTACGTCGTGCCTGAAGGCAACGACAAGGTTGCTTTCAGCCGCGTGCCCAAGCTGGATGAAGTGCCCTATCCGGTCACGATGGAACCCAATCTGGTGGTCGAATTCTATTCGCGCTGATCTCTGATACCTTTCGGACAACAAAAAGGGCGGCCTTGCGGGGCCGCCCTTTTTCGTTTGCCGACTGGCTTATGGACTATTGCAATCGCACTTTGCGAGCAATTGCCCGATCTATGGGAGAGCCTCTTAGCAGCAACCCATCCAACCGCAGCAGATCGATAGCTTGCAGCAGGCTTCGGCGACAGCTGCCGGGGCCATCGCCATCGCTGCGCTGGAAGTGGTCAACGCAACACCTGCCAAAATCCATGCGGTTTTCTTCATTATTCTGCTCCAATCGGAAATCGCATGAACTGCTATGCTGAATTTAGCTTACTCCGGCGTAGAAACGCGCTCAAGCAAAAAACGATGCGGCTGCATGTTCAGCTTCGGGTGCGGTCCCATTCAGCGAATTCATACGCGATGGAGCCTTCGACCAGACGCTCCCACATATCGCCGATCACGTCGCCGGGAAGGCCGCGCGCCTCAGCCTCGGCGATGGCAGCGGCTATGACGCTGGCCTTGCGATCTTCGTCCCGCACAGCGTCGCGATCCGGCTTGATCCGGGCAGCGGCGCGCATGTAACCGAACCGGCGATCCAGCAACGCGACCAGTTCCCGGTCGGTCGCATCTACGCCTTCGCGAACATCGATCATGGTTTCGCAATTGTCGGGAGCTTTTGAGGGCATTAATCAGGAACTTCCAAGGTAATCACGGCGAAATTGGGCGGCAAAGGCGGTAAAGCGCTGCTGTGCAATGGCATCGCGCATCGCCTGCATCAAGGCCTGGTAGAATGCCAGATTGTGCTCCGTCACCAGCATCGCGCCAAGGATCTCCCCCGACTTTTGCAGATGGTGGAGATAAGCGCGGCTGTAGGTGGCGCAGGTCGGGCATTCGCACCGTTCATCCAGCGGCCCGGTATCCTCGGCATGGCGGGCATTGCGCAGGTTTAGCGGGCCGTTCCAGGTGAACGCCTGTCCATTGCGCCCGGAACGAGTTGGCAGAACGCAATCGAACATGTCGATGCCACGCTCAACCGCGCCAACAAGATCATCGGGCTTGCCAACGCCCATCAGATATCGCGGGCGATCCGCTGGCAGCATTTGGGGAGCGTAATCGAGCACGCCGAACATGGCCTCCTGCCCCTCGCCCACAGCAAGGCCGCCGACCGCATAGCCATCGAAGCCGATATCGATGAGCTTTTGCGCGCTAATCTGGCGCAGGTCTTCGTCCAGCGCACCCTGCTGGATGCCGAACAGCGCGGCGCGCGATGCGTGTTCTTCTGCGCTGTCGAAGCCTTCGCGGCTGCGCTTTGCCCAGCGCATTGACAATTCCATGCTGGCCGCAATCTCTTCACGCGGGCGATCCGCGCGCGGGCATTCGTCGAACGCCATGACGATATCGGAGCCGAGCAGACGCTGAATTTCCATCGAGCGTTCGGGGGTGAGCATGTGTTTGGAGCCATCAATATGGCTCCTGAATTCAACGCCTTGTTCGGAAAGTTTGCGAAGGTCTGAAAGGCTCATCACCTGATATCCGCCACTATCGGTCAGGATCGGGCGCTGCCAGTTCATGAAGTTGTGCAAGCCGCCAAGCCGCGCCATGCGCTCAGCTCCAGGGCGCAGCATAAGGTGATAGGTGTTGCCAAGGATGATGTCCGCGCCCGTCGCGCGCACGGCCTCCGGCTTCATCGCCTTGACCGTGGCTGCCGTGCCGACCGGCATGAACGCGGGCGTGCGGATTTCTCCGCGCAGCATCGAAATCGCACCAGTGCGTGCGCGGCCATCGGTGGCGTGCAGTAAAAAATGGAAGCGCGTGGACATAAGCTCGCGCCGCTTACAATCGTCGGTCGGCATTGTCACCCTGCGTACACGCGCAAAAGAATGGGCGCGAACGGCAAGGAACCGCTCGCGCCCTATTCATGGCAGATTGCGCGCGCGTTAAAATGCGAACAGGACGCCGCCGGTGACGCGGGTGGTGTCGAAGGCGATGGTATCGACCACGCCGCGCAGCTTCACCGGGCCATCGCCAAGGCTGTATTCGAACCCAGCACCGACGAGATAATCTCCATCGCTTGTGTCGACTCCTGCAGGCAACGGTGCGCCGAGGATCTGGCTGAAATCGAAATCGACTTCCTGATAGCCGCCACGCACATAAAGTTTGGCCGTCCTGCCAACCTCCACACCGGCGCGTGCGGCGATACCGTATTCGTTATCGATGATGCCGTCGCCGAGGTGAAAGTTGCCTTCCGCGCCGACAAAGAATGTTTCACCGACGGGAAAATCGACGCCAGCGACCACGCCGTAGATAAAACCGTTATCGTCGGGGAAGCCCGCGCCGATGTCGTGATGACCGACCGAAGCGCCAACATAAGGCTCTGCTGTGGCAGTCTGTGCCTGCGCGACGCCGGGCACAGCGAGGATTGCGCCAACAACGGAAGCGCCGGCGACAAGTTTATGAAAATTCATCTTATATCTCCAGAATTCGTTCTTTCGAGAACAGTGGTCCAATGGAGAAATTATGCTTTCAATTTAGTTAATCCTGCGGCGAAAGCAAAGCGCCTCGACCAACGGTGTAAGAGGCCCGATCAACGTCTGATTTTTCGCGATGAAGCGAGCTAAGCGCGCTGGCGCTTACTCCCGCAAACGCCACCCTGTGCGGAAAATATAGGCGATGATCGCAATGCACAGCGCAAGGAAGCCCAGCGTCAGGCCCAGCGACACTCCGATGGATACATCGGAGGTGCCGTAGAAAGTCCAGCGCAGACCGCTCACCAGAAAAGCGATTGGATTGGCGAGTGCCACCGTGTTCCACGGCGCAGGCAGCATATCCAGCGAATAGAAGGTGCCGCCCAGAAAGGTCAACGGGGTCAGGATCAGAACAGGGATGATCCCCAGTTTTTCAAAACTGTCCGCCCAGATTCCCAGAATGAAACCAAACAGCGAAAAACTCGCCGCGACCAGCATGATATATCCGAAGGCGAACAGCGGATACTCGATCCGATAGTCGACGAAAAACGTTGCCGTCCCCAGGATGATCCCGGCCAGGATCAGGCTTTTGGTAGCCGCCGCGCCAACAAATCCGATCAGCGTTTCCGCTACACCAACAGGCGCGGACAGCAGCTCGTAAATGGTGCCGGTAAAGCGCGGCATGTAGATGCCGAAGCTGGAATTGCTGGTGGTTTCTCCCAGCAGCGTGAGCATGAGCAGGCCGGGGATGATGAAGGCTGCGTATTCGATCCCGTCAATCGGCACCATCCGGCTGCCAATCGCGCTGCCAAAGACGATGAAATACAGCGATGTGGTCAGCACTGGTGCAAGGATTGACTGGAACGCGGTGCGCAATGCGCGCATCAATTCGCGTTTGTAGATCGACCACGCGCCGCGAAAATTGAAGTTCATGTGGCTTCTCCCTGCGCAAGCAGATCGACGAAGATGTCCTCAAGTGAGCTGTCGTGAATGTCGATCCCGGTGTAGTCGATGCCGCTGGCGATCAACGCCTTGGTCAGCGCGGCGACTTCGGCGCGCCCTCCCCCTGTTCCGTTACCGCCGCGATAGCAAAGCTCGCGGCCCTCGGCGCGCAGTTCGACCGGGAACGTAGCCACCGCTGGCGGCAAGGTGTCGAGCGGCTGCGCCAGTTCGATCACCGCCTCGGTCGATCCCAGACGTTGCATCATCGTGGCCTTCTCATCCACCATCAGGATGCGACCGGCGCGGATGATGCCGACCCGGTCTGCCATCAGTTCGGCCTCTTCGATGTAATGGGTGGTAAGGATGATCGTGGTGCCGCGATTGCGCAGCGCAGCAATCTGGTCCCACATCCCTTTGCGCAATTCGACATCGACCCCGGCGGTGGGTTCATCGAGGAACAGCAGTTCGGGCTCATGCGCCAGCGCCTTGGCAATCAACACGCGGCGTTTCATCCCGCCCGAAAGCGCGCGAATCTGGGTGTCGCGCTTTTCCCACAGGCTGAGCGAGCGCAGAACCTCCTCTATGCGGGTTGCATCGGGCGGATAGCCGAACAGCCCACGCGAATAGGCGACCGCGCGCTGCACGGTTTCGAACATGTCTGTCGCCAGTTCCTGCGGCACCAGCCCGATGCGAGCGCGTGCGCTGCGCCAGTCGGTAGCCAGATCGTGCCCGAAAGCGGTGATGGTGCCCGATGTCGGCCGCACAAGCCCGCACACCGCGCCAATCAGCGTCGTCTTGCCCGCGCCATTTGGGCCGAGCAGAGCGAAGATCTCGCCCTTGCGGATTTCGAGATCTACGCCGTCGAGCGCTTTTGTGCCGCCGGCATAAACCTTGGTCAGGCCGCTGATGGAGAGGATGGGTTCTGGCATGGTGCCTCGCTACGGCAGCAGCAACGAGGAGTCACCATAGGAGTAGAAGCGATAATCATTTTCGATCGCATGGGCATAGGCGGCCATCATCCGGTCCCGGCCCATAAGCGCGCTTACCAGCATCATCAGCGTGGATTTGGGCAGGTGGAAATTGGTCATCAACCCATCCACCGCGCGGAAGGTGTATCCGGGCGTGATGAAGATATCGGTGTCGCCCGAAAACTCTTCGATCAGTCCGTCCTCGTGCGCTGCGCTTTCAATCAGGCGCAGCGATGTTGTGCCCACCGCGATCAGCCGCCCGCCGTCCGCGCGCGCAGCGTTGAGCCGCGCCGCAGTGGTGGCGTCGATCCGGCCAAACTCGGAATGCATGGCGTGGTCATCGGTATCGTCCGCCTTGACCGGCAGGAATGTGCCCGCCCCCACATGCAGCGTCAGCGTTTCGCGCTTAACGCCGCGCGCATCGAGCGCATCGATCAGACGCTGCGTGAAATGGAGCGACGCGGTGGGCGCTGCAACCGCGCCATCCTCTGCCGCGAACATGGTCTGGTAATCCTCCAGATCACGTGCATCAACGCCACGCTTTTGCGCGATGTAGGGTGGCAAAGGCATAGTGCCTGCACGGTCCAGCAGCACCTCAACCGGTTCTTCGCCTTCGAACATGAGCGTGATCGAGCCGTCGGCATGACGCTCCTCGGCAATCGCGGTCACCGGATTTTCCCTGCTCCCGCCAAAATCCAGTTTGTCGCCAATTTTCACGCGCTTTGCGTTGCGGACAAAGGCCTGCCAGCGCCGCAGATCGATGCGTTTGTGCAAGGTCGCACCGATCCTTGCCTCTCCGCCTGCACGCCGCCCCTCTAGCTGGGCCGGGATGACGCGGGTATCGTTGAAGACCAGCACATCGCCGGGTTCGAGCAGATCGGGCAGATCTCGCACGCCGCTGTTTTCGAATGGCGCATCCCGACCGCGCACCACCAGCATTCGCGCGGCATCGCGCGGGCGCACCGGGCGCAGGGCTATACGATCCTGGGGAAGGTCGAAATCGAAGAGGTCTACGCGCATGGCCCGCCCATAGACAGAGCGCGCGCACGCGTGAACCTGTTTTGATCGACTGCCCCCGCAATCAGGCAGTTTTACTGCGGGTTACGGGGCGCGCTGAGCAGATCGGCCGTGATGTCGGACTGGACCTGCGGGCTTTGCGGCGCGGGTGGCATGCGATTGTCGCTGGCCAACGACGCTTGCAAGATGCGGGTCGGGCTCTGGGGCGGTTCACCACGATTGATAGCGTCAACGGCAGACATATTTTCAATCACGCGGCCAAAGTTGGTGTATTTCTTGTCCAGGCTGAAGCGCGGGTAGAACACGATGAAAAATTGGCTGTTCGCGCTATCGTCCGAAGCGGCGCGGGCCATCGAAACGGTGCCGCGCACGTGCGGCATCGGGTTGAACTCCGCCTGCAGATCGGGAAGCTCGGACCCGCCCTGCCCTGTGCCGGTGGGATCGCCGCCCTGCGCCATGAAGCCATCGATCACGCGATGAAAGATCACCCCGTCATAAAACCCTTCACGTGTCAGTCGCTTGATCCGCTCCACATGCGAAGGCGCCCATTCATCCATCAGCCTGATCTTGATCCGTTCGCCATTGGACAGATCAAGGACCCATACATCGTCGAGATCCTTGGTCTCATCAAAATCGACCATCGGATAGGTGCGCGCAAGCGGTGTTGCGGCGGCGACATCCGCAGCAGCGTCATCGACCGCTTCATTCGCCTCTCCGTCAGGTGCGTTGGTGTCCTGCGCGAATGCAGGCGCAGAAGAACACACGAATGCGAGGGCGGCAAAACCGGTTAGGAGGGGTCGAAGCATGGATGGGATCTTTATATCTGTCATAATCAGCCTCGGCGTCTAACGGCGCGCGCCTTGCACTTCAATGAATGAAATTGCGCGCACCCCCGATGCAGGACCGGCCATGTGCGGTCAAAGATCGCCCTTTCGCCCGAGCGTCTCGACCCGAGCCAGCACATCTTCGCGCACCGGTTGGCTTACAAACCTGGAGATTTCACCACCATACAGGGCGATTTCCTTCACCAGTTTGGACGCGATTGGCTGCAACGAAACGTCCGCCATCAGGAATACGGTTTCTACTTCATCACAAAGTTGCTGGTTCATCCCGGCCATCTGGTACTCGTATTCGAAATCGGCGACGGCGCGCAAACCGCGGATGATCATGGTTGCGCCTTCCGACTGCGCGAACTTCACAAGAAGCGAGTTGAACCCCACCACTTCGACGTTATCGATTCCAAGGTCTTTCACCTCCCGTTCCACCATCGCGAAACGCTCGTCAGTGGAAAACATCGGATTCTTTGAAGGATTGGTGGTGACCCCGACGATCAGCGTGTCGACCAGTTTGGACCCGCGCCGAATGATGTCGGCATGGCCAAGTGTGATCGGATCGAACGTGCCGGGATATAGGCCGATGCGGCGTGTCATTCCTGTGTTCTCTCCCATTCGATCACTGTTCCGTCGGCGGATACTTGCAGTCCGATAATCACCAGTTCGCGATAGCCTTCCTGCAACTCGCCGACCAATTCCCCCCTAGCATTCTTGCGAAGGCCCCGCTTTATAGTGGCTTCGCGCAGGTCAGCGAGGCAGGCTGCGTTGATCCCGAACGCAGTGCGATGCTGGTGCGTGCCATCTTTGGCATTGTCACGAAACATCGAGCCCAGCACAGCCGCATCCGCGCACTCGGTCAGGCCGAAGGCTGCAATCAGGCAGTCGGTTTGCCCCGCCGCGTCACGTTGACACGATGTGGAGTCAGCGCGCGCGCTTTCAGCATCAGTGGACGAACTTCTAGGTACGCTTTCGGACGCGCGCTCTGGACCGGCCACCGTGGCTTGCGGCGCATCCGGCACCTCTTGTTGCGGCCCGCAAGCGGCGAGCGAAAGGGACAACATTGCTGCAGGCAACGCGCGGCGCTTCAACGGTCGCGCTCAACGATGAACCGGGCAAGCGCGCGCAACATGTCCGCCTCGCTGCCGTGGCTGGCCAGATGCGCAATCGCCTGATCCACCAGCGCACGGGCCTGTTCGCGCGCCTTGTCCGCGCCCATCAGCGTGACGAAGGTCTGCTTGCCCTGCCGCTCATCCTTGCGCAGCGCCTTGCCCGCTTTTTCCTGATCGCCTTCAACATCCAGCAGATCATCCGCAATCTGGAATGCCAGGCCGATATCTCGGGAATAGGCGCGCAGGTGGGCGCGCCCTTCGGGCGGAACCTTACCCAGGATTGCGCCCATTTCGACGCTCGCGGACAGCAGCGCTCCGGTTTTCAGGTGTTGCAGACGGGTGATGGTGTGAAGATCATAATCGACGCCATCTTTATCCGCGACCATATCCATCATCTGGCCACCTGCCATACCGTTCATTCCGCTTGCCATACCCAGCGTCGCTATCAGTTCGCTGCGGGCGAAGGGATCGGAACTGGTATCCATATCGGCCAGAATCTCGAACGCGAGCGCGTGCAGCGCATCGCCCGCCAGCACGGCGGTCGCCTCGTCATATTGGTGGTGCAGCGTCGCCTTGCCGTGGCGCAGATCATCATCATCCATGCACGGTAAATCATCATGGATCAGCGAATAGACATGGATCGCCTCGATCGCCGTGCCCGCATTCAGCGCGCTGGTGCGGTTCACACCATACATCTCCGCCGTGCTGACCAGCAGGAACGGGCGCACCCTTTTACCCCCGCCGATCGCGGCATAGCGCATCGCCTCAACCAGCCGGGCGCGCGTGTCATTCGGCACAGGGAGAAAGGCGTCGAATACAGAGTCCACCTCGCGCTGAACGCGCTTCAGACCATCGGCCAGCATCTCTTCCCTAACCCCGGCAAGTGTCATGTCACTGATCCCCGTCGAGCGGAACTGTGCCGCTGGGCTTGCCATTGGCGCCCGTCACGATCTTTTCGATCCGGGATTGCGCGGCATCGAGCCGCCGCTGGCACGCGCCACGCAATTTCTCGCCACGCTCGTACAGCGTGATCGACTGGTCCAGCGGCACATCGCCACGTTCCAGTTGCTGAACGATCGCTTCTAGCGCAGACAGCGCCTCTTCAAAGCTCATCGTGTCGATATCGCCGCCCTTGACGGCCGTGCCGTCGGCGGAACCCTTTGCCTCATCCATGCGTCCGAGCATTGACCACGCAATTCCACCCGGTCAAGACTGGGTTCAAACAGGGAACCTCAAAAATGACGAAATATCTGATCGCTTACGGGATCGCCGCAGTTGCCTTTGGGTTGCTGGATGCGATCTGGCTGCGCTGGGCGGGTGAAAACTTCTATCGCCCTGTCATCGGAGAGATCATGGCGGAAAAATTCGACATGAAGGCGGCAGCGGTGTTCTACTTCCTGTATCTGGGCGGAATGGTGTGGTTCGCGATCAAACCGGGTCTGGACAGCGGATCGGTCAGCACCGCGTTATTGAATGGCATACTGTTAGGCGCATTGTGTTATGCGACATACGATCTTACCAGTCAGGCTATTCTGAAAGTGTGGGCCACCAAGATCAGCCTTGTAGACATCGCCTGGGGCGCGTTTGCCACCGGCACTGCAAGCACTGTCGCTACATGGGCCACCCTCAAACTCACGAGCTGACGCGGATTAGGGGACAATATGTTCATAGGGCATTTCGCACCGGCTTTCGTCGCCGCCTCGCTAGGGCCGCGCGCGCCGAAACTGGGCGTTGCCTTTGTCGCGGCGCAATTGGTGGACTGGGCGTTTTTCGCGCTCGCGATCCTGGGCGTCGAGCAGATGCGGATCGAACCGGGCATAACTGCGATGGTGCCGTTTGACCTTTACCACATGCCTTACACGCACAGTCTCGTGGGCAGCGGATTGTGGGCGTTGGGCTTTGCTCTGTTCGTCTGGCTCAGTACGCGCAATTCGCTCGGTGGTGTGCTGGCGGGGGTGGTCGTGATGTCGCATTGGGTGCTGGACTGGATCGTGCACCGCCCCGATCTGACGATTGCCGGGGGCCAGGCAAAATATGGATTGGGTCTGTGGAATTACCCTGCCGTGGCAATCCCGCTGGAGATTGGCATTACCTTGGGCGCTTTCGTCTTTTACGTGCGCCGCACGCGCGGCCCGATTGGTCCACCGATGGTGTTGATCGCGGTGATGCTGCTGCTTCAGGCGTTCAACTGGTTCGGCCCCGAACCTGCACAAGCCGGCGCGTTCCTGTATATTCAGGCGCTGATCGCGTTTGGTGTTCTCACCGCAATTGGTGCCTGGGTGGGGGAGAACCGCAATTTTGTGAAGCATGGCGGGTTGGCGGCGGCGAGCGGCTGATTTATGCGCATCGCGCATGAGCGAAATCACCCCTGACATCGTCGAGTCCCACGGGCTCAGCCCCGAAGAGTATAGCCATGTGCTGGCCGCTCTTGGCCGAGAGCCGAATCTTGTCGAGCTTGGCATCTTCTCTGTCATGTGGTCGGAGCATTGCAGCTACAAGAGCTCGCGCCTCCACCTGAAGAAGCTGCCGACTGAGGCGCCGTGGGTGATCTGCGGCCCCGGCGAGAATGCCGGCGTGATCGACATTGGCGAAGGGCCGCAGGGGCAGAAACTGGCGGCGATCTTCAAGATGGAGAGCCACAACCACCCCTCCTACATTGAACCCTATCAGGGGGCGGCAACTGGCGTCGGCGGCATCTTGCGCGATGTCTTCACGATGGGCGCGCGCCCGGTGGCGAACATGAACGCGCTGCGTTTTGGCCGGCCCGATCATCCCAGGATGAAGCATCTGGTGCAGGGCGTGGTCGCCGGGATCGGCGGATATGGAAATTGTGTCGGCGTGCCCACAGTTGGTGGCGAGACGAATTTCTACCCCGCCTATGACGGCAACATCCTCGTCAACGCGATGACGGTCGGGATCGCGGATGCGGACAAGATTTTTTATTCGGCAGCGACCGGCGTAGGCAACCCCATCGTCTATGTCGGCTCAAAGACCGGGCGCGACGGCATTCACGGCGCGACGATGGCCAGCGCGGACTTCGAAGAGGACGCCGATGCCAAGCGCCCCACAGTGCAGGTTGGCGATCCTTTCACCGAAAAGCTGCTGATCGAGGCGTGCCTTGAACTGATGGCGACCGATGCGATCGTTGCGATTCAGGATATGGGCGCGGCAGGCCTCACCTCCTCCAGCGTGGAAATGGCGACCAATGGCATGGCGGGCATCCTGCTCGACATGAACAAGGTGCCTTGCCGCGAACAGGGCATGACTCCCTATGAAATGATGCTTTCCGAAAGCCAGGAGCGGATGCTCATGGTGCTGAAGCCGGGCAAGGAAACGATGGCGGCCGCGATTTTCGAAAAGTGGGAACTGGATTTCGCGGTTATCGGCGAAGTCACTGATACGCGCCACATGGTGCTGGAGTGGAACGGGGAAGTCGTATGCGACATACCGCTTGGCCCACTGGCTGCCGATGCTCCCGAATATGACCGGCCATACCTTTCGAAAGAGGACTACACCACCTGGGCCGGGATTGCGCCAGTCAAGGATGCGCCCGATTGCACAGACCCCGGTGCGGATCTGCTCAAACTGATCGCCTGTCCCAACCTCGCCTCGCGCGAATGGATAGCCCAGCAATACGATTCGCAGGTGATGGCAGACACCCTGCAAACCGGCGGCGATGCCGCTGTCGTGCGGATTCACGGCACGAACCGGGCGCTGGCGATCACCACGGATTGCACCCCGCGTTATGTCCACGCGGACCCATATGAAGGCGGCAAGCAGGCCATTGCCGAGGCGTATCGCAATCTTTGCGCGGTGGGCGCGCGCCCGCTAGCGGTGACCAATTGCCTCAATTTCGCAAACCCGCAGCGGCCCGAAATCATGGCCCAGTTCGTTCACGCTCTCGAAGGGATGGGTGATGCTTGTCGCGCGCTCGATTTCCCGATCGTGAGCGGGAACGTGTCGCTTTACAACGAGAGCAAGGCAACGGGAGGCGGCTCCGCAATCTTGCCCACTCCCGCAATTGGCGGCGTGGGTATCCTCGAAGACGCAAGCAAAATGATCACCACCGCGTTCAAGGCCGAGGGCGATGCGATCTACCTGATCGCGCCTGAATTCTGGGCGCGGCCCGACCCTACCCGCTCGCATCTGGGCAAATCGCTGTGGCTCGCTGAAGTGCACGGGCGTGACGAAGGGCGCGCACCGCCCGTCGATCTCGCCGCAGAGCGCGGTGCAGGCCAGATCGTGCGCCGCCTGATCGGCGAGGGGCTGCTGAGCGCGGTTCACGACCTGTCCGATGGAGGGCTGGCCGTCGCGCTGGCGGAAATGGCAATGTCAGGGAGGATCGGCGCAGAGGTTTCCGCCAGTGATGCCTACACCGCCGCGCAATGGTGGTTCGGAGAGGATCAGGCGCGCTATGTCATCACCGTCTCGCCAGAACAGGCCGAAGCTTTCAATCGCATGGTTGCCGCAGGGCCGGAAATCCCGGAAGCCGAAATGGTCGGCTTCCGCCGTATCGGAACGGTCGGCGGGGACAGCTTGCTCGGCGTGCCTGTCGCGGACCTGCGCGAGGCGAACGAGCGTTTCTTCCGCGAATGGATGGAAGCGTAAGGCGGCTGCGTTTGGACCTGATCCAGCCCATCCTCCACTATGGCGGCCACTGGATCGTGCCGTTCGCAATCGCGGCGCTGGTCTGGCGAGCGGACTGGATGCGCGCAGGCGTTGTGATCGCCTCTGCCAACCTGATCGACCTCGACCATCTGCTGGTAAGTCCAATGTTCGATCCGGACCGGTGCAGCATCGGCTTCCACTTGCTGCATGGTTGGCCAGCTGCTTTTGCCTATATCGCTTTAGTCGCGGTGCCGAGATGGTGGGCGCGGGCATTTGGCATCGGTGCGCTGTGGCATCTTGCAGTCGACTATGGCGATTGCCTGATGCAAGGTGTGTGAGATGAACACCGGCAATTCCGACACCCCGCTTGCGAAAAAACTTAACCTGCGCGACGGCCAGGTGTGCTGGTTCGACGCCATGCCCGAACACATCATCGACGAGATTGACGAATACGCGCTCGAACTGCGCTTTGTCGCTGATCCGTGGCGCGGGATCGATGCGGCGCACATTTTCGTGACCGAGGCAGCCGATCTGGCGGAGAAACTCGCCAGCCTCCGGAGCCTGATCGCGATGGATGGACAGGTGTGGGTAAGCTGGCCCACGGAGACTCAGGGCGATGAAAGCGTGCTCGATCAGGACACGGTGAAATCAGCGGGACTGAGCGCGGGCTTTTTAGACACCAAAACACTGGCGCTCGATGAAGTCTGGTCCGGCATGAAATTCGTGATCCCCAAAGCCCACCGATGACGCAACCGATCACTGGGCCGCGAGCGACATCGACGCTGATCTTCGTCGCGCTGATCGTGTTTATCGACATGGTCGGAATTGGTCTGATCGTGCCGGTTCTGCCCGATCTGCTTGAGGAAATCACCGGCAAGGGCATCGCGCAGACCGCCGCGATAGGTGGCTGGCTGCTGTTCGCCTATGCGCTGATGCAATTCCTGTTCGCGCCCGTGATCGGTGGCCTTTCAGACCGGTTCGGACGGCGTCCGGTGCTGCTGTTTACGCTGTTCGCGCTGGGGATTGACTATGCGATCATGGCCTGGGCACCCACGCTGTTTTGGCTGTTTCTGGGTCGCATCGTCGCCGGCATCATGGGCGCAAGTTGGGCGGCGGCCAATTCCTGCATCGCCGACATTGCAACTCCCGCAGAGCGCGGCAAGTTCTTCGGTATCATGGGTGGCGCGGGCGCAAGCGGGTTCGTGATCGGTCCGGCCATTGGCGGGCTGCTGGGCGATGTAAGCGTGCGCCTGCCGTTCGTCGCCTCTGCCGTGCTGGCCATCGGCGGCGCGGCGCTGGGATATTTCCTGCTGCGCGAGACGCTGCCCGAAAGCCGCCGCCGCCCTTTCACGCTGGCGCGGGCAAACCCGATGGGTACCCTGCTCCAGATGAGCCGCACGCCAATTGTGCTCGGCTTTCTGCTCGTGATCTTCTTTTCGCAGATGGCGGCGCAGTCGCAAATGTCGATCTGGGCCTATCACACAAAGCTGGTGTTCGACTGGAGCTTGCGCGAGATTGGCTTCAGCGTTGCCTTTTTCGGAGTGATCCTTGCACTGGTTAAAGGGGGGCTTACCGGCATGGTGATCAGCCGGATCGGACCAGCGCGCACGGTTCTTCTGGGGTTCCTTTTGTCCGCGCCCACCTATTTCCTGTTCGCTTTCGCCCCGTCGGGATCATTCATGATCGCCGGGATCGTGTTTGGCGGGCTTGGCGGGCTGACCTTCCCCGCCTTGCAACAGATGATGAGCGAGCGGGTCGCCGAAGATGCCCAAGGCGAATTGCAGGGCGCGATCGCGAGTATCGTCAGCATTACGAGCATCATCGGCCCGCTTATCATGACCGCTACATTTGGCGTTTTTGCCGATAACACAGGGGTATACTTCCCCGGCGCGCCCTATTTGCTGGCGGCGGGGTTTGTGGCCTGCTCGATCTCTCTCGCGATCTGGAACATCAGGCGAATGGGGTTCGCCCCTGCGGTCAATCCGGTCTGACTTGTCAGGCAACCTGCTGCTGCGAAAGCGCGAGATCGGCAGCCGTCTTGCCCTCTGCTTGCAGCATCTCTAGACAGGCGCGATAGATCACCGGCTTGCCGATACCCATTCTGGCGCGCGCCGCATCGATATCCTCGCGCATCAACGCCTCGATGTCCTGATGCGTAATCCGGGCCGCAGCCTTCCCAAGTCGCTGGCCTTCGCGCACCGATGAAATCAGCGGTGCGGCGGTGCCGGAAACCTTCTTGATCTGGCGCGCCGCAGCGTAAGCGATAAACAGGATGCCGCGATTGTAATTCTGCGAATAGGTAAACCCCAGCAGGCTCGCCTCGCCCAGAGCATCGCGGCCATAGCCGGTCAGCACATGAAACAGATCGTGCGTGTCGCGCACGCGGTCGAAATACCATTCGGTGAGGTCTTGCGGGCGGTGTTCGGGCGGCGCCCATTTGTGGCTTTCCTCGACCAGTCCACGCGCGCTCAGCCCCTCGCGCTGCATGAACGCGATGTAGTGTTGTGCGACGCTGTTCTCGCCGCAATTGTCCCAGCGGGCATGATCATCGAGTATGGCGGGAATGTCGGTTTCCTCGCTGAGAAAGCGCTGACCTTCCGGCGATTGGATGAAACCCCAGGCCTGCCTGTGGCTCGCCTTGCCCTTGGTTGCCTCAATGATGTGGAAAACCTGCGCGGTGTCTTCCTTGTCATCGATCAGCTTGCCGAAATGGTGCAACACCTTGAGCGGCTGAAAACCGGAAATGCGCCGTTCGGGTGCAACCAGCTGTCGATCGATCAATGCCATCAAGGTGTCCTCCTGCGCCTTACTTACAACGATGTAAGTTAGGTGTCCACTTCACAAATGCGGGCCGCGCCGCGATAGATGTTCACCATGCGTGACCACTATACCATTCCCTATTCGCTCAAATCCCTTCCAGATGATGAAAGCATTGCTCGCGCCCGAGCCATGCGCGATTCGCTGAAGCAACGGCGCTCCTGCCGATACTTCTCCGATGCGCCGGTCCCGCGCGAGGTTATCGAGGCCGCGATCGAAGCGGCAGGATCCGCTCCCAACGGCGCGAATCATCAGCCCTGGCATTTTGCAGTGGTGCATTCGCCGGAGAAGAAGCGCGCCATCCGCGAAGCTGCCGAGGCAGAAGAACGTCACTTCTACGGCGAAGATGGCACCTCGCCAAAGGCAAGCGACGAATGGCTGGATGCGCTGGCTGATCTGGGCACCGATTCGGACAAGCCGTTTCTGGAAACCGCCCCGTGGCTGATCGTCGCCTTCGCTCAGCGCAAGGGCGGGATAGAGGAAGACGGCAAGACGCAGAATTATTACGTCAATGAAAGCGTCGGGATCGCCTGCGGAATGCTGATCTCGACCCTGCACGAGGCGGGTCTGGCAACGCTGACGCACACGCCTTCGCCGATGGGGTTCCTGCGCGATATCTGCGAGCGCCCAGAATGGGAAAAGCCGCTGATGATCGTGGTGGTGGGCCACCCAGGCGCGGATGCGACCGTACCTGCCCGTGCTCTCAACAAAAAGCCGCTGAGCCAGATTACAAGCTGGCTTTAGGCGATCAGGCGGCGAGAGCCTGATTGTCGGTGCTTTCGCTGGCCAGCAGGTTGTAGGGATCAATCCCTTCGGACTTCCAGACGCGGTGGCATTCGCGGTAAACGGTCGGCTCGGAAATATTCAGCGCCGTGCGCACCGTGTCGAGCGGCTGTTTGAGCAGTTCGCGGATCGGCTGTTCGATCAGCGAGGGTGCGCCGCGGCCCGTGCGCTTGGCCTGATTGACCGCGCCGATCACCGGAGCTTTGCTGCCCTTTACCTGCAGCTTGATGTTGGCGGCACCCGCGTAACCGATCAGCAGATGCCCCTGTGTGGGCGCCTGACCGTGGGTGAACAGCAGCACGCATTGTTCACCAAGCGCATCGCGCCCATACCCGGTCAGCACATGGAACAGATCGTGCGTATCGCGCGAGCGTTCCGAAAACCACTGCGCGCAATCATCGAACTTGCGACGGCCAAGACGTTCCGATTCGGCAACCAGTCCGGCAGCAGACAAGCCTTCGCTTTCCATGAAATCGCAATAGGCATGCCCTAGACTGCCTTTGGGAGTGCGTCGCAGCGTGGCGTGGTCGTCCAGAATCTCGGCAAGGTTCGCTTCGGTCGAACGCAGCAATTCGCCGCGCTCTGACATGACCAGCGCGTCTACACGCTCCATAAAATTGCTGGAAGGCAGCGATTCGTAGATCTTGAAGACGAGGCTGGTGTCTTCCTTGTCCTTCATCAGCAGGCGAAAGCTTTTCCAGGCGCGCGCGGGAGAATAACGCGGCTCTGGCCGATCGGCATGCCGTAACACGGTGCCATCGGCGGCGCGGATCGAGGTGTAATCTTTGTTGCTCATGATGCTTCTCGCGAACCCTTGTTTCGTTCTCGCTGGCGTTTTAATCTGGCTGGAGCCGCATGGTACCAGCGCTTACTTACATTAATGTAAATAGCGCATTTGAGTTCGAAATCAAAACCTGATCGCAGCAGACTGCCTCTTCTCGGCTTGAAAATGCGTCAATTGGTCGACTGTGGCCGCCCGTGTTCCTTTATGAAGTCCGAAGAATCGATGCCCAGCAGTGAAAGGACGCACGTCAGATTGCCGCTTTCCACCCAGCCCGCCGCGGCTTTTTTCGCCGCAGGTTTCGCGCAATAGGCAAAGCCGAATGTGGACCGCTCGATCATCGCAACATCGTTTGCCCCATCACCGATTGCCACACTGATCGCCCCCTCGCCCAGATTTGCGACTTCTTCATCGAGGACGCGCGCCTTCGTGCTAGCATCGCTGATCGGTCCTGCGAGCTCTCCCGTCAGCACACCTCCGGCCACTTCCAACCGGTTGCCCACCACCCTGTCAAAGCCGAGCGCCTGCCCCACAACATCGGCAAAGTGGTGAAATCCACCGGTAACCAGAACCGTGCGCGTGCCCTTCGCTTTCAGGGTCTGCACCAGTTCGCGCGCGCCAGGATTGGGGCGAATGCGCTCTGTCAGACACCGTTCGATCGCGCTTTCTTCCAGCCCGGACAGCAATCCCACACGCTCACGCAAGGCAGCCTCGAAATCCAGATCACCCAACATTGCGCGCTCGGTGATGGCAGCGATACGATCTTTCAGCCCGGCGTAATCCGCCAGCTCATCGATGCATTCCTGACCAATCATGGTGGAATCCATGTCCGATACGAAAACTTGCGGGATCGCGATTTCCCGCTCGCTCAAAAGCCTGTCTACCGGGCCAAAACAGCGATCGACGACAGAGTGCATTGTCGCAATCCCGGCCCCTTCGATCCGCCATTGCAGCACGTCCGGGGCACTTTCGAGCCGCCTTGCAGAGGCGGTTGTCCCGCTCTCACCCGCCACCATGTCCTTTGCCGCGCTGAGACGTGTTTCCCAATCCGGCATCTCTGCTATCAGCCGCACTATGAGCAAACCGTCTTCTCCTGATTCCGGGCCTTCGCGCCCCGTCGCGCTCATCGCAGGACCGACCGCCAGCGGCAAGAGCGCTGTCGCAGTCGCGTTGGCAAAGGCGATTGAGGCGAGCGGCACCATGGCCGTGGTGATCAACGCCGACAGCGCGCAGGTCTATGCTGATCTCGCGATCGTCTCCGCCCGCCCGACAAGGGCCGAAATGGGCGGGATCGAGCACCGCCTGTTTGGCGCGTGGGATGGTGCGCTGGCCTGTTCAGCGGCGCGCTGGGGAGAAGCAGCGCGCGAGGAAATCGCACAATGTCACGAAGTGGGCGCGGTGCCGATCGTGGTCGGCGGGACCGGCATGTATATGAAAGTGCTGCTGGAAGGGATCGCGCCAATCCCGGAAATAGAGCCGGAGGTTCGCGAAGTAGTGCGCGCCATGCCGGCCGAGACGGCCTATGCATCCCTGCAGATCGAAGACCCGGAGCGTGCCCTTCAACTGGAACCGGGCGACAGTCAGCGGATTGCTCGCGCGCTGGAGGTAAAGCGTTCAACCGGGGTAACACTGAGCGACTGGCAACTGGCGAAAACGGGCGGCATAGCCGAAGACATTGCGCTGTTCCCGCTTGTCCTGCTCCCACCGCGCGAGTGGCTATACGAACGCTGCAACGCGCGCTTTGCCGCCATGATCGAAAGCGGTGTGCTGGAGGAGGTCGATGCTCTGCTGGCGCGCAATCTTGATCCTGACCTGCCGGTGATGCGCGCTATCGGCGTGCCTGAAATCGGCGCGCACTTGACCGAACGATCGACGCGCGCAGAGATGATTGCAGCCGGTCAGCAGGCGACGCGAAATTATGCAAAACGCCAATTTACTTGGTTCAGACGCCAGATCGACAAGGACTGGCCAAGGATCACCGATGAGATTGAGTCTGATAATATCGAATTGAAGGCCTATTTTGCATCATTGTTACCTGATTAAGGCTTGACGCGATATATTATTATCAGTATCGAGCCGCGCAAAGGCCCGACGAAATTCCCTTTTACCTCGGGGGTTCGCCGGGCCTTGTTGTCTGATAAAGCCGCGCTGAATCACATGCGCAAAGAGGCCGCGCCAATATCGTGGCCTGAACGATGACTGGAAGGAAGTATTTGTGCCGGGCGAGTCCATCTCCCAAAAACCCGCCGCCGCCAGCCCCTCTGGCAAGAAACAGAGCGGCGCAGCGATACTGGTTCAGGGCCTGATCGATCAGGGCGTCGAATACGTCTTTGGCTATCCAGGCGGCGCGGTCCTGCCGATCTATGACGAGCTGTTCGGCGATGAGCGCATCCGTCACATCCTTGTCCGCCACGAAGCGGGGGCGGCGCACGCCGCCGAAGGGTACGCGCGCGCCACCGGCAAACCGGGTGTAGTGCTGGTTACC
>JBBRVR010000033.1:0-29993 GCA_038246695.1 Sphingomonadales bacterium
GATCCGCCTGCTGGGCGATGCCGCGCGCAGCTTTACCGACCATTGCGTTACCGGGATCGAGGCGAACACCGCGCGCATCGACAAGCTGATGAACGAAAGCCTGATGCTGGTCACCGCACTCAACCCGCATATCGGCTACGACAATGCCGCCAAGATCGCGAAAAAGGCCCATGCCGACGGGACCACGCTGAAAGAAGCCGGGATGGCCCTGGGCCTGGTGACGCAAGAGCAGTTTGCGGAATGGATCGTGCCTGCAGAAATGATCAGGCCGCGCGACTAGGCGCAAAGGCGGATGCCCCAGCACCTGTGTAGGGGGCGGGGCGGAAGCTTAATTCGGGCCAGCAATCGACCAACGCTCGATCTGGTCCGATGTTGGTTGACCGTGGCAATTGGCGAAGTAGCGCATCACCCGCTATCGCTTGGAGTTGAGCCATGTTGTCCGCCAGAACCACAGATCCCGATGATGTCAGGGATGCCCGATATGAGCGTGTGAGCGTTCCATTCCGCACGGTCCTTATGTCCGTTATCGGCCTGTGGGCGCTGTATTTCGTGCTGATTACGGCGCGCGGCATGATGCTGGGGCTGGATGTCCAGTGGGAGATGTTCTGGCGCCGCTCGATCGTGTGCGCCTTTGCGGTGGGTATCACGCTGGTCCTGTGGCTCATCCTGCGCCTGTTTGAAGCGCGCAAACGCCTGGTGCTGTTCGTTGTCGCGCTGGTCGCGGCGCTGCCGGTTGCCTTCGCGATTGCGCAGGTCAACCAGATCCTGTTCGCTTCCCTCTACGAGAAGGTGGGGCAGCAGCTTGCCGAGGATCGCGGATTCACAATCCGGCGCGATGAATTCGGCAATCTGCTCGCTGAAATCCCGCAACCGCCCGAATGGCAACAGCGCCGCAACGGGGATTTCGATCCAAGGAACCCCCCCACCGTCACCTTCACTTTGCAGGATGCCCAAGACAAGAGGGGGAAATGGTTTCCGCTGATCGATGCAGCGCTCAGCCGGTATTATATCCTGCTGATCTGGGCGGCGCTATATATCGCCATTCTGGCGGTGGCGCAGGCGCGGCTGGCGGAACGGCGCGAACAGACCTTTCGCAACGCGGCCAAGGCGGCCGAACTGCGATCGCTGCGCTATCAGGTGAACCCGCATTTCCTGTTCAACACCCTGAATTCGTTGTCTGCTCTGGTGATGACAGGTCAGCCGCGGCGGGCCGAGGAAATGATCCAGTCGATCAGCCGCTTCTACCGCCATTCGCTCGCCGGTGAGCCGACATCGGATGTGCAGTTGGCTGATGAATTCGATCTTCAGCGACAGTATCTCGAGATCGAGGGCGTGCGGTTTCCCGAACGGCTGCGCACCCTCTTTGATCTGCCTGCCGATCTCGCCGATGCGCGGGTGCCGGGGATGATCCTGCAACCTCTGGTCGAAAACTCTGTCAAATATGCTGTGTCGTCCGTCTCGCGCCCAATCACCATAACCGTGTCCGCGCGCGAGGAATTTGACCGGCTGGTCGTGACCGTCGGCGATGATGGGCCGGGTGTTCCAGCGGGAACGCCGCACGGATTAGGCATCGGCCTTGCCAACGTACGCGATCGGCTGGAGGCGCGCTTTGGCGCCGACATCGTGCTGACCTCCGGTCCGCATGACGGCGGCTACGCCACCGAAATCCGCATTCCCCTGACCCGGCAAGCCCCATGATCCGACATGAAGGCGACAGATATGACTGACATCCCCGCTGCCACCACAACCAGTTCCG
The DNA here is from genome assembly GCA_038246695.1 of Sphingomonadales bacterium. Taxonomy (GTDB): domain Bacteria; phylum Pseudomonadota; class Alphaproteobacteria; order Sphingomonadales; family Sphingomonadaceae; genus Erythrobacter. The sequence continues at coordinate 1,757 of JBBRVR010000033.1, forward strand.
ATGCGCCGTTGCGCACCCTGATTGTCGATGATGAGCCGCTTGCAGTGGAGCGCACGCAGGTAATCTGCGCCGAAATCGACACCATTCGTGTAGTGGGTACCGCCAGCGATGGCGCGGCAGCGCTGCGGCTGGCTGAAAAACTCGAACCCGATCTTGTCCTGCTCGACATGACCATGCCCGAGCTCGACGGGCTTGGAGTCGCGCGCCATTTTGCCAAAAGCGAAAATCCGCCTGCCGTGATCTTTGTGACCGCACACGATAATTTCGCAGTGGAAGCGTTCGACCTGGAGGCGGTCGATTACGTGCTCAAGCCTGTTTCATCCGACCGCCTTACCCGCGCCATCACCCGTGCGCTCGCACGCCGGGGTAAGCGCGCCGAGGAGACCGGCGAATGGCTCAATGAATTGTGGGTGCCGCACCGCTCGGAATTGTTGCGGGTCGCGGTGGGCGAAGTGCATCGCATCGACGCCGAACGCGATTACGTGCGCCTGCATGTCGCGCCCGTTGGCGATGGTGTCGGTGGGGAGCGCCAGGGCGAAGCGGGCCGCACCTATCTGCTGTTGCAGACCATCGCCGGGCTCGAAGCGCGGCTCGATCCGGAAAAGTTCATTCGTATCCACCGTTCAACCATCCTGCGGCGCGACCATATTCGCGGGCTGCGCCACGATGGGCTGGGGGTATGGTCAGCGGAATTGTTGGACGGGGAGGCCCTGCGGATCGGGCGCACCTATCTTTCCAGAGTGAAGCGAATGGCGGGCCGATAAGGCGCTTGAGAAAATACGGCCCGGATCGCAGGGACTAAGTGGATCCGGGCCGCACCCGTTATGCGCCGTACCAAGGGTATGATACGGCGCGCGGGATCTCATTTGGTTCAGCCGCCGCGCTGCTGTGCAGCGATGACAGCGGCAACCTGGCTGCGTGCATTGGTGCGGGCCTTGGCGAGGCAGGTGTGCATACCGGCGGGGCGCAGGCGGGTGCCAGTGCGCGCATCATCAAAGCCGCAGACGCGCCGCGCCGCGATTTCGACCCGTTGTTCGAGCAGTTTCTGACCTTTCGCAGTGGACAGATCGAGCCCTTCATAGCTCACATGCTCGGTTGTCTTCGTTACGCGCGCTTTGGAAGGCGTCTCGGCCAGAACCGGGGCCAGAACCGGGAATGCCATTGTGGCAAGGCCAACGGATGCGGTTGTGATTGCAAGGGTCCAGGGTTTCATCGTCATTCTCCTCCAGTGCGAGGGGTCCACCCGACGTTCGATCAGTACAGGGAGCGATCAAAGCGGGGATGCCCGGTGGGTCTCACAGTTAAAGGAATACCGGTGAGGCGACCGGCAATCACGCTAGACTCGATCTTCGGTTCAAACCGTCCGACCGGCGCGTGGGTGTTCAGATGAAGCGATGAAAGCTGCCGACCAAGACGCGATGTCACCTGACAAGCGTTTACGCCATATTGTCATTCACGATGCGCTTTCTCGTGATCATTGTGATTTGCTGATCAGCAACTTGGCGACCCAGTGCGCCGTTACTGAAGGGAAGGGGCAGGGGCTCGCCAGTTCGATGCTGAGGGCGAACGGCTGGCCCGAATTGCTCTGTGCTAGTGTGGGCCGATCTTGCGCACACCGCGCTCAATGGTATGGCGGCGTGGCTCATTCTCGGTCGTTCAGCCTGAGCGATGCGTGGGTGACCAGGGACCGGGATACGGGCGATGACCACACGGCTCTTTCATATCAGCGATGTCCATTTCGGAGTGGAGAACCGCGCGGCTCTGGCCGAGGTCGCGCGCGCCGTTCACGAAGAGCGTCCCGATGCGCTGGTGTGTACCGGCGATCTGACCCAGCGCGCGACGCACGAGCAGTATGCTGCTGCCGCGCGTTGGTTTGCGCAATTCGATGTCCCGGTGTGGCTGGAGCCCGGCAATCACGACATGCCGTATTACAACCCGTGGGAACGGTTCACCGATCCATTCCGACGGTATCGTCAATTGCGAGCTGCGGTGGCGGTTACCTCTTTCGAGACGCACGACGTGGTGCTGATCGGCCTGCTGACGACTGTTTCCGCGCAGCGCCGCTGGCCATGGTCGGACGGGGTAATCAGGCAGCCCGCACTGGAGCAGACCATCGCCGAGCTGGAGCAGCATACTGGCGATCGCCGGTTGCGGATCGTCACCGCGCACCACCCGCTGCACGGGCCGCAGGCTGATGGGCCCAGTTCGACCATCGGCGGAAACGAGGCGCTCCGCTCGCTTGCCGATCACGGCATGGACGCGGTTCTTTCCGGGCACATCCACACGCCGTTTGACGAGCACCGGCCAGGATCGCGCGCCATCGCAAAGGTGATCGGGGCGGGCACGCTGTCGACCCGCTTGCGGCATGGTGCGCCGCCATCCTACAACGTGCTGACCTGCGACGCCGGAACGCGCCAGATCGCTGTCGAGATGCGGACCTTGCCGATTGCCGGGTGAGGGATTGCGAAAAAAGGATCGGCACGCTGCGATGATCGCCGCCTGGTAAAGTTCCGTGCCTTGCGGTTAACCTGTTTTCGAATACCTCCGGTAAGACTTTATAAGCCATATTTCTCCTACAGGGCGATGGAGTCGCGCTGGATCGTACATACGCGGGTAAAGGGGGGGCGATGGCTGCCTTTCCTGAACAATACTGAATCGGCAGATCTGGCCAGTGCGACATGCGATCGGGTCCGGATCACGCTCAGGAGGTTGGCGATGTTGAAAGCAATTATACTAAGTTCAATCGTAACTGGTGCGGTAGCGGCGGTTATCGGAGCGCAAGGTACCAGCGCGGGCCCGTTGGCGATCGAGGCGATCATGCTGGGGACCACGCGCGTTTTCTGGTCGTGGCCGCTGTTCATTACCGGTTTCGGCCTCGCCTGGGGGCTGATCCTGCTGCAACGCTGATCGCGCAACGCGAGCCCACAGCAGGGGCAGAACCGTTCGCGAACGATATGGATACCCCACACAGCAAAAGGGCGGCTCCCCGATCCGGGAAGCCGCCCTTTTTGTGGCTTGAATGCCGGGTAAGGCTTAACGCTTCGAGAACTGGAAGCTGCGACGCGCCTTGGCGCGGCCATACTTCTTGCGCTCGACCACGCGGCTGTCGCGAGTAAGGAAGCCAGCGGCCTTGACGATGCCGCGCAGTGCGGGCTCGTATTTGGTGAGAGCCTGGCTGATGCCATGCTTCACCGCGCCGGCCTGGCCGGAAAGCCCGCCACCCTTGACGGTGGCGATCACATCGTACTGGCCCTGACGTTCGGTAATCGCGAAGGGCTGATCGATAATCAGACGCAGCGTCGGGCGTGCGAAATACACGTCCTGATCGCGGCCATTTATCGTGACCTTGCCAGTGCCCGGCTTGATCCATACACGCGCCTTGGCGTCCTTGCGGCGACCGGTGGCATAGGACCGGCCCTGCGCGTCCAGTTCCTGCTCACGCATGGGAGTGTCCGGATTGCCGGCCTTGCTCTTGGCGATTGCCTCAGCGTCGGCGTCGGGCGCGTCGCCTGCAATGTCCTTCAGATCGGCGAGATCGGAGACGGTTTCCCCGGACTTTGTATCGTTGTCAGCCATTACGCTTTGACCTTGTTCTTGCGATTCATGGAAGCGACGTCGAGCGGCTTGGGCGCTTGCCCGTCATGCGGATGCTCGGTCCCGACATAAAGGTGCAGCGCCTTCATCTGCTGACGGCCCAGGGGACCGCGCGGAATCATACGCTCGACAGCCTTTTCCAACACGCGCTCGGGAAAACGGCCTTCGAGGATTTTCTGCGGGGTCGTTTCCTTGATGCCGCCGGGGTGGCCAGTGTGCTTGTAATAGACCTTGTTGCTGGTCTTGTTACCGGTGAAGCGCACCTTTTCGACGTTGATGATGATCACGTGATCACCGCAATCGACATGCGGGGTAAAGCTCGGCTTGGTCTTGCCGCGCAGGATATTTGCAACCATCGAGGCGAGACGACCGACAACCAGTCCATCGGCATCGATAATGTGCCAGTCTTTTTCGACCTCGGCCGGTTTGATTGACCGGGTCTGCTTGCTGAGCGCCTTCATGCGTGAGGCTCCTTGAAAAACGAAATTGTGGTGATCGCGTGCTGCAACTAACCGTGCGGTATTACATTACGCGAATCGCATCGGGGATGCTCTGTCCCGGTCCGCGAAGTGCCGCGCATTTGTGCGCGATTGCCCTTTAAGTCAAGCGAAAGCGGGGCTTTGCGGGGAGGTAAAATAATACCGCCAATAATCGGGAGCGAGTTTGAAACGCCTGCGCGTATCCGTCGCGCTCACACCGACTTTGTCACGAGATCCCGCGCCTCACGGGTCATCCCATAGACATGCGCGGCCCACACTGTGCTTGCTACAGTCAGCGCGCCGACCAATTGGTGCGCTGCCGCCAACCACAAAGTGACCCCGCTCATCACCGTGGCAATGCCCAACACAACCATCGTCCCGAACGCTGCATGCAGGGCAATCGAGGCGCGCCGGTCATCTTGGCGCACCTGCCGCGCCAGCCAGACCAGCGCCGCCACCGCAACCCATGCCCACCAGCGGTGCAGCCAGTGCAAAAGGAAAGGATCAAAGGTCAACGTCCGGAAAAAGCCCGCAGACCAATCAATCTCCGGCACCAGACGGCCATTCATCAGCGGCCAGTCACTGGCGGCATGCCCGGCATTCAGCCCCGCCACCCACGCGCCCAGCAACAGCTGGAAAAACAGCACCGCGATAACCAGCGCGCCCGCCAATGTCAGCGGCGCGCCGCTAGCCGCCGGATCGCGCGCGATCCGCCGCATGTCGCGCGCGGTCCAGACCAGCAAGCCCAACAGCAGCAGCGCGGTCAGCAGGTGGAGCGAGAGCTTGAAGTGGCTCACATCGGTCATGTCGCCGACAAGCCCGGATTGCACCATCACCCAGCCGATGATCGCCTGAACCCCGCCCAGAACCAGCATAACGACAAGGCGTGGTTTGAACCCGGCGGGGATCGCGCCGCGTACCCAGAACCAGATCAGCGGCAGGGCATAAACCATCCCCACCATCCGGGCGAGCAGGCGGTGGAACCACTCCCAGAAGAATATGAACTGAAAGTCCGCCAGCGCCATTCCGCCAAGGCTCGCCTCCAGCCGGTATTCGGGCGTTGCGCGATACTTGGCAAATTCCGCCTGCCACGCCGCTTCATTGAGCGGTGGAAGAATGCCGGTAGCCACGTTCCATTCGGTGATTGACAGCCCGCTTTCGGTGAGCCGCGTGATCCCGCCGACCAGCACGATCATCACCACGAAGGCCGCCGTGATTTCGAGCCACCGCGCCAACGCCAGCGGCCGCACACGAGCAAACCTGCTTGCATCGCCGGTAACAGGCGCTTGTTCAGAATTGATAGCAGTGCTCGCCATGACGGCTCCGTAAATGTGGCGATGCGCGCGATAGCGCAAGGTCAATTGCGACAAGCTACGGTGCAATGTGTGCAAGCGGATCAGCTTAAGCGCGATTGTGCAATGCTGACCCCCGCCCTTGCACAATGTAACTGTATAACATATGTGCACCTCCGTAATGAGCAGCAACAACCTCTCATCTGCGAATCGCCCCAACACCCGGCGCAAACTCGATCAGTTCGGCATCGGGCTGGCCGGGATGTGCGCATTGCATTGCATGGCGACGGTGCTGTTTGTGTCAGGGTTGGGGATTGGCGGGCACTACCTGCTTGCCCCGGAAATTCACCGCTTCGGGCTGGCGCTCGCGCTGATTGTTGCGGCAGTGGCGATTGGCTGGGGCGCGATCAGGCATCGCCGCGCCGCGCCGTTTGTGGTCGCGATGATGGGGCTTTCCTTCATGGGCGGCGCGCTGGCGGTGGAGCACGGATCCCAAGAAGCGGTGCTGACGATTATCGGGGTCGCGCTTGTCTCGCTCGGCCACCTGCTGAACCTGCGCGGCGCGCGCTGAATTCAGTCTTCGCCAATTGCGCGGTTGCACCGCGTGGCAGGCGGGCTATCTCGCACAACATGACCAAGACCATTACGCTGAACGGCGAAACCCGTCGCACCGCCGCCGCCACCATCGCCGATCTGGTGCGCGAACTGGACCTTCCGCCTGAAAAAGTCGCCGTGGAGCGCAATGGCGAGATTGTCCCCCGCTCGACCCTTTCTGATGCTGCGCTTGGCGATGGCGATGTGCTGGAGATCGTGCATTTCGTGGGTGGCGGGGATCATGCCGCATCTCAGGATACGCCCGCCGATACCTGGAGCGTGGCCGGGCATACTTTCACCTCGCGCCTGATTGTGGGCACGGGCAAATACGCCGATTTCGCGCAGAACGCGGCCGCGGTGGAGGCCAGCGGCGCTGAAATCGTCACCGTGGCGGTGCGCCGCGTGAACGTCACCGATCCCAAAGCGCCGATGCTCACCGACTTCATCGACCCAAAGAAAATCACCTATCTGCCCAACACCGCCGGGTGCTTCACCGGAGAGGATGCGGTGCGAACGCTGCGGCTCGCGCGCGAGGCGGGCGGCTGGAACCTTGTGAAGCTGGAAGTGCTGGGCGAGGCGCGCACGCTCTACCCCGACATGCGCGAAACGCTGAAGGCGTGCGAGGTGCTGGCGAATGAGGGCTTTCATCCGATGGTGTATTGCGTCGACGATCCCATCGGGGCGAAACAGCTAGAGGATGCAGGCGCGGTTGCGATCATGCCGCTGGGCGCGCCAATCGGGTCGGGGCTGGGCATCCAGAACCAGGTCACCATCCGCCTGATCGTCGAAGGCGCAAAGGTGCCGGTGCTGGTCGATGCGGGCGTGGGCACGGCCAGCGATGCGGCGGTCGGCATGGAATTGGGTTGCGATGGCATCCTGATGAACACCGCCATCGCCGAGGCAAAAGACCCGATCCGCATGGCCCGCGCGATGAAACTGGCGGTCCAGGCCGGGCGCGAGGCGTATCTTGCCGGGCGCATGGGCCGGCGCAAATATGCCGATCCCAGCAGCCCGCTGGCGGGCTTGATTTAGCCTAGCGGTTTTTTTCCTCCCTCGCCTTACGATAAATTAACCACGATTAGCGAAAGTCGCCTGCGCAACAGGAGACCAAGCGTGAAACTGGCCAGCACTTCCACCGCCACCATCGGCGAAATGCGTGAATTCGCAAGCTTCGGCCCGGCCGAACAGCGCTATATCAAACGCAGCCTCGATGTCGGACTAGCACGCTGTGATGCGTTCAAGCTGTGGGGTCGAAGCGAGGCTGAAAGCGCCGCGATCCGCCGCCAGTATGTCGTCTATCAGGACTTGAAGGCACTGCGAGCTCTGGTGCCTGTCGAAGGGACGATGAGCGAGGTGGAGCGATTTGTGAGCAAACTCATTCGCGTGGTGGCGTTCGACCTCGATCAGGAGCGGCTGGAGAGCTTTTCCGCGTTCCGGTTCCTGTATGAACGCCTGCTCGGCCCAGCTGCGCGGCCCTATCTGCCGTCCGCCTTTTGCGCGGCGGCTGCACTGCCGATGATTCGCCCCGACCAGCGCAAGGTACTGCTGCAATCGCTAAGCGAAGCCGCCGCCACTGCGCCCGCCTGGTCCGAACGCGCGCCGGCGTTTTACCCGGAATTTGTCGAGGATGTTGAGGCGGCTTGATGTGGTTACGAAGGGTTAGGACATTGGCTTTTATCGCAAACCCATGTCGGTGCACTTCAACATCAATGAGATTGGGCTCTTCTCGCTCGAACAGTGGCCAGTCTTGGTTTGTGCCTGGCGTGGGTACTACATTGAGATATTCTCGCGAGCCGAACATTCAGTGTCAGACTGCCTGAGCGCGCTTGAGGCTGCTGGTATCACGCCTGGCAAAGATGCGCGCGCACAGGCTGCGGTAGCGCGCCTCAGGGCATTGAACGCTTGTATTGGGAGCCATTCTTTTGGGCGGCATGGACAACGCGCGCAATGCCGCATTGCAGAGTGGGAGCGCCTCTACCAACACCGCACTTGCCTCGCTCATGGCCGTATTAAACCGACAGCCAATGGCGTCACAATCCATCACAAAACCTATAACGGCAAAACCGAAACGACGATACCGCCAAAGCACATGTCGCGTCTCGAAATGCTTGAGACACTAGCCAAGATCGAAAACGCCCAACGCTTGCTTCATCAGCAGCTAGGCCAAATCAAGGCGCACGCCAAATCTGTGGTGCTGCTAACCACCAAACCTCAATAAAGCCCGTCGATCTGGTCGTGATAGCGGCCCCTGATCTTGTGGCGGCGGATTTTCATGCTGGGGGTCATTTCCTCGTTCTCGATCGAGAACGCCTCGTCCGCGAATTCGTATTTTCGCACCTTTTCGGTCACCGAAAGTTCCGCGTTCGTGCGATCGACCGCCGCGCGTACCGCTTTCCTGAACGCGGGCAGGTCCTGCAGCGCCACCATGTCGAACTTCTCGCCGTTCTCGCGTGACCATTCCAGTGCCCATTCGGCATCGGGCACAATCAGACCGACGACATAGGGCCGCTTGTCCCCGCTCACCATCGCCTGCGCGATTTCGGGTTGCAGAGTCAGCATCCCTTCAATCTTTTGCGGGGCAACATTGTCGCCCTTGTCATTGACGATCATGTCCTTCTTGCGGTCGGTGATGACGATCCGACCCTTTTTATCGAGGTGCCCGATATCGCCGGTGTGCAGCCAGCCATCCACGATGGTGCGCGCAGTTTCGGCGTCGTTGCGCCAGTATCCGTGCATCACCAGTTCGCCCCGGCAAAGGATTTCGCCATCCTCCGCGATCTTCACCTCGACCCCGCGCATTGGCGGGCCGACCGTGTCCATGCCGATGCCAGCAGCGGGCCGATTGCAGCTCATGATCGGGCCGCTTTCGGTCTGGCCGTACCCTTGCAGCAAGGTGAGCCCCATCGCGTCGAAGAAATTACCGACTTCGGGGTTGAGCGGCGCGCCGCCCGAAACCATCGCCTTTACCCGGCCGCCGAATTTGGCGCGGATTTTCGGGCGCAGTGTGCGTTCGATCACCGCGTCCAGCGGGCGGTCGCGCAGGCGGCGTTTGCCGTCCTTCGCCTGGTCCGCGATCTTAATCGCATTATCCAGCAGGAAGTTTGCGACCTTACCCTGCTTTTCGATCTGTTTCATGATTCGGGCGCGCAGCACTTCGAACAGGCGCGGGACGACGACCATGATCGTGGGGCGCACTTCCTCGATATTCGAGGCGAGCTTCTCCAGTCCTTCGGAATAGAAAATCTCACCGCCCAGCGCGATCGGCAGGTATTGCCCGGCGGTGTGTTCATAGGCGTGGGACAGCGGAAGGAAGGAGAGGAACCGCTCCTCATCGAACCCGAAATCGTTGATCACAATCTCGCCCGCGCCCGCAATATTGCACAGGATCGCGCCGTGGTGCTGCTTCACCCCGCGCGGCGCGCCGCCGGTGCCGCTGGTATAGATGAGGCAGGCAGTGTCATCGCGTTTAATGTCGGCAATACGCTGGTCCACGGCGGTGCGCGCGGCGGCTGCGTCTCCCGCCATCAACGTATCCCAGTCAAGATAGTCGAAGCCGGGCGATTGGCGGCGGTGCAGGTCTTCGATCCCGATAACGTGGTCGATGATTCCGGTCCCCGCGATCGCGCCCACCAGCGGGCCGAGCAGCTTTTCGGTCGAGACGATGACCGCCCGCGCGCCCGAATTATCGAGGATGTGCGCGTGATCGCGCTGGGTGTTGGTGATGTAGGTCGGCACGGTGATGCAGCCCGCCGCCATGATCGCAAGATCTGCGATGCACCATTCGGGGCGATTTTCGGACACCAGCGCCACTCGGTCGCCAGCGTTAAGGCCCATTGCGCGCAAGGCCTGCGACAGCAGGCACACCTGATCGGCCACTTCGCGCCAGCTTTGCGTGGTCCAGATGCCATCGGCCTTGCGGCCAAGGAACGGCGCATCGCCTTTTTGATCGGCGCGCATCAGGAACAGCTCGACCAGGTTGTTGGCACGGTCGATATCCTGAAGGATCGGATGATCGCTGGGATCGATAATTGGATAGCTGGAATTCGACATCTGTGGGGCGTGCACCTTGGGTTGGCTCCTCTCCTGCCCGCCCCTCACCGGGGGCGTTAAGCAAGCTGTATATGGTCTTTTCACCGCCGGGTTAAAGGTGGATTACCGTAGCGGCAAGCGCGGTAACCCCACAGTTTAATCGCCAACCGGGCTATTCGTGTAAGCCAGCATCGGCTCAATTCGGGGATCGCGGGCGACCTCCCAGCTGATCTTGCCATCCGCGCCGACGACCCGGCGCAGCGCGTTGGCTTTCAACGGAGCGCCAAAGCTGCGGATCTGCGTGTGGCCGAGCGCCTTCAGCGCCGCTTCCATGCCGGCTAGCACTGTGCCTTCCTCATACACCACCGTCTCCCCGAAGGACATGATCAGCGGAAGGCCCAGCGCCTCGTTCGCGGTCATTCCGAAATCGAGCACTCCGATGATCGATCGCGCGGTCTGCACCGGGATTGTCGGCCCGCCAGCCGCGCCGATCACCAGCACGACTTCGCCGGTGTCGTCATAGACGACCGTGGGCGCCATGGAGGAACGTGGGCGCTTGCCACCTTCGACCCGGTTGGCGACAGGCTTTCCATCATGATCCGGCGTCAGGCTGAAATCGGTAAGCTCGTTGTTGAGATAGAACCCTTCGAAAAACAGCCCCGATCCAAATGCTCCCTCAACCGTCGAGGTATAGCTGATTGCATTGCCATCCTTGTCGACAACGGAGAAATGCGTGGTGCCGTTTTCCTGCGGATCATCGCCGGTGGCAAACGCGGTGGTGACGCCCGGCGGTGTGCCTGGTTCGACGCTTGTCAGCGCCTTGTCCGGGCTGATCAGCGCGCTGCGCTGTGCAATATAAGCGGGATCGACCAGCCCTTCGACCGGGACAGATACGAAGTCCTCGTCCCCGATATACAGATCGCGGTCGGCATAGGCGACGCGCTGCGATTCGAGGAACAGGTGCCAGAAGGTCGGATTATCGGGGCCAAGCGCGGCCAGATCGAACCGTTCGAGCTGCCCCAGCATCTGCGAAACCGCCACGCCTCCGGACGAAGGCGGGCCCATGCCGCACACTTTATATCGGCGATACTTCGAGCAGACCGGATCGCGCAGCTTTGCCTCATAGGTTTCGATGTCCGATGCGACCATGCGCCCGTCCTGTGGGGTCTGGCCCGCGACATATCCCGCAAGACGATCCGCCATGACGAAATACATGTATCGTGGACCCGCCGCGGCAAGAGATTCCAGCGTACGCGCAAAATCGGGATTGCGCACCAGCGTCCCCACGGGCAGCGCCTCTCCAGCGGCGTCATAGAACACCGCGCGCGCTTCTGCTGTCATATCCGCACGCCCCTTGGACTGAGTCAGCGAATCGTTCAGGCGGCGGTTCATCAAGAACCCGTCGCGGGCGAGCGCGATGGCGGGTTCGAACAGGTCCGCCCATTCCAGTCTGCCATGCTGCGAATGCGCTTTTGCTGCGAGCGCGATATTGCCGGGCACGCCAACGCTGAGGCCGGAAAATACCCGCTGTTCGCGCGGCAGGATTTCGCCCTTTTCGTCAAGGAACCGCGTGGGAGTGGCCGCGGCGGGTGCGGTCTCGCGCCCATCGAAGGTGATGACGCCTTCCTCATTCGCGCGCACCATGAAGCCGCCGCCGCCAATGCCGGAGCTTTGCGGTTCGACCACGGTGAGCGCCAGCATCACCGCGATCGCCGCGTCAGTGGCAGAGCCGCCTTTGGCAAGGATCGCATCCCCTGCCGCCTGCGCGCGGGGATCTGCGGCGCTGACCGCTCCATTCCCTTGTGCTGCAACGACAGGCGCAGAAGCAACCGACGGGATTTGTGACGGGGCACAGGCGCTTACAAAAAGCGCAAGGCCGATGAGTGTCGATGACGCGAGACGATGCAACATGATTGCAGTCGCTATTCGCTTCCCACCGCATCTGCAATGCTTTGAAACCCTTCAAGCACCATCAACCGTTCGATGCCGCGTGCGATGCGGGCACCCAGACCCGGTCCTTCATAGACCAGAGCCGAATACAGCTGCACCAGACTTGCGCCCGCCTTGATCCGTTCCCAAGCGTGCTCGGCAGTGGCGATCCCGCCCACCCCGATGAGTGGCATCGCGCCGCCAGTGGCCTTGCGGAAATCGCGCACACGCTCCAGCGCGAGCGCGCGCAGCGGCGCTCCGCTGAGGCCGCCTGTCTCACCTGCATGATGCGATCCGAGCGTGGGTCGGGATATCGTGGTGTTTGACACGATTAGGGCACCCAGACGTTTCTCCAGCGCGATCCGCGCGATCGCGTCGATATCGATGGGCTCCAGATCGGGCGCGACCTTGAGGAAGATCGGCGGCGAGCCTGCACGGCCTGCTGCCATCGCGGCATCGCGCGCCTCGATCACGCCGTCGATCAGCTCTGCCAGCGCGCCTTCATCCTGCAATGCGCGCAGGCCGGGGGTGTTGGGGCTGGAGACATTGATGGCAAGATAGCTGGCATAAGGCGCCATCATCCGCGCCATCGCAGCGTAATCCGCGATCCTGTCTGGAGAATCTTTGTTCGCGCCAATGTTTACGCCGACGATGCCCGGCCTGCCCGCGCGCGCCTTCAACCGTTGGAGCGCCGCCTCACCACCTGCATTGTTGAAACCCATGCGGTTGATCACCGCATTGTCCTCCACCAGCCGGAACAGGCGCGGTTTCGGGTTGCCCTCCTGCGGCAGCGGCGTGATCGAGCCGACTTCGGTAAACCCGAATCCCAGCCCGAGCAGCGCATCGGGCACTTCGGCATCCTTGTCGAAACCGGCGGCAACGCCCACGGGGTTGGGGAAGGTCAGCCCGGCAATTGTGACAGCGGCCGTGCCGGGTCGCGGCGGGGATTTTTTGGGCAGAGCATTCAGCCCCGCAATCGCGAGCCGGTGGCCGGTCTCCGAATCAAGGGCAAACAGGGCGGGGCGGGCAAGGCGGAAAAGCATGATCTTGCCCTATCGCATTCACTCGCATTTGCAAAAAGGCGCGTTTGTTGAAAGGACGCTGGCCGCAAGTAACCTTCTGATGGATCGCGAGGATTTTCGGAAAACCTTTTCTCGAGGCGGTGCTCGTTGCCAGCCTGTCGCATGCATACAATTCAATCTGGACCATTACGCCTAGGAGAATGACGCGACCCGAAGGGCTCGGAGCAACATTGCAAAGAGTTCCTCAACTTACAGGGGCGGTCCGGTAATCGGGCCGCCCTTTTTTTTGGATCGCGTTTATCCTATAGCCATCCGCGAAAACCGGTTAACCACCTGAATACGGGGCGCGCGATGGATTTAGTGCACGGCAATATTCAGGCCGATCAAGACCGTCATCCTGACGATGCAGCGATCGAGCTTACCGCAAGCTCGCTCATCAACGTCGATTACATTGCTCCGCCGGCAGACCTCGGAAGCTTTATTACCACGCTGTATCACTTTCGCTGTGAGGAACGCGAATTTCGCGATGTCCAGCCTGCGTCGATCGGGCATCTGACGCTGTTTCCGTTTGGCAAGGGAGAGGCGCTGTTTGCATCCGGGCAACGCGATCCCAATCCTGAAATCGCTATCCTGACACCCACCGCAGCAGCGGCCCCGCTTGTGGTTGATGGCCCGTTTCACGCATGCGGCGCGGCGCTTACCCCGCTTGGGTGGGCGGCGCTGACCGGGCTGCATGCGGGTCAGCATCGCGACCGACTGCTGCCTGCAACAGATGTATTGGGAAGTCGTGCCGAGACTTTTGGCCGTCCGCTGATCGAGGCGTACCGGTCTGGCGAGCGAACCGGGCGCGAATGCGCGCTCGCTCTGGCCGAATTTATCAGGGGCGCGTTGAGGCCGCTCAACCCGCAACACGTGGCGCTCATCCGGGCGGTGAACCTGTGGCTTGGCTCTGCATTCAATCCGCAGATTGAGGATTTGCTCGCGCGCACAAATTATTCGACCCGTCAGGTGCAGCGTCTGACGGAACGGTATTTCGGCCTGCCGCCGCAGGCGCTTGCCCGCAAGTATCGCGCCCTGCGCGCGGCTGCCTTACTGTCGCTGCCCTCCCTGACGCCTGAATTCGAAGCGCAATTGGGGGAGGCATTTTTCGATCAACCGCACATGATTCGCGAGATCAAGCGGTTTGTCGGTCGCACGCCGGCACGTTTGCGTAATAGCGATCAACCCTATCTGTCTGAAATGATAAGCCTGCAGAACCTTCGCGAACTGGAGCGTTGAGACATCGGAGGGATAACTCTGCCCTTCTCATGCGTTTGCAGTAACGAGATTCCCACCAAAAGGAGAACACCCTTGCGTCCCACAATCCTGCTTGTCTGTTCCATAATCGCGATGGGGGCCGCGACGGCTTCAGCCCCCGCAATCGCCGATGCGCACTCCCAAGCGGCGCCCGCGCCCTCTTCTGCGACTGTGACATCCTCCGATCTTGCCAGTTTTTTCGAGGATTACGATGCGCGCCAGCTGGCGTTATCTCCGACCAGCAAGGCGTATCGCGGCGAGCGTGACGAGGATTACGGCAAGTGGGATGATCCATCGGATGCGGCGGCGGCGCGCGAATATCGCATGCTGCAGGATGCCGCCGCGATGCTGCGAAACCGGTTCGATCCGGCGATGCTTTTCGGGCAGGACGCGCTGTCGTTCCGTCTTTTCCAGGCCACAGCAAAGCGCAGCGAAGAGCTGTTCCCGTTTCGCGAATACGATTACATCTTCGACCATCGACGCGGGCCGCACACCAATATTCCGGCCTTCCTCATCAACATCCACCGTGTAAGCGAGCCTGACCATGCCGTGGCTTACATCAGCCGGATCGAGGGGATCGGGCCGCAGATGGACGCCCTGCGGATCGAGGCGCAGCTGCGCGCGGACGCCGGGATCATGCCACCCGACTGGGTTTATCCCTACATCATCTCCGATCTCGAAAGCCTGATTGCGGCCGGCGACGACAATGCCTTGCTGCAGGATTTTGCCAAGAAGGTGGCGGCGCTTGAACTCGCATCCGACGATGCCGAGGGTTTGGTCGAGGACGCGACGCTCGCCTGGAACCAGTCCGCGCGCCCGGCCTATGCACGTCTGCTCACCGAAATGAAGCGGCAGCAGACGTTTGCACCCGAAGAAGACGGCGTGTGGCGCTTTCCCGATGGTGATGAGTATTACGCAGCTCAGCTCAAAAGCTATACGACCACCGATCTGACTGCCGACGAGATCCACGATATCGGCCTGCGCGAAGTGGAGCGGATCCACGGCGAGATGCGCGCCATCATGGCGAAGGTCGGGTTTGAAGGCACCCTACAGGATTTCTTCGAATACACCCGCACCGATGACCGGTTCTATTACTCCACGCGCGAGGCATATCTGGCGGATGCCCAGGAAAAGCTGGATGCGATGGAGGCGAAACTGCCGGAATTCTTCGGTGTCCTGCCACAGGCGCCGATGATCATCAAACCGGTCGAGGCGTTCCGCGAAAAGAGCGGGGGCAAGGCGTTTTATCAAAGCCCCGCGCCCGATGGTTCGCGCCCGGGCACCTATTACGTCAACCTATACAATTTGCGAGACATGTCGAAGAACGAGCTGGAGGCGCTCGCCTATCACGAAGGCTTGCCCGGCCATCACCTGCAACGTGCGATCCAGACCGAACTGGGTGATCTGCCGCCATTCCGCCGGTTTGGCGGATGGACTGCCTACACCGAGGGCTGGGGCCTCTATACCGAGGAACTGGGCCGCGACATGGGCTTTTATCAGGATCCCTATTCCGATTTCGGGCGGTTGGGCATGGAGCTGTGGCGCGCGTGCCGGCTGGTGGTCGACACCGGCATCCATTCCAAACGGTGGAGCCGGGAAAAGGCGATCCAGTATCTGAAAGACACCACGCCCAATCCCGAAGGCGATATCGTCAAGGCAATCGAGCGTTACGTCACGACGCCGGGTCAGGCCACCGCATACATGATCGGCAAGCTCAAGATCATAGAATTGCGCGCGAAGGCGCAGGCCGAACTGGGCGAGGATTTCGATATTCGCGGCTTCCACGATGCCATCCTGGTGAATGGGCCGGTGCCGTTGTCGATCCTGGAAGAAAACGTCGAAAACTGGGTCGTCAGTCAGAAAGCAGGGGCATAGGCTCGAGAAAGGCAACCGGGGCGGGGTGGTCGGGAAAGACCTTGAAATCGGACCGAATCAAGCGTATTTCAAATACGACTCATTCGCTCCGATTTAAGAACCATTCGCAAGAAGAGACCCCGCCAGCGCCATGCGCCTTTCCAATCTCGCCGATTATGCCATCGTTACGATGTGCCAAGCCGCCACCCATTGCGGCGATGGCCGGGTGAGTGCGGCTGAACTGGCGAGCGAGAGTGGCCTTCCGGTACCTACGGTGCAGCGGCTCGTGTCCAAGCTGACTGGCGCGGGCCTGCTGCGTTCCGTTCGCGGGGCGAAGGGCGGCTTGCAACTGGGCCGACCTGCCGCTGCCATCACCGTCGCCGACATCGTCGAGGCGGTCGAAGGGCCGATCGCGCTCACCGTATGCGTCGATGCCAGGGGCGAATGCGATCACGAGGCGCGGTGCCATATGCGCCCGCACTGGCCGATCATCAATTCCGCGCTGCGCCAGTCGCTTGCCGCGATCACGCTCGAACATTTGCGCCCGCCCCCGCGGCCCAAGCCCTCAACCAATCCCTCCCTTCAGGAAGCAGCGGCATGACCGACACTCTCGATCTCCAGACCAAGACAGCCGATGTGCCGGAAACGGACGCCGATGCGCGCGCAGCCGCCGCCGGTGCCGCCGACTACGAACACGGCTGGTCCTCCGACATCGAAACCGAATTTGCCGAAAAAGGCCTCAACGAAGACACCGTGCGCTTCATCTCGGGCAAGAAGGGCGAGCCGGAATGGATGCTCGACTGGCGGCTGAAGGCGTTTCGCCTGTGGCAGGACATGGAAGAGCCCGACTGGGCCAAGGTCGGCTATCCCAAGATCGACTATCAGGGCGCCTATTATTACGCCGCGCCGAAGAAAAAAATCGAGCTGGGATCGCTCGATGAACTCGATCCCGAGATCAAGCGGATTTACGACAAGCTGGGCATTCCCTTGGGCGAGCAGGAAGTGCTCGCCGGGGTGAAGGGCGCACGCAAGGTTGCGGTGGATGCGGTGTTCGATTCGGTCAGCGTCGCCACCAGCTTCCGCGAGGAATTGAAGCGCGCAGGCGTGATCTTCCTCTCCATCTCCGAGGCGATCAAGGAATATCCCGAGCTGGTGAAAAAGTGGCTGGGCCGCATCGTGCCGGTGCGCGACAACTACTTCGCCGCGCTCAACTGCGCGGTCTTTTCCGACGGCACGTTCGTTTACATTCCCGAAGGCGTGCGCTGTCCGATGGAGCTTTCCACCTATTTCCGCATCAATGCTGAAAACACCGGGCAGTTCGAACGCACGCTGATCATCGCCGAAAAAGGGAGCTATGTCAGCTACCTCGAAGGCTGCACCGCGCCCATGCGCGACGAAAATCAGCTTCACGCCGCCGTGGTTGAGCTGGTCGCGATGGAAGATGCCGAGATCAAGTATTCGACCGTGCAGAACTGGTATCCGGGCAATGCCGAAGGTGTGGGCGGGATCTACAATTTCGTGACCAAGCGCGGGCTGTGCCAGGGCGACCGTTCGAAAATCAGCTGGACGCAGGTTGAAACCGGCTCTGCGGTGACATGGAAATACCCGTCTTGCGTGCTCAATGGCCAGGACAGCGTCGGCGAGTTCTACTCGGTCGCGGTGACCAACAATTTCCAGCAGGCCGACACCGGCACCAAGATGATTCACAACGGCAAGGGATCGCGCTCGACCATCATCTCCAAGGGGATCAGCGCGGGCAAATCGTCCAACACCTATCGCGGCCTTGTTCGCGTTGGGGCGAAAGCGGACGGGGTGCGCAATTTCACCCAGTGCGACAGCCTGCTGCTCGGCGATCAATGCGGCGCGCACACCGTGCCCTATATCGAGGTGAAGAACCCCAGCGCGCAGATTGAGCACGAGGCGACCACCAGCAAGATCAGCGACGAACAGATGTTTTACGCCCAGCAGCGTGGCCTCGACCAAGAGGAAGCCGTGGCGCTGATCGTCAACGGCTTTGCCAAGGACGTGATGCGGCAACTGCCGATGGAGTTCGCGGTCGAAGCGCAAAAGCTGCTGGCGATCTCGCTTGAGGGAAGCGTTGGGTGATGTTCAGACTCGCCTTATCCGCGCTTGGATTGTTTGCACTCGCGGCGCCTGAACCGACGTGGGCGCGGGATTTTCTCGCTTTTCAATCCACGACGCCGATCCTTTATCGCTATGCCGCCTGCGCTCTCGCACAGGGCGAGCGGACTGCCGAAGGGCAGCTTGCCCATAGTTCAGAACTCAGGAACACGCTTGAGGAGGAGGCGGGCCAGGTTCTGCTGCGCTTTCATACCGGGGACCGGCGCCAAGCGCAGCTCAATCTCAAGCGAGGCTTCATGGAAATCGATCGCGATGCAATGCAGGCGCGCGATCAACGCAAGCTCGTGCCGCCCCCGATAGTCGCCTACCTAAAGTGTATGGGCGAAAGCATAATGCATACAGTCGATTATCAGCAGGGCGTTGCGGTCGACTACAGCGGAATCGAAGACCGCTGCGCCTCTGAACACGTTCTGTCGGTAACATCCGTCAGCAGCGAGAAGGAGCTTGAACGGATCCAAATACTGTACCGTAGGTTTGCAAGGCTAGGACGTTACATCGACAACTCATCGAGGCTGGGCGCCGGTATCTCCAGCACTGGGGATAGGTCGAACGGAAGGATGCCGGCTCGCCGCCTCTCTAGGTCTATGGTCACAACGCCTTCCTTTGTTGTCATGGACGGCAGTTTCCTCAACCTGACCCAACTGCCTGCCGACAAGGCGGTCCCTGATGACTGAACGCAAAACCCTCGCCCCCCCAACCCCGAGGCCGCCTCCGACGCCGCCCCTGCGCTCAAGAAAAAGGGCCGCGGGTGGGGGTTTTCGGATTCGCTGCCTGATGTTTTTGGGAATGGCCCTGGACACAATGACGTTCAAATCATTCCAAACAACCGGAGTATCTCGTGAGCGATCTTGAATTTAACGTCGGGGACGTAGTTCGCCTTAAATCGGGCGGGCCGCTGATGACCGTTCAGCAGGCCAAATACGCAGACAACATCGTGTGCACGTGGTTTGGCGAGAATAACAAACGCCTCACAGAAGGTTTTCACCCGCGCACGCTCAAGTTCGACGAGGCGTCGGGTGACTGAACGCAAAACCCTCAACCTGCGCCCGCCGTCCGAGACCGAGACCGCCGACACCCTCAACAAAAAGGGTCGCGGGTGGAAGATTTCGGACAGGCGACTCGATGAGCTGCACGATCGTGCGCGCGAAATGCGCCGCTTTGCCTCGCCTGCGAACAAGGCGCTGGCGGCAAGGTTCGCGAAGGCGGATCTGGGCCGCAACGCCTTCAAACGCTTCGCCGTGGTCGGCAGCGCGATTGTCGATTTCAACTGCCACAATCTCGGCATGGCGATCATGATCGACGAGGAGGACGCGGACGAGGCACTGGCGAAGCGCCGCGACAAAAGCCTTGAGGCAGTCGGCATCCGGGTGATGCGGATCAAGGCGACAGACATACTCGAAAACATGGAAGCGGTCCTGCAACGCATCACGGCGGGGATGCGAATGCGCATCTCCGACAAGCAGAACGCTCGCCGCGAGCGGTTTTCCCAGCCCAATACCAATTACCCGTAACCACCGGAACGAACCTTATGCTTCTATCCTCACTGGCGTTTGTCATAAGCCTGCAGGGCGCGGGCGAAACCGCCGTCGCGATCAGGAATGACGATCCGAAAACCTGGTCGGTCGAATATCCGCGCCTGATCGAGCCCTTCGTCGTCCAGTACCGCAATTGCCTGTACTCGTCGGATCGGCGTGTCACCGGCGAGGCCAATTTCGAAGCGCAGCACGCCGGCGATATTCCGCGCTGCGCAACCTTGGCTGAAACGGCAAAGCTCGCGGCGAATGAGGCCATGCGCGGAGCGAAAACCGCGATCGGCCCCGAAGAGGTCGACCAGCTGTTCCGCAATATCGGACTCATCCACGTGGCGCGCGGGCGCGATCTGGACGATCAGTTTCGCCAACGCATGACCGCCGCCCAAAACACCTCTTCGCAATACGAAAATGAAAGGCCGCGCGGGCTCGTGCTCGAATTGCGCGATGCGTCGGTCGTGAAAGCGCGCACCGATGCGACCGCCCCGGCCACCTCGAAATCAAGGGACCGCACCAATGCTCAAGATTGAAAACCTCCACGCGACCGTTGGCGGCGGCGATGATCCCAAACCGATCCTGAAAGGCCTGACGCTGGAGATCGCGGCGGGTGAAATCCACGCGATCATGGGGCCGAACGGCGCGGGGAAATCGACGCTTGCAAACGTGCTGGGCGGCAAGCCTGGCTATGATGTGACCGCGGGTTCGGTGATGTTCAACGGCACGGACCTGTTCGCCCTCGATCCGCATGAACGCGCGGCCACCGGATTGTTTCTGGGCTTCCAGTATCCGGTTGAAATCCCCGGTGTTTCCAACGTCCAGTTCCTGCGCGAGGCGCTCAATTCGCAGCGCAAGTATCGCGGCGAAAAACCGCTTTCGGGGGGCGAATTCCTGAAGCTCGCAAAGGAGAAGGCGGGCCTGCTGAAAATGGACATGGACATGCTCAAGCGGCAGGTGAATGTCGGTTTTTCAGGCGGCGAGAAAAAGCGCGCCGAGATGGTGCAGATGGGCATTCTCGACCCGACTTTTGCGGTGCTGGACGAAACGGACTCAGGCCTTGATATCGACGCACTGCGGATCGTGGGCGAAGGCATCAATTCGATCATGCGCGCCCCCGACAAGGGCGTGCTGCTGATCACCCACTACCAGCGCCTGCTCGACGTGGTGAAGCCCGACAAGGTCAGCGTGCTGGCCGGTGGCCGGATCGTGCAGACCGGCGGCCCGGAACTCGCCCTGCGGCTCGAAGCCGAGGGTTATGACGCGGTGATGGCTGATGCCTGAGGCGGCAACACTCCCCACGCACCTCCCTACCCATCGCGATGAAGCGTGGCGTTATGCCGATATACCCGCGCTCGAACGGATCGGTGAGGGCGCGCTGGACCGGTGGAAGGATGTAACACTCGAAGCCGGCGAGACGCGCCGTCATGCGACGGTGATCGGCAACGACCAGCCCCAACTCATCCGCATCCGCCTGACGCTGGGCGATGGTGCGCGGGCAGAACTGTTCGCCACCAATGTTGGCACCGATTACACCCGGCTCGAAGTTGAAGCGACGCTGGGCAAGGGTGCGCATTTCGAATTTGGCGGCGTGACGATCGGCGGCGGCGATGCGGTGCGCGAATTCGTCACCACCACGATCCATGCCGAGCCCGAAGCAACCAGCAACCAGACCGTGCGCAGCGTCCACTGGGGCACCGGCACCGGCAATTTCCTGGGCGAGATCAAGGTCGCGCGCCACGCGCAAAAAACCGACGCCGCACAGGATTTCAAAGCCTTGCTGCTCGAAGCCGGGGCGAGCGCGAATGCCGTCCCGCAGCTTGAGATCTTTGCTGACGATGTGAAGTGCGCGCACGGCGCGACCGTCGGCCAACTCGACGAAGCGGCGCGGTATTACATGGCTGCGCGCGGGCTCTCTCCGGAACAGGCGCAGCGGCTGCTGGTGCAGGCGTTCATCGGCGATGCGTTTGTCGAACTGCACGACGAGGCCGAGCGCGAACGCCTGCTCAAGGCTGCGCTGTCTGCGCTGGAAAGTGCGGCACTATGAACGCTCCATCTATCATCTCCCGCGACTTGCGCGCCGACTTCCCGGGTCTCGTCACACGCGACGGAGCGCCGTGGCATTACCTTGACACCGGCGCGACCGCGCAGAAACCGCGCGCCGTGATCGATGCAATGGCGCGCGCGCTGGGCGAGGATTACGCCACCGTCCATCGCGGGGTTTACGCCCGCTCCGCCGATATGACGCAGGCCTATGAGGGCGCACGGCGGCGCGTTGCGACTTTTCTTGGAGGGGCGGAGGACGAGATTGTCTTCACCCGCGGCGCGACCGAGGCGATCAACCTTATCGCCAACAGCTGGGGCCGGGCCAACCTGAAACCGGGCGACCGCATCCTGCTCTCGCAGCTGGAGCATCATTCCAACATCGTGCCGTGGCAGATGATCGCAGAGGCAACGGGTGCCAAGATCGACGTTTGCCCGCTGACACATGACCATCAGATCGACCTCGATGCGGCTGAAGCGATGCTGACGGAGCGGCATAAACTGGTTGCCCTCGTCCATGTCTCCAACGTGACCGGCGGGCTGCTCGATGCGCGTCGCGCAGCAGCGATGGCGCACAAGGTCGGCGCGAAGCTGTTGCTCGATGGCTGCCAGTCCGCTCCGCACATGCCGGTAGATGTGGCCGCATTGGGCTGCGATTTTTACGTCTTTTCCGCGCATAAACTGTACGGCCCGACCGGCATTGGTGCGCTGTGGGCGCGCCGCGATATCCTCGATGCGATGCCCCCGTGGGAGGGCGGCGGCGCGATGATCGACCGCGTCACATTTGAAAAGACCACCTATGCCCCCGCGCCGCAACGGTTCGAGGCTGGCACCCCCGCCATCACCGAAGCCATCGCGTTTGCCGCCGCTGCCGATTATGTCGACGCGGTAGGCCTTGCGCGCATCCACGAAGCCGAGGCGGCACTGGTAAAGCGCCTGCGCGGCGAACTGGGCGCGATGAACGATGTGACGCTGTATGGCCCTGCCGACAGCGCGGGCATCGTCAGCTTTACGCTCGACGATATCCACCCGCACGATCTCGGCACGATCCTTGACGAATCGAACGTCGCGATCCGGGCCGGGCATCATTGTGCGCAGCCATTTATGGACTATGTAGGTATTCCAGCGACCGCGCGCGCCAGTTTTGGCCTTTATTCGACCGAAGCCGATGTCGACGCGCTGCTCGAAGGCATAGCCCGAACCCGCAAGATCTTTGGAAAGGGATGAGCATATGAACAAGCCCGCTGACGAAACGAGCTTTGTCGCTGCGCCTGCTCCCAATGATGAGCTGGCGCAAAAACCACCCCGCGCCCGGGTGAGCGATGCGATTGACGACGCTCCGGCGCAGCCGCGTCAGCGCGACTATCTCGACGGGTTCCTCTCGGCCAAGCCGCCGCAGGATGGACCGGGCGGCGCGGGCAGCGAATTGCAGGCCGATGTGATTGCCGCGCTGAAAGAGATTTTCGACCCGGAAATCCCGGTCAACATCTACGATCTCGGCCTTATCTATGGCGTCGAGGTCGATGACCAGTCTGATGTCACAATCTTGATGACACTCACCACTCCGCATTGCCCCGTCGCGGAAACCATGCCGGGCGAGGTGGAACTGCGCGCGTCCTCTGTGCCTGGTATCCGCGATGCCGAGGTGGAACTTGTCTGGGATCCGCCCTGGTCTCCGGAAAAGATGAGCGACGAAGCGCGCCTCGAATTGGGAATGCTGTGATGACCACGCTCAAACAACGCCCTGCTGCGGTAAACCTGACGCCCGGCGCGCAGGACCGCGTGGCTCACCTGATGAGCAAGGCACCCGAAGGTGCGATCGGGGTCAAGCTGTCGACCCCGCGGCGCGGGTGTTCGGGTCTGGCCTATTCGGTCGATTACGTGACCGAGGAAGCCAAATTCGATGAGAAGATCCAAACCCCCGGCGGCGTCCTGTATATTGACGGGGCAAGCGTGCTGTATCTGATCGGATCGACGATGGACTGGGTGGAGGACGATTTCACCGCTGGTTTCGTGTTCGCAAACCCCAACGCCAAGGGCGCGTGTGGCTGCGGCGAAAGTTTCATGGTGTAGTGGTGCGCCCCCTCAAAGATTGACTAAGTCTTACTGTGATAGGTTAAGGCGCTGTAAACCGGGAACAAACGCTTTTTCGCTCCATTGATTGAGCATGAGAAAGACTGTTTCCTTCCCGCTGATTGCATCAATACTGGCCCTCGTGCCGACCCCGTTTCACGTTGCAATGGCTGATGCGCCCTCTCAGCGCAGCAAAATAAAGGCTCCCTCGCAATCCGCAGACCAGGGTTCTTCTAACGCTCCCGCTACGCGGGCCACCCAGGTCGCGCGTGCATCGGCGAAGGTTCTGAAAGGCGCCCGCGTCTCGTGGCGGAGGGGGAAAGCAAAGATTCGCGGTAACAAAAGCTATCAGATCGAGCAGAAGGCACGCGGCTCGCTCATGATCCACTTCAAGTGATTCATTGTGCCGCTGCGATCGTTGCGATCAGGCGGCTTTCCAGATCATCGACTTCTCCATCGGCGTCGACCATGCGTTCCAGCCATTGCTGTTCCTGATCGGTGACTGCGTTGCCAGCGGCCTCTAGGGCGGTATAATCGGGGCTGGTATCGCGCTGACCAAATGTCTTGCCGAAATGGTTGGCGACCTCTGGGGCTTCCTTGACCAAGCGGCTCAGAAACCGCCCGACATTCGGTTTGCTATCAGCGATGAAGGCTTCCAGTTCCAGCTTGCGTTCGTGGCTGACCTGCGCATTTTGCAGCGTGAAGCCCTTGAGGAAATACGCCACCCCGTCGATGAACAGATCGTCCCACTCGGGGGCATTTTCCTCCGCGAGCGTCGCGTCTTTCAGCCGAAACAGCATCTCTGCATCAAACCGCGTCACCGCTGCCGGCCCATGGCCACCGCTGGCAAAGACCACACGGCGCAGGATGCGGCATTCGGCAGAATTGATATGCGTCGCCGACAGCGATCCCCCGCAGCGCGTCGGCCCGGCTCCGGTCAACACTTCGCGTTCGATCTGCGCAAGGACATAATCCTTGAGCCGCTCCGGCGTATTTTCCGCGCGTTCGAGAATGCGCACCATCGCCTCTAGCTCGGCAACACTCTCAACCACACCGTCATGATCGATCTGTGCGATCAGCCAGTCGGCCTCTTCCACGCTGCATTGCAGGCGCGGGGGACTACCATTGAGCACGAATTCACCGATCGCCTCGACGAAGAAATCGCAAAATTCTTCGCTGCGTTCATTCAGCGCGTTGTTCAGCGCAAACAGCGCCTCTGCCTCGTCACGGTGGATGACGCCGTCGCCCCATCCTTGCTGGCGCAGCGCCAGAACTTCCTGTGAGGAAACGTGTCCGTCGGCCGCGGCACGCTTGGCCAGATCTTTGAAATGCGTGGTCATGGCGTTCTTTACCCCTTTGGTATCTGCGAGACGCCATTGCACAGCCATGCTTAAGACCCGGTTACCGCGGCGCTATTGCTGCTGTTCCACCTCGCGGATGCAGCGACCGCGATCAGTCGGGGCGCCGCCCTTGCGCAACCGGGTTTCGACATGGGTTGCGACCGGCTGCACCCCTGATGCCAGGGGGTAGAGGAAGATATCGAGCACACAGGCCTGGCCGACGAATTGCAGTTTGCGCGCGTCCCCTTCCGACAGGTCGATCCGCGCAGTTCCGAACCTGCGCATCAGCACCGCCGCCTCCTTGCCGATGATGCCGCCGGTGTCTGCGTCCTCCATCACCCGCGGCCTGACGAACGTTCCAGGCGGCGTTGCGGCCGCTCCCGGCGCCGGACCCCTGACCACGACAGGTCGCGGGGTCGAGCCTGCGCTGGTCCCTCCGCTCCCGCCTGAACAGGCCGCGAGCGTCAACGCACCAACGATTATCATGAGCCTACGCAACATTCCCCTCCTGCTTGCCGCGAAGGGCCAGCCCGCTTTGCGTCAGATGCGTGCCCGCCGCCGCGCCCATAATCGGGGCGAGGAGGTTGATGAACGGCACCAGCATCAGCGCCGCAATCGCTCCGCCCAGTGCAAACCGCTGCGGTCCGGAAACCGGATTGCCGCCCGTATCGCCCCTGCAATGGCGCAACCACGCCATGTCGGTCAGTTCCCTGCCCAGCAACACCGCGTTGACGAGCAGGAACACCACCGCCGGGCCAATCCCGGTAAACAACAGTGCCGCTGCCACCGGTAGCGCGAGGGCGTTGAACAGCAGCGCCCTCCCTGCGCCTTTCAGTGAATTGGCGATATCGCGGTGCAGGGGCAGGGGCTTTGCCCGCGCCGCCGCTGCCGGATAATGCCGCGCCTCCACCGCGGAGACGATTTCGTCCGCAAACAATTGCAGGACGGCGAGCGCCACGACGCGAAACAGCAACCAGCCCGCCGCCATCGCGATGATCGCCGCCGCTGCCGCTTCGGCCATGCCGCCGGTGGACCAGCTGTATTGCATGCCGATCCAGATAAGCGCGTAATACAGCCCTACGCCCAGCATCGCGAACACCAGCACGGTCAACGCCACCGTTTTGGCCAGCACCCGTATCACGGCGCGATCGCCAAGCTGGCCGACCGCTTTTACAAGAGCTGAAATCACCGTTCGCATGGTGGTTGTCCGATGCGCTGCCCGGTTGCCTAATGTCAAACCTCTTGACCCCAAAACGCTTGGACAATGCGGCGCGCGCGGCTAGGCACCCCGACGGCTTTCCGGCTCCCATTCAACCAACAGGACAACCCCAAGTGACCCAACCGCGTTATGACGTCATCGCCATCGGCAACGCCGTCGTCGATGTGATTGCCTCCTGCAATGAGGAACTCATCGACGAGCTTCAGCTCAATCGCGGCGGCATGACGCTGGTGGATGAGGCGCGCGCCGATGAGCTGTATGCCGCGATGCCGCCTGCGCGCGAGGTTTCCGGCGGATCGGCGGCGAACACGCTGGCCGGGCTTTCGACGCTGGGGATGCAATGCGCCTTTATCGGGCAGATTGCCGACGATCAGCTTGGCAAGGTGTTTCGCCACGATATGCGCGCGACCGGCATCGATTTCGATACGCAAGCGCGCTCGGGGGACGTAGCAACGGGCCGCGTGCTTATTTTCGTGACACCCGATGGGGAGCGCACGATGAACACGTTTCTGGGCGCGGGCCAGTTTCTGCCTGCCACGGCGCTCGACGAAGAGCTGATTGCGAGCGCTGCGATCCTGTATCTCGAAGGGTATCTGTGGGATCCCGAAGAACCGCGCAAGGCGATGCGCCGCGCGATCGATGTAGCGCGCGTGGCGGGCCGCAAGGTCGCCTTCACTGCCAGTGAAAGCTTCGTGATCGAGCGCCACAGTGCCGATTTCCACGACATGATCGACAACGGCATGATCGATATCCTGTTCGTCAATGAAAGCGAGCTGGCGACGCTGATGGGGACAGAAGACTTTGAGGACGGATTTGCCGCGCTCGCGTCGAAAGTCCCGGTGCTTGTCGCCACCCGCAGCGAAAAGGGCGCAGTGGCGCAGGCGAACGGTGAGCGCGCTGCCGTCTCTGCCGAGCCGGTGGCCAAGGTTATCGACACGACCGGCGCAGGCGATCAGTTTGCGGCGGGTTTCCTTTCGGGCCACGCCAGGGGCGCGCCGCTGGAGGAATGCCTCAAGCGCGGGGCGATTGCGGCCGCCGAAGTGATCTCGCACTATGGCCCGCGCCCCGAAGCCGACATGAAAGCGTTGATGGCGGAAAAGTTATAACGCCGGCGCGCAGCATTGTTGCCCGGCAAAGTTGACACAATTGACACCCTAAATCGGTGCTATTCCGGAGTATTCCCCTTATATCAGAGGGGCTTGCGCCAGAATTGCGAAATTGACACTTTGCAGAAACCCGTCGGCAATTGCGCGGCTGCGCGACGGCGGTTTTTCTGTGGAGGCTGACGATTTGAAAGAGCGCGAACGCCTCGGCATAGCGCGCCGTTTCCGTGTAGGAAATGGGCGGCATACACCCCGCTGAATCGCCCGTCGACTAGGGCGCGGGCCGGTAATCGTCGCGCTGCAACGTCACCATGTAATCCGCCACCGTCTGCGCTTCGTCCGGGCCGAGTTCAAACTCCATCAGATCGGGGTAATTGTGCGCGTCGATCAGCCAGCTCGCCAGCGTCCGTTCCGTCAGTCCCCGGCGATTGGCAATCGCATCGAAAGCGGGCGCGGCGCGGTTGGGCGAGATAAACGGCGCCTGCACCGCATGACAATCCCCGCACACCCCCTGAACCAGCGCCGGGACCGGAACAGGCGGCGGGGCAGCGGCCAGTTCGGCAGGGGCGCTTTCCACGCTCTGGCAAGCGGCTAGAAGCAGGCTCATGGCGGCGAGCGCGGCGATAATCGAGAGCGGGTGCTGGGTCATGCAGGCAGAAGACCACACTCGGCCCCGAATGTCATTGATCCCGATCAAGCACAGCC
>JBBRVR010000034.1:0-29950 GCA_038246695.1 Sphingomonadales bacterium
AACGTGCGCATGATCCGCGTGCGCTCTTCGGGATCGTCGATTTTCGGATCGGCGGGGCTGGTGTTGCCCGGCAGTTCGGCCTCCTTGACGATCCACGCGACTGCGTCTTCATATACCGGCTCGATAAATTCGGGATCGAGCGCAAAGCCGTCTGCCGCGGCATGGATGAACTTCTCGGCCACCGCCTCGTTCACTGGGCCTTCGGGCGCGATGCCGTCTTCCAGTTCCACATCCTGCGGCGCGATCAGGCTGGCATCGCTCCACAGCGGCACACCATCGCGGCGCCAGTACAGCGAGTATCCCCAGCGCGGCAGGCTTTCGCCCGGATACCATTTGCCCTGCCCGTGATGCAGCAGCGCGCCCGGCGCAAATTCCTCGCGCAGTTTACGGATCAGCCGGTCGGCATAGCCCGCCTTGGTCGGGCCAACCGCGTCGGCGTTCCACTCGCCCGCCTCGAAATCGCCATCGGCGATGAAGGTCGGCTCACCCCCGGTGGTCAGCCGCACATCGTTTTCGACCAGATCGGCATCGACCTTCGCGCCGAGGTCCAGCAGCGCCTGCCAGCGCCCCTCGGTAAACGGTTTGGTGATCCGCACCGCCTCAGCAATGCGCGATACGCTCATTTGGAAATCGAAATCGACCCGCGCGGGTTCGGCCATGCCGCTGATCGGCGCGGCAGAGCTGTAATGCGGCGTCGCGCACAGCGGGATGTGCCCCTCGCCCGCGAACAGCCCCGATGTCGGGTCCAGCCCGACCCAGCCCGCGCCGGGCAGATACACCTCGGTCCAGGCGTGCAGATCGGTGAAGTCCGCCTCCGGCCCCTTTGGCCCCTCGACCGCTTCGATATCGGCCTTCATCTGGATGAGATAGCCCGACACGAACCGCGCCGCATATCCCAGTCGGCGCAGCAATTGTACCTGCAACCACGCACTGTCGCGGCACGAACCCTTCGCCAGTTCCAGCGTCGATTCAGGCGGCTGCACGCCCGGTTCCATCCGGATGACATAGCCGATCAGCTGTTCTAGATCGGAATTGATCCGCACCAGAAAATCGGTCGTGCGGCCAGACTGATCGCGATATTTGTCGACCAGCGCCTCGAACAGGGGGCCGTGCGTTTCGGTCTGGAGATACGGACTCAGTTCATCCTTCAGATCGTCGGTATAGGTGAACGGCACTTCCTCGGCGTATTCATCGACGAAGAAATCGAACGGATTGACCACTGCCAACTCTGCCAGCAGATCCACCTCGATCCGGAAATGATCGACCTTTTCGGGAAAGGTAATGCGCGCCTGCCAGTTGCCGTGCGGGTCTTGTTGCCAGTTGAGAAAGTGTTCCGGCGGACTGACTTTTAGGGAATAATTGGGCACCTTCGTGCGGCTGTGGGGTGCGGGGCGCAACCGGACGATCTGCGGCCCCAGCGTGATTTTCTTGTCATAGGAATAGCTGGTGAGGTGGTGCAGGGCTGCTTTTATCATGCCCCTTAGTGGTGCAGACACGTGCAGCACTGCAAACAAAAAGACGCCTTTTCCCGAATTTCACTGCCCGGTTACGATCGCGGGTCGCCGATCATTTTGCGTGGCTATTCGCGCAGGTCGCCCTATCTTCCCCGTCCCGGCCGGATTGGCCACCGCTCGAAAAGACACATCCATGCGCAGGTTCGAGTGCCCCCGATGCGGGCACGAAATTCACTTCACCAACACGCAATGCGTCCAGTGTTCGGCAAGGCTCGCGTATCATGCGGGCGGCGATAGGATGGTCATTGTTCCATGGGATGCAGCGCTGCAGATAGCTGGCTTGCCGGGCCACGCGGTGTGCGCCAACCGCGACGCGATTTCCTGCAACTGGCTATGCGATACGCAATACAATGCAAATTTGTGCCAGTGCTGCCTGCACACGGTCAAAATCCCCGATCTTTCCAACGCTGAAAGCCTGAAACGCTGGAGCCGTCTGGAACGGGCAAAGCGGCGGCTGTTCTATTCGCTGATCAAGTTCAACCTGCCGCTGTCGCGTATGCGCGATCTTGCGCCCGGTTCGCTCAGGTTCGAATTGATCGGCGACCATATTGAGCCGGACGGCACGCAATTTCGCGTGATGACCGGCCATGACGAAGGGCTTATCACGATCAACATTGCCGAAGCGGACGATGCCATTCGCGAGGCCAACCGTCAGGCGATGGGCGAGCCGTATCGCACGCTGCTCGGCCATTTCCGGCACGAAGTCGGGCATTATTACTGGGACCGACTGGTGGATCGCCCCGGTGTCATCGACAAATTTCGCGAATGCTTCGGCGATGAACGGGCGGATTATTCGGACGCGCTTAAAGCCTATTACGATGGCGGGCCGCCGCCGGGGTGGAATGCGTCGTTCGTGAGCGCGTATGCCACTGCCCATCCGTGGGAGGATTTCGCCGAGACCTGGGCGCATCATTTCCACATGGTTGCAGGGCTTGAAACGGCCTATTCCTATGGCATCAACCCGCAGCCCATGCAGGGCGGGGCCGCGCCCTTGCTGCAACTGACCGATCCCTATCACGAATGCGATCACGATCAGCTGATCAGCCACTGGCAGCCGATCACCGTGGCGATGAATGCGATGAACCGATCAATGGGTAACCGCGATTTCTACCCCTTCACACTGACGCCCGCGATCACCCGCAAATTGCGGTTCGTGCACGATATCGTGGTCGAATATTCGGCCAGTCAGCGGCAGGCGGGCGGTGCTGGCAACGTGGACGGTTTCCTACAGCCCACCGCCTGAGTAAGGTTCGCGCGGCTTTTTGAAATCGTCGGACCGTCAATGTTTCTGCTCAGAAAGCGCAGCAAACTCCGTAAAAATCCCGCAAAGTGTCAACTTCGCATTTTCGATAATTTCGCACGTTATTACAGTGACTCACAGGCAGAAATTTTGCTTGGCAGGGTGTCAACTTCGTCAGGCAGACGGGCCGGGGCACTGGGCCCCGGCCACGTCTTCATTCTGATACCGTCACAGGGACGGCCGGTTTGGGAAGAACCCGGACCTCGACGATGCTACCGTCGGTCAGATATTTCTTCGCCGCCGCCTGCAGGTCTGCCGCTGTGATGGCTTGCGCCACAGCCTTGCGCTGACGCCAGCGATCGAGCCGGTCGGGCTCGCTCTGGGCTCTGGCCGCAATGCCGATCCATGCGCTGTTTTCGCGATCCTGCTTGTCCAGCCGTTCGAGCAGGGG
The DNA here is from genome assembly GCA_038246695.1 of Sphingomonadales bacterium. GTDB lineage: Bacteria > Pseudomonadota > Alphaproteobacteria > Sphingomonadales > Sphingomonadaceae > Erythrobacter. Next base: position 3,206 of record JBBRVR010000034.1, read on the forward strand.
TTTGCGCGCCCGCAGGATTACATCCTCGCTCAGTGGCTCATCACGCATTTGCGCGGTGACGGTCCGCATGGAGGCGTAGATTTCCTCCATCTTCGCCGGATCGGCAACCGCCAGGCCCGCCAGAAAGCCAAAGCCGGGATAGGTGCCGGACGCCTCGGAAAACCCGTCAGTCGAGTAGCTAGAGCCGAGTTTCTCACGGACCTCATCGGTCAGCATCAGGCCCAGCGCAGTCGCCAGCAGATCGCGTGCGACATCGTCTTTCTGATCGCTGTCATCGTCAGTCGGCCACACGGCCAGCGCGATACCCTGATCGGCCTGTCCATTGTGGTAAAGCTCGATCCGATCGGTGTCGCTGGCGACCTTTGCCGGGCGAACGCTGGCATCATCCGCGCCTTGCTTGGCACGGGCTGGCAGCGCACCAAACGTCTTCGCCACAATCGCGATGGCCGCGTCCGCTTCGATATCCCCGACGATCCCGATCTCGATCGGACCAGAGGCAAGCTGACCGGCAATCAGGCTTTCAACCTTGGCCATGTTCATCGCCCCCAGGTCTTCGGGCGTGCCTTGCCCGAACCGCGGATCGTTGCTGGCGATGGCCCTCCCGAACTGGCTTTGCAGCACCGAAATGGGCGTTGCCATGTTCTGATTGTTGATCGTTGGCAGCGCGTTCTGCCAGACCGAATCCGCCTCTGCACGGTAGCCCGGATCGCTGATGAGCGCGGCCAGCAGCTTGAACTGAAGCTCCGCATCATCGGGAACCGTCGTGCCGGAAGATACCAGCGCGTCCTGCTCCGCTTCCAGAGCGAAATTGACGCTTTTGCCGACCGTCAGTTTCTGGATTTCGCGAATGTCGTGCTCGCCCAGCGCGCCAACCGGCATGATGTTCTTCAGATAGTAATCGAGCCCGCCCGAACCTTCCGGCAGAACCTTAAGCCCATCGCCCACGCGCACCGAATACTGCACCTTGTCGGCTTCAAAATCGGTGGTCTTGATATTTAGCCGCACCCCGTTTGCAAAGGTGACGGTGCGCAGGCCCAGATCCTCGATCATCGTGTCAGTCACAATGGTGCCCGGCGTGCCGAAATCATCATAGGCAAAGGCTTTCGTCACCTCTTCAACCGGGGCATCAACCGCCACCTTCCCGCTTTCGGCCAAGACCGCCGCCACTGCTGGCTCGCCGCCATCGATGGGGGCAGGTGTGGTTACGAAAACACTGGTCGGGCCGCCAGCCCAATTCCGGCTGAAGGCTGCGTTGACCCCCTCCAGCGTCAAGGCCGGACGCAGCGCCTCGAACACACTGAGTGTTCCAGCGGGCGTCATCACCACCGACTGGTCGACGCTTGAGGAGATGATTTCATCAGCCAATCCGGCGCTCTTGCGGGTTTCCTGCTGCTTTGCCGCGTTCTCGAAATTGGCGGCGATGTTGGCAAGCTGCTCGTCCAGCTCAGCTTGGGTAAAGCCGTATTGCAGCGCGCGGCGCAATTCCTGTTCGGCAATGGTCACGGCGCTTTGCCAGTCGCCCTCCTTGCCCACAGCGACGACTGCCTTTTGCGAGGCGACATTTTCCACATCGTCAAACGCAGCCGCCCCGCCAAGTAGTTTTGCATCCGCGGCCAAAGCCAGTTTTTGAAAGCGGGAGGCCATGATGCTGGAGGCCAAAGCCAGCTGCAACGGCTCCAGATTGTCGGCCACGCTGTTGGGAGTTGGCTCATAAGGCTCCGACTTGCCAAATACCGCCAGCGTCTGGACCGAGGGGTCGCTGAACGTGCCAAGGGTCAGATCGGCATCGGGATCGATGGTGCCATAATCCATCGGTGCGGCCGCCGGGCCGGTTGGCGTCCAGTCGGCAAACTGCGCCTTCACCTTGGCTTCCATCGCATTCACATCAAAGTCGCCGACAACCACCAGCGTGGTGTTCTCAGGCCGGTAATAGCGATTGTAGAACGCCCTGATCCGGCTGGCAGGCGCAGTGTCAATGACTTCGACCGTGCCGATCGGCAAACGCTTTGACAGCATGGTTCCGGGCAATTGCTTGCCCAGTTGCGCGACCACGCTGCGCAGTCCGGGGCTGTTGCGCAATTGCCGTTCGGATTGAATAACCCCGCGCTCCCGGTCGACCGCTTCGTCCGAGAGGGTCAGGTTGGACGCCGTTTCGCGCATCAGCATCAGCGCCAGGTCGACCGTTTGCTGATCGGCCCTGGGCAGGTCGAGCTGGTAAATCGTCTCGGTAAAGCTGGTCGAGGCGTTGGTGTCCGGTCCAAAGGTCAGGCCCTGCCGCTCGAGCAGCTTGATCATCTCGCCTTCGGGCACATTGGTCGATCCATTGAAAGCCATGTGCTCCAGAAAGTGTGCCAGCCCCTGCTCATCATCGGCCTCAGCGATCGAGCCGACCTTTACATGCATCCTTACAGAGGCTGCGTCCTTTGGCGTTTCGTTCTTGCGCAGGGCGTAGCGCATTCCGTTGGGGAGCACGCCATAACGGATCGCTTCGTCGGCGGGCAGATCGGTGTTGACGACGCCCCACGGATGGCTGGAAGGCTGGGTCTGCGCCGCAGCCGGAGCCTCGGCCTGCGCCAGCACAACGGACGGCATCGGCATCGCAATGGCGAGCGCCAGCAGGGATGTGGCGAAGAACTTTTGTTTCGCGGAAGGCTTTTTCATGTAAACTCCGGGTAGATATGGTTGGACCAATCGTCTCGTATCTGACTGTTTCGTTGCATCTTTGAATATGAATTGCGAGGAATAAGCGACTGCGATACTTTTTTGCATCGCTGTTCAGGTATTCCTGCCGCCTGGGCCAAACCGCAAACTTCCAACAGCGTTCGTCAGGAGCGTTTGGCGCCAGCTTCGCTAGACATCGCATCAGAAGCGGCTGGGGATCAGCGGTTTTCTATTAACGAACATGACATTGCAAATAATGCGAGATCGCTAAGTGAGCCTGCCAAAAGTATATCGGTTGGCTTAAGCGCTGGGATTTGTGCGGCTTTCAGAGACAGTCGGGGGCAACGCCTTTTTCTCGTTGCGATGCCCCCACCCTTGCCCCCAAAATTGTGAAATCTGAGGGCATTTTATGGAACAAAGCGAGAGATCAGCTTCGGCCACTATGGCTCGAAACCCACAGAAAATCAATGGTTTGGGACATTTTTAGAAGAGGTGGTGGTGCCGCTTAGGTGACTCGAACACCTGACCCCATCATTACGAATGATGTGCTCTACCAACTGAGCTAAAGCGGCACTCCAGGGACGCGCAAGAGGGCGCGGCCGGTTTGAAATTGGAGGTGCAAGCAGTGCAGGAACCACTTGTCTACGCGGCCCATTTCCCTGTTCTAGGCAAGTTTACAAGAAAAATTTGGAAAATCTCGGAATTCTGAGGGATCTCGGAAGGCCTGACAGGCGCAGGAATTAGCCATTTTTGCATCAAGATCCCCTCCAAAGAAAACCGGGAAATCTACTCGGCACATCAAAGATCGCAAACCGGATTTCAGCGAATGCTGCAATTGCGATCAAGGAATGACGTGACTGCACCGTTCTTGCTTGAATGTCGGCATTTGTTTCGAGACCGCCAGGGCGTGTTAGCAAAATGGGTGCTCAGAAGAGCCTCGTTCTGATTGTGCTTTGCACAGCTTCGCTTCCGAGATTGCTCTTTGAGGAGCAGTCATGGGCCGCGGGAAATTGTCGGGTGCGAAGTGGGACCTGATCTGGCCATTTTGCCGCCACCATAGCGTGGACGCTGAACGCGGCCAGCAGGCGATAACTGGCGTTTCCTTATCGGCATGCTCCACTTGCTGCAGGTGGGCTGTCCCTGGCGTGGAAGCGAAACGCTTGTGCATGAGCGGTAAGAGAAGTGGAACTCGGTCTATGGGAAATTAGATCGCTGAGCCGATCAGGGTTTATAGCTGAGGTCGTTCGTCAAAACGGTCTAGTCTGTAACTTGAAGAGTTTCTGTGTCTCAGGATCACGCTGAATTAATCGCAGCTGGGCTTGCGGATTTTGCCAGAAGTTTCGGCGAATTTCGCCATGAATCTTCTGGCAGCGCACCCCTCTTGCTGAGCAATCGCAATTGGGTGCTGTTGGTCGCGCTGCCTTGTCTGCAGCCGGATCGCAGCTTGGTGCGTGATACGCTTTGCAGCGAAACGAATTGACGTATTTTTGACGTTCGCACTGATTGACTGCTCAGACCACTCGCTGGCATCGATACACTCTTGGACATAAGAATATTACTTGGCAAACTTTCGATAAAGCCAAATGCAGGAGTGCCTGATGAAGCGTATTATTGCCGCGATTGCAATGGCCCTCCCCTTTGCTTTGCAGGCGCAGGAAACTGTCGAGTTTGAGGCCGAAGCCAAGCCCGCTGCGATCGTGGCCGATGGCATTCCCGCGGTCCCGCAGGAACTGGCTGACGCCACCCGGCCCTATTTCGAATATCGCACTGCCAGCTTTTCAGCATGGAATCCGCAAACGCGCGGCATGTTCATCTCGACCCGCTTTGCCAACACTGCCCAACTGCATCAGGTGGAAGCGCCCGGGGCCGCGCGGACGCAGCTGACATTCGAAGCAGAACCGATTGGCGGAGTGTGGGTCTCGCCCGGCGCAGGCGATGTCAGCCTGATTCTGAAGGATACGGGCGGGAACGAATTCGATCAGATTTACCGGCTGAAAGATGGCCGCCTGCAATTGCTGACCGATGGCAGCAGCAAGAACGGCCGTATGGCATGGACGCCCGATGGATCGATGATTGGTTACGCTTCCACAAAGCGGAACGGGCGCGATTTCGACTTGTACGTGATGGATCCGCGCGTCCCCGGATCGGCGCGCTTGCTGGCTGAGCGTGAAGGTGGCGGCTGGGGTGTGGTCGGTTTTACGCCTGATGGTTCGAAGGCGCTGGCGGCCAACCGCATCTCGATCACCAATATCGAACTTTACCATATCGACGTTGTAACAGGGGCGATTGAGCGTCTGACCCGGGAGGGCGTGCCGGTCGCGTTTGCGCAGGGCATGGAATACACGCCCGATGGCCAACTGTGGGTCGCGACTGACGATGGTTCAGATTTCAAGCGCCTCGGAGTGTTCAGCACAGATGACGGTAGGTTTGAACCTGTTATCGAAGAGCCTTGGGACATCAAAAGTTTCGACATCAGCGATGACGGCGCGATGATCGCCTATGAAGTCAACGCCGCAGGCCGATCGCAGCTTAAACTGTATGATGTCGCAACCGGGATCATACGCGAAGTCCCTCTACCGCCCGGCATTATCCGCGGGATCGAGATCGCCCCGTGGGGCGACATCGGCGCGACGATCATCTCCAATCAGGCAGCCGCCGATGCCTACAGCATCGATCCTGTAACACTGGAGCTGACCCGCTGGACCACCAGCGAGATGGGCGGGCGCAATGCCGCTGATAATGTTCTGCCTGAACTGATCGAGATCGAAAGTTTCGACGGGGAACGCGTGTCGGGTCTCCTCTATCGTCCTGATCCAGCCAAGTTCTCCGGCCCGCGTCCGCTGTTGATCGACATTCATGGCGGACCCGAGGGGCAATCGACCGCAACGTTCCTTGGCCGCGACAATTATCTCATCAACCAAATGGGGGTTGCGATCTTCTTCCCCAATGTTCGCGGTTCAGCCGGGTTCGGCAAACGCTTCGTCAGCCTCGATAATGGGCCGTTTCTGCGGGAAAACTCCGTCCGGGATATCGGCGCATTTCTGGATACGCTGACCGCCAATCCCCTGCTGGATGCAGAGCGGGTGGGCGTGACCGGCGCATCATATGGCGGATATATGTGTTACGCTTCTGCTATCGCCTATGGCGCCAGACTGAAAGGCGCGAACTGCATTGTTGCGATTTCGGATTTCGTGACCTTTCTTGAGAACACCGAAAGCTATCGCCGCGATCTTCGCCGGGTTGAATATGGCGATGAACGTGATCCCGAACAGCGCGCAAAACTGAGAGAAATCAGCCCGCTGACTCGCTCCGATGAAATCCGCATCCCGCTGATGGTGGCAACCGGTGCGAATGATCCGCGTGTGCCTGCATCCGAAGCCGATCAGATTATCAATGCGGTGCGATCAAATGGCGGCGAGGCTTGGCATTTTCTTGCCGAGAACGAAGGGCACGGTTTCGCTAAGAAAGAAAACGCCGACTACTTTTACTGGACCTCGATCCTGTTCTGGCAGCAGCACCTTCTCGAAAGCGATTGATCCGGGCGCAGCATGCACCCCCCCCTTCGATGCCCACCCCGAGCGCACGTGGGCCCGGCGCATAAAGTTGCCACCTGAAATCCACTGGGCGGACCCGAAACCACCCACTAGGACAATGTAGATGAAACAGCTTGAAAAATCACTATCACGCCGCGCCTTTGCAGGTTCGGCCCTTGCTGTTGGAGCTGTTGGAGCTGTTGCAGCTTTTGCAGCTTTTGCAGCCACGCGCGCAACGGCTCAGGTCAACGCCCCCGCGATCACGGCGGGATCGCCCATGGGGCCATTTTTCCCCTTGGGGTATCGTGGTGAAGATGACTTCGACATGACCATGCTCAAAGGCCATACAACCAGGGCTTTGGGTGAAGTCATCGAAGTCAGAGGCCGTGTTCTTGATCGTTATGGCAAGCCCATGAAAAATGCTGTTCTAGAAATCTGGCAAGCGAATTCGGTGGGACGATACGCCCACGCGAATGACCCGAACACCGCGCCGCTGGATCCCAATTTTCAGGGCGTAGCCAAGCTGGTTACTGGCAATGGCGGCGATTGGCGGATCAGGACGATCAAGCCGAAATTTTATGACACTCCATTTGGCATCCGAACACCGCACATCCATTTTGACGTCGTGGGCAGCGCACATCGTCTTGTCGCGCAAATGTACTTCCCTGAAGAGACCGAGACGAATTCCAAGGATTTCGCCTACAAGGATTTGGGCGCCGGCGCGCCGACATCCATCGCACAGCTCACTGCCCCCGCAACCTACCGCTGGGACATCGTGCTGATGGATGCAGCCGGGTGACAATCGCGGCCACCGGTGCGGCATTGTCTGCGCGTTTCTCATTCTGCGGAATGCAGGCTTTGCTGACGCTGTATCTGGTCGAGGTTCTGCGGCGGGTCAAAATCGTGCCGGAAAAAGTCGGTCCGGCGATCAAGCAGAGCGCATGCTGATGTCCAGCCTGCTGGTTTCTCCCTTTGCTGTTCTTGTAGCGCTGTTAGCCGTTGTTGCGCTTTCCGAATGGGCTGCTCGGTGGGGGATATTTCGCAAGGTTGGATCGGCAATCCTTGCCATCGTGCTCGGTGCCGTGCTGGCGAACACGAATATCATCCCGACGCCGGGAAACGATACGCCAATTTACGATACGATCTTCGTCTACATATTGCCTGGCGCGATCTTTCTCATCCTGTTGCAAGCCAGTTTGCGCGCGCTTCGCAATGCTGGCGGCGCAATGATACTGGCCTTTTTGCTGGGGGCCGTCGGGGTCGCGATCGGCGCTTTTGTCGCGGCATATCTGGTGCCGGTCGCGATACCAGACAGCAGCCTCGCTGCAATCGCCGGGATGTTCACCGCGACCTACATTGGTGGCAGCGCCAACTTCAACGCAGTCGCGCTTGCCTATGGCATGGAAAGCCAGGGATCGCTTTATCTCGTCGCCATATTGGTTGACAATGTGATGACCGTTTTGTGGCTCATGCTGCTGCTGGCGCTTCCGGGTCTAATGCGAAGGACGCGGTTCTATGCCGACCAGCAACCCAGCGCACAGCCGGTGGAAACCACCTTGCAGGAAGACGAAACCCTGCATCGACCATCTGTCTTTCAGCTCGCGGCGCCACTGGCGATGGCCGCGGTCGCAGTGCTGGTCTCCGATGGGTTGGCAAGTTTTTCTGAGGGGATCGGCTTTTCCGTTCCCAGTATCATCATCGTGACCACGATCGCCCTTCTGGTCGCGCAAGTGCCGGGGATCGACCGGCTGGCGCTCGCGCCGCCGCTTGGCATGGCCGGTCTGCTGCTCTTTTTGGTCGTAATTGGTGCAAGTGCGGATGTCGCCGCGCTGATCGAGGCTCGCTCATTGGGTCTGGCCATGTTCGGGTTCGTTGCGGTTATTCTGTTTTTTCACTTTATCGTTCTGGTCGGGTTAGGTGCGCTGCTGCGGATCGAACCTGAAGTGATCGCGGTTGCATCGGTCGCCAATATCGGAGGCAGCGCAGTCGCGCCCGCTATCGCGGAGGGTATCGGACGTCCGGGCCTCGCGCTCCCAGGCGTTCTGGTCGGCCTCCTTGGCACGGCTCTGGGCACCTATGCAGGCTTTTCAGTAGCGGCGCTTCTGCAATGACCATCGCAACCACAAGTAACGCGGTCGCCGAAGATAGCGCATTCCTTGGCCACCCTCGCGGGCTTGCCTTTCTCGCCTTTACCGAGGCGTGGGAGCGTTTCTCATTCTACGGCATGCAATCGCTGCTGGTTCTCTACATGACGCAGGCCTTGTTCCTGCCGGGCCAGATGGAAAAGGTCGCGGGCATGGCGGCCTATCGTGCTGCGGTCGAAGCCGTGCTGGGGCCGCTCTCGATACAGGCCTTGGCCGGGCAGACGTTCGGGTTTTATGCAGGGCTCGTCTACTTCACGCCGTTGATCGGCGGCTGGGTGGCAGACCGCTGGCTGGGCGCAAAAAAGACCGTGGTGATCGGCGTATTGCTGATGACCGCCGGTCACGCCGCGATGGTGTTTGATTACAGCTTTCTGATCGCGCTGCTGCTGCTGATTTTGGGGTCAGGCGCGCTCAAGGGCAATATCGCTGCACAGGTTGGCCAGCTTTATCAGCCGGGTGACGATCGACCGGGGCGCGGGTTCGTCATTTTCAGCACGGCCATCAATATTGGCGCGATTGCAGGGCCGCTGGCCTGTGGGTTGCTGGCGCAAATTTATGGCTGGCATGTTGGGTTCAGTGCCGCCGGATTCCTGATGCTGGTGGCGCTTGCGACCTATCTGAAAGGGCTGCCGCATCTTCCTGAAGAACCGCACATGATGCGAAAGGCCGCTGCGCCGCCAAAGCTGAGCGCGACAGACTGGCGGAAAGTCGGCCTGCTCGTGATCATGCTGTTCTTTCAGGTTCTGCTGGGTCTTGGATATGAACAGTCGTTCAATATGGGCATGGTCTGGGTTGATGCGGCGGTTGATCTGGAAACGCCGCTTGGCCCGGTGCCGGTTGCGTGGTTCGTGTCGATCAATTCGCTGGGCACTGTTTTGGGAGCACTCGCGACCCTTGGCCTGTGGCGGTGGCAAGCGAAGCGCGGAAAAGAACCGAGCGATATGACTAAAATGGTGATCGGCGGTCTACTGTATGGCGGGGGCGTGATGCTGCTGGCGATTGGATCATTGTTCCAGACGCCAGGGTCGGTAAGCATCATTATCCCGGCGGTGTCCTATTTCATCACTGGTGTCGGCTTTGCGTGGTCGTGGCCGATCTGGCTGGCGATCATATCGCGCTACGCTCCGAGGCAGATCGCCGCCCGAATGATGGCCGCGGCCTATCTGGTGGCGTTCTTCGGGTCTGTTTTCGCTGGCTATGTTTCAACCTTCTACGAAACGATGACACCAGCCCTGTTTTGGGCGCTGAATGCAGGAGCCTGCTGGCTTGGCAGCGCCGCCTATTATTTTTTCGGCCCGATGCTGATGCGCGGCCTCGCTTCGGAACCGGCTGATTCAAAACCATTGCATTTGTTGGATAGCGGAAAGACTTTCTCATGAAGCACAATTCACTTGGCCTGTTCGCCGCCAACACTCACTTATGGCAGCGCGCCAGCGATGCGGCGCAGCGGAGCTGTGACAGCATGAGCAAACCCGCGCGCCCGTCGACCGTGTTGCAAAAGCGGCTCAGCTAGCCCTTTGCCATCGCGATCAACGCCACCACATTGCCCTGATCAGGCGATCAGATGGAGACGATGTGAGAGCCGAGATCGTTCGGTTGGAACTGTTGTGGTCCGGAAACGCGAGTACCGGTGAAAGAAGCCAATTGGCGGCCATATTGGGCGAAGAACACGTTGCTAAGTTTGACGACTTTTGCCCGGTCGCAACTTGCAGAAGTCGTTCAGACGTGCCGCCGGAGCCGAAGCTTGTCGGAAGCAGGCCGCAGGCTTCTTGCAGTGTCCCGTACCGAAAAAAGTCGAGCAATGAAGCTAACGGGCTGCGCAAATACCTTGCCCGGTTCGATCTGTCTTGGGACGATCTACTTTCTATCCAATGAAGTCCCTTGAGGCTTATTCTTGGCCAAATGGAACCTTTCTCAATCATGGTGGCGGATCAAGAGATCGTCTGCGGTCAGGCATTCATCAGCGAGGCCGAAACGACGAACATGAGCGTGCGTTGGTGTCGGGCAAATTTGCGATCGAATCCGGACGCTCCGCTCTGAGAGAGCGAAACCGAACGATCGAACTTAGAGCGAGGCCCGGCAAACGCGTCAGTGTGGTAATGTCTACCGCATCACCCTAGGTGAGCAGCGCAAGTTCAGGCAATTCAGGTACCGATACATGGCCCGCAAACATTCGAAACATGGCCCCTATGACGACCGACACCGCGAGGAGAAGGATACACAGGCGGAGGCGGTTCCTTGTTGGCTTTGCGGCAGGCCACATGGCAAGACCATTGTCTGGCACCACCCGGTGCCAAAAAGTCGGGGCGGGCGCGATGTCGTGCCGATGCATCCCATTTGCCAACAGACCCTGATCACCAATTTCACCAATTCAGAACTGCAGCGCCATGCGATGGATGTGGATGCCCTTTTGGCCAACCCCAACATGCGCAAATTTGTCGACTGGGTGGCGAAAAAAGAACCTGATTTCACCGCCGCTATTGCAAAAAAACAGCGCTGATCAGCCTGCACCTTCGGTCTCGACCAAATTTCGAATTCCCGAAACCGAACTTAATTCGCGCAACCACTATTTGCCTAAATCTGGGCCGTGTTCGGAACGGCTGCTTCGATAGGCCTAGCGGAATTGGCGGCCTTTCGTTCTGGTTGTCACGCATCGCGATAAGTGCAATCTGAACGGCATTCTCTCATATGAATGCAATGGGGAATAAGCGGGGGCAGGTTCAATTGGCGGTCACAGATCAAGCGATAGGTCAAAAAGGAACCTCCAAACATCGCTGGTGGCTGATCGTCGCTGGATTGGTCATCGTTCTGGCAGGTGCATTTCTCGCGCAGCTCGTCCGGACAGCGGATGGAACGACCGTTCGGGATATACGGTTTACCGGCACGAACGGCACCGTCATGAGCGCTCTTTTGTATGTCCCGAAAAATGCGACCCCCGCGGATCCTGCGCCCGGTATTCTTGCTGTCCACGGCTATATTAATTCACGCGAGACACAGGACGGTTTCGCCATTGAATTCGCCCGCCGCGGTTACGTTGTTTTGTCGCTTGATCAGACCGGGCACGGATACAGCGGAGGCGCAGCATTCTCGAACGGTTTCGGCGGCCCGGATGGCCTGCAATATTTGAGATCCCTGCCGATGGTCGATACCAATCAGATTGGGCTCGAAGGGCATAGCATGGGCGGCTGGACGGTGCTTGCGGCGGCTGCCGCCATGCCCGAAGCCTATTCGTCGATGGTGCTGGAAGGATCGTCGACGGGTGCGCCGTTCGCACAGGAAGGTTCAACCACCTGGCCGAAGAATCTCGCGCTTGTCTTCAGCCGCTATGATGAATTCTCGAAACTCATATGGAACGTTGATCGCGCGCAAGATGTGCAGACCAGCGAGAAGCTCAAGGCAGTGTTTGGCACCGATGCTCCCGTTGCGGAGGAGCGTTTGTATGGATCGATTGCAGAGGGGACCGCGCGAAAACTCTATCAACCGAGCACGACTCATCCCGGGGATCATTTCTCGCCGACTGCGATCGGGAACGCGACGCAATGGTTTGCCGCCACTCTCACTGGCGGGACGCCCCGGGCAGTTAGCGATCAGATCTGGTATTGGAAGGAAGTCGGCACAGGGATTGGCCTTGTCGGTTTCATAATGATCATGCTCGGCGTATTTGATGCGCTTGTCCGCTTGCCGCTGTTTGCCTCAATGACCGTAGAGCCGATCCCAGCAGCGGGCTATCGGGACCGCCGCTGGTGGCGCGCATTTGCAGTGAACACCGCGCTGCCGGCATTGTTGTTCTTTCCGACATTTATTGCAGCCTTTTTCCTGCTGCCAGCGTCAAGCCTGCTGCCGCAGGCGATCACCACGCAAATTACGCTCTGGGCCGTGGTCGGCGCCGTGGTGAGCCTTGTGATAGGCCGCTTCATGCGCCGCCCCGTCGATACTCATCAATCGGACTGGGCAAGATCCATTCTGTTGGCCGCGGCAACTGTTGCGGCTGGCTACGGCGCGCTCTGGCTCGTCGACCAGCTTTTCCTGACCGATTTCCGGCTGTGGGTCGTCGCCGTCAAACTTCCCAATCTTCGTCAATTGGGCATCGCGGCGATCTATGTCGTGCCGATCACGTTCGCATTTCTGGTCATGACAAGATCGCTCTCAAGCACCACGGTTCGCGCTGACACAGGCAGCATGCAGTACGTGACCGCCATCCTGACTCTCACGACCGGCTTCATAGTGATGCTGAGCGTGATCTATGGCGTCTTCTTCATGACCGGGTCGCTGATCACGGCATTCGATCCCCTCAGCACGGTGATCGCGTTGCAGTTTGTGCCAGTATTGACCGCCGCGGCGATCATCGGAGTTTTTACATGGAAGCGAACCGGCAGCTATCGTCCCGGAGGGCTGGTAACGGGGATGCTGGTAACACTGTATGTCGTTGCAGGCACGGCAACACAGAACTGAGCTGCTCTGAACTGCGACTGCCGCACAAAGATTATTCTACTTACGGTGGAAAAATTGAAATCTGTTTCCATGCCGTGTGTGAGCGTGAAATTGCTGCCGCGGTTCCGGTGACACTGAGATAGACCGCAAATGCAAAATTGGCATTCCGCTCTAGCACTCCCTAAAGCTGCCCAATGTTGCGCATCACCGAACTGACACTGCCGCTCCATCATCCGGACGAGGCACTGCCCGCTGCAATCTGCAAGCGGCTCCGGATCACCCCGCGCGACCTGGTTCGCTATGTCGTCTCGCGCCGCGGTCATGATGCGCGCGACAAAACAAACATCCTGTTGGTCTATTCGGTCGACGTGAATGTGAAAGACGAGGCGGCGGTGCTCACGCGCTTTCGCAAGGATATCAATGTCCAGCCCACCCAGGACCCCCGTTATCATCTGGTTGCCAAAGCGCCGGAGAGGGGCATGTCCAAGAGGCCGGTCGTCATCGGTGCAGGGCCATGCGGGCTATTTGCCGGCCTGATTCTTGCCCAAATGGGTTTCCGCCCAATCATCCTTGATCGGGGCAAAGTGGTTCGTGAACGGACCAAGGACACTTGGGGACTGTGGCGACAGGGAGTGCTCAACCCGGAATCAAACGCTCAGTTTGGTGAGGGCGGCGCCGGCACGTTTTCCGACGGAAAGCTCTACAGCAGGATCAAGGATCCGCATAATCGCGACCGCAAGGTTCTGACCGAATTCGTCAAGGCAGGCGCCCCTCCCGAGATCCTAACTGAGGCGCACCCGCATATCGGCACGTTCCGGCTAGTGACCATGGTCGAGAGCATGCGCAAGAGCATCGAGGAACTCGGCGGCGAGTATCGCTTCTCCAACCGCGTTGATGGCATCGATATTACGACCGATGCCCGAGGTGACCGCCGCGTTCGCGGCGTCCATCTGAGCACTGGTGAGTATCTGGAGGCCGACCATGTCGTGCTCGCCATTGGTCACAGCGCGCGCGATACCTTCGCGATGCTCCATGCTGCAGGGGTCTATGTCGAGGCCAAGCCATTTTCGATTGGCGTAAGGATCGAACACCCGCAATCCTGGATCGACAAATCGCGGTTCGGCGTTGACGCTGGCAATCGGATCCTTGGCGCGGCGGAATACCATATCTCGCACCACTGCAAGAATGATCGGACGGTCTATAGTTTCTGCATGTGCCCCGGAGGCACGGTGGTCGCTGCAACTTCTGAGGAGGGCCGCGTCGCCACCAACGGTATGAGCCAATATTCGCGTAACGAGCGCAACGCGAATTCCGGGTTGGTCGTGGCGATTGATCCGGCGCGCGACTTTCCCGGCGATCCGCTCGCGGGGATTGCACTGCAACGCCATTGGGAATCGTTGGCCTATGTCGCGGGTGGATCAAGCTACAAGGCGCCAGCGCAAAGACTGGGCGACTTCCTTGCCGGACGTCCTTCCGAAGCGCTTGGGTCGGTCACGCCATCCTACAAGCCCGGCGTGCATATGACAGATTTGGCGCAATGCCTGCCCGATTATGCCGTGACCGCGATGCGCGAGGCGTTGCCCGTATTCGGCCGGCAGATCCCGGGCTATGATCACCCTGATGTGGTCATGACCGGTGTCGAGACGCGCACCTCATCACCGATCCGCTTCACCCGGGGCGATGATCTTCAAAGCCTGAACACGACGGGGTTGTTTCCCGCCGGCGAAGGTGCGGGCTATGCCGGGGGTATTCTGTCGGCAGCGGTGGATGGGATCAAGATTGCCGAAGCGGTGGCGTTGAGCCTCGGCGACGACCCAGTCCGTGCGGGTTGCGGCGATGCTCTCTCCAATTAGAAAGACGCGAACAGTCACGCGGTAAGATTTTATGCGACGGTGGATGCAGCCCCAACCGGGGCTCAATGAAACCCGCCGACATCGCGAATTGTCGAAGATTAAAGACGCAAGGTAGCCGTCGGAAGTTACGCCTCCATCCAAACCGTCACTGCACTTTTCGCCGCAGAGTCGATGGGTTTTTTCGGCTATATCCTCTGAAGATTACAGTCTCTTGAGCGTCTGATTTCGCCTGCAATCGACTTTAAATGCGTGATTTCACGCACAGAATTCCCTTTGCGTAACTTATTGATATAAAAGGGGGAAATGTGTGGAGGCCCGAGCCGGAATCGAACCGGCGTGCGAGGATTTGCAGTCCTCTACGTAACCACTCCGCCATCGGGCCGAGCCGTGCGTTGTCAGCGATTGCGCAAGCTATCGCCAGCCACGAACGGAAGCGGCCACCTAGCGCCTCGCCAGGGGCTTGGCAATGGCCTTCGCAAGGCGGGGGGTGCTTATCTGCGCACGCGGCCGGACCGTAATCCGATTGCTCGTCATACTTGCGCAATTAACGCAACGTCACTCTGGACCGCGCCCGCGCGCCGCGTCACAAGCGGAGCATGACGATCGCAAGCCTGCTTGAACCTGTGACCGGTATCCCCGGCCCTGCCCGCCTGACCCATGCCGAAGACTGGATGCAGGGGCGCACGCTGTATGGCGGTGCCTCCGCGCTGGTCGCGTACACAATGGCGACGCGCGCGTTTGCCGATCTGCCTCCACTTCGCGCGGCGCAGGTCGCCTTTGTCGCTCCGGTAGGTGAGGAGGTGGAACTGACCGCGGAAATCGTCCGGCAGGGTCGCAACGTTACGCAGGTGCGCAGCGAAATCCATTCGGGCGGCAAGATTGCGCTCACCGCGTTCTGGCTGTTTGCAGCCGGGCGAGAGCCCAATGCACAGCGCGCCGCCGATGCGCCCGATGACTGGCCCGGAGGCCCCGAGCAGGCCGCCCCCGCTATGAAGGGACAGGCACCTGCATTCATCCAGAACAATTTCGATATCCGCTTTGGTCAGCCAAGAGACGCCGATCACGGCGCGACGATCAGGCGCTGGGCGCGATTGACCGAAGACCATGATCTCGATCCGGTGAGCAAGCTCGTGCTGATGGGCGACGTCATGCCGCCGGGCGCAATGCGGATCATGCAGCGGCCCGGCCCGATCAGCTCGATCAACTGGTCGTTCAACGTGCTCGATCCTGAAACCCGCTCGGAAAACGGGTGGTATCTGGCGGAGAACTCCAGCCGCCACGCTGATCTTGGCTATTCGTCAGAGCGGTTGCGCATGTGGGATGCGAGCGGCGGGCAGGTGCTCGAAGGGCTGCAATGCGTGGCGGTGTTCGGATAGGGCCGCCTGCTCAAACAGCCTTAGTCACACATCCTCGAATTTCGGCGCGCGCTTCTGCATTCCGGCCATCACCGCCTCGATCTGGTTGGGCGTGCGCATGATCGCGTGCTGCTCGATGCTTTCCTCCAGCAGGATCGCATCGGTATCGCGCTCGATCATACTCGCTGCAAGCCGCTTTGCCGCGCGGATCGCATGCGGGTTGCGACCGGCAATTTCGCGCGCGATGGCAGTGGCGCGGGCCAGCGGATTGGCATCGTTATATGTCGCAAGTCCGAGCGAAAGTGCCTCTGCGCCCGAAAATTCGCGGTTGGTATAGATCAGCTCGCGCAGCACATCGTCGCGCACCAGACCGCGCCACAGGGCATAGCCACCCATATCGGGGACCAGACCCCATTTAAGGTCCATGATCGCCATGCGAGTTTCGGGATGAACAATGCGGATGTCGGCCCCGCTCGCGATCTGCAACCCGCCACCAAAGCAAACGCCGTGCACCGCTGCGATCACAGGCACGGCCAGCTTGCGCCACGTCATCGCGACCTGCTGCCATTTGTTCGAATTGCCATAGGCGCGCTCGGTCAGCGCAGGCTCGCCCGGCTCGGGTGTGCGGGAGAAGCTGGAAGTGTCGAGCCCCGCACAGAACGCCCGCCCCTCACCCGACAGGACGACCGCGCGCAGCCCCTTCAGGCCCGCCAGCGTGTCGCCTGCAGCGATGATCGCTGCAAACATTTCCGGATCGAGCGCGTTCATCTTGTCAGGCCGGGTCAGGCGCACCTGCGCAACGCCGGTTTCCTCTAGCTCGATTGCGATGCGGTCGTTGGAATGGAGGGTTCGAGGCGCTGTTGCGGTGTCGGTCATTGAGATTGCCTGACTGATGGATTGCGGTGTGCTTTCAGGCAAAACTGACGCAAGCACGCCGTCAAGTCCAGTAATCCCAAGTCCAGTGGGTCTAAATAATTTGGCCCGATATACGCTGCAGTCCCACGCGGTTCGCCGAACGTTATGCTTTCAGGCTATTGGCGGGCAGCAGTCCACCAAACCGCACCGGCACGCGCCATTCACGGTAGCGCCCGAATTTTTTCTCACGCCTGCTGTGACAGAAAATACCGCCAGCAAGGATGAACAATTGAATCCATCCCGGAGCGACCGCCATAGTCATATAGGCAATCGGGGTAATGGCCTCTGTCAGGGCCCGCGCGACATGCGCTGTAATTGCGAGCACCTGCATTGCGGCGATCCAGAGTGGATAGTTGCGGTTCGCATTGACGGCAACTGCAACCAAGATGATCCCGGCCAAGACATCCTGCGTTGCAATCAGCGGATCAATTTGCGTGACCCGTGTTCCGGCATCGAAGAATGAACTGTAAACCCGCGCCACCAGTTCGAAGAGTATCAGCCACGTGGCGGCAATCGCTCTTTCCGGGCCACGTCCCCAGATGAACGCGGCCAGGCACACAGACAGTGCCAGCACATCTTGGACCAAAGGTCGGTATTCGGAGAAGATTACTGAGAGCATTTGATGGATGCGCTGCAGTCAAACGGTCCCGACCCCTCGAGCGTTTTTGTTCGCAGCGGTGTTTCCTTAAAGTCGGGCGACATGGCAGGCGAATGTGCTCGGGATATACGGATCAATTTGCTGAGAACCGAAGCAACGATGCTGACGGGATCAGTCATGAACGTGGTCTCATCACCACCATGCGCTCCTCAGACAAGGCCATTCTCGTCAACGGGTATTTCGGCACGACCGTCCAGCGCTTTGCTGATGGCTATGGCGGCCGTCATTGTCAGAACCACAGCAGCAAGGACGCCGAATGCAATCCCTGTGATCGCCGCAAGCCGAAGGATAACGGCGTGCTGGCCATCGAGCAACCTAGGCACCAACCGGGGCTCCTCCAGCTTTGGCAAAGGGGCGCGTTCGATCATCGGCGGGGTATCATTCATCTCGGCGCTTGCTGCGCTTTCCCGAAATTCTTTCTCGAATCCAATCACCGTCGCAGGCACCTCAGGAATGCTCAATGAAGCTCCCCTCAATTCCGTGTCCGAAGGTGTATCTGGCCGATTTTGCTCGAAGTCGCCGCCGTCATTCAATGGCGCTCTTGCGGTTTCCTCAAGTTTAAGACCGGCCCTGTATTCCTCGACAAGATCGCCAAGATTGCCGACTTCGTAAATATCCTTCAGCGCTCGGATGTGCTGATTAATGCGCGTCTCCGATACACCAAGTTCTTGAGCAATCACCTTGATCGGCGTGCGTCGATCGATTTTCTCCATGACCGCGGCTTGTCTTGTCGTCAGAGGCCGGGACGCGCTTTGCGCCATGTTATCCTCCTGAATCGCGAATGTGCTCTATCAAACCTAAAGCCTACAAAAGCGATTGGCTCCTGAAAAATACAGTTCATGGAAATTAAGCACGCAAGACGCAGTGCGCACCTTTAAGCAGCAGAACTGTTGACCCCCAGCGAAGACAGGAACCGCTTGATATTGCGCGCCGCCTGTCGCAGCCTCTGCTCGTTTTCGACCATTGCGATGCGAACAAAACCCTCGCCGTCTTCCCCATATCCAACGCCCGGCGCAACCGCGACGTGTGCCTGTGTCAACAACTGCTTGGAAAACTCAAGGCTTCCCATATCCTTCAAGGCCGGCGGCAGCGGTGCCCACGCGAACATCGAGGCCGCAGGTGATGGGACATCCCAGCCCGCCCGGCCGAACGCCTCGACCATCACATCGCGACGGCGGCGATACAGTTCGCGGTTGCTCTCAACGATGTCCTGCGGCCCATTCAACGCGGCGCAAGCAGCGGCCTGTATCGGGGTGAACGCGCCATAATCCAGATACGATTTTACCCGCGTCAGCGCCGCGATCAACTGGCGGTTGCCAACGGCGAAGCCCATCCGCCAGCCTGCCATCGAATAGGTTTTCGACATGCTGGTGAACTCAACGGCCACATCCTTTGCGCCCTTCACCTGCATGATCGAAGGGGTTGGTTTGCCGTCGAAATAGAGTTCCGAATAGGCAAGATCGGACAGCACCCAGACCTTGTTTTCCTTGGCCCACGCCACCAGCCGTTCATAGAATGCCAGCTCGACCGTTTCGGCCGTCGGGTTGGAGGGGTAACTGACCACCAGCACGCTGGGGCGCGGCACGGTGAAGTTCATTGCCCGCTCCAGCGAGCGCCAGTATTCCTCATCGGGCGTCGTGGGGACGGAGCGGATTGTCGCACCGGCAATGATAAAGCCAAATGTGTGGATCGGATAGGAAGGGTTCGGGGCCAGCACCACATCGCCCGGAGCCGTGATCGCGGTGGCAAGGCTGCCCAGCCCCTCTTTGGAGCCCATCGTAACGACCACTTCGGTTTCCGGATCGAGATCGACCTCGAACCGGCGGCCATAGTAATTCGCCTGGGCGCGGCGCAGACCAGGAATACCCTTTGACTGGGAATAGCCATGCGCATCCGGCTTGGCCGCGACCTCGCACAGCTTGTCTATCACATGCTGCGGCGGCGGCTGGTCAGGATTGCCCATTCCCAGATCGATGATATCCTGCCCGGCCAGACGCGCAGCATGCCGCATCGCGTTCACTTCCGCGATGACATAAGGCGGGAGCCGCTTCATCCGATAAAACTGGTCGTTCATTGCTTGCCCTGCCACAATTTGCGCAACAAAACTATCATTCACGCAACATTGCCATAGGGCATTATCGGTCGCTAGGGGAAGGCGTTTTCGCTAAGGTGTAAGGCGAGCGGTCGCGGAAGATCGTGACACACCAGAAACCAGCCGGGCAGACAATGCCGCAGGAGCTTGAACATCATGGCCAAAGACCCCGCCAACGACCCGGAAAGCCCGGTGAATGAAATGCAAGCCTCCAGCGCGCTGTTCAATTCTCCCCTGTTCGACATGGGTGGTTTTGATATGAACAACGAGGCGATGCGCGCGATGTTCATGGGCACGCTGCCGTCTGGCAAAGGCAACGAAGACTCATCGGCAAAAGGGCTTTTCCCTGCCGGTCTCACCGCCGGCTTCGATGCTGGCGATCTGGGCGAATGGGCGAAAGCTGGCGCGCAATTGCAGCAGATGTGGCTGGAATTCGTAAGCCATCAGGCGCGCGAGGCAGGCCAGAAAGTCGCCAGTGGAGCCATGGGCGGAGCCAAAAGCCTGCTCGATCCGGCGCAGTGGCTGGTGATCTCGCAAAGCATGGTCCAGCAAATGCCCAAAGGGTTGATGGAAGCGCAGGTGAAGCTCGCCAAGGATTCGTTCGAGGTATGGACCGGCGTGCTCGGCCGGATGGCCAACAGTCTGCCCGGAACGACATCGGGGGATGGCGCAACCGTTCCCACCCTGCCCGATCTGCCTAAAAAGGACCGCCGGTTTTCCGACCCGGCGTGGGCCGAGCATCCCGCCTTTGCGCTGCTGCATCAGACGTATCTGATGCTGACCGAATATTTCCGCCAGTCAGTAAAGGCAATGAAGGGGCTCGACACGGAGAAGCGCCGTCAGCTTCAATTCGCGGTCGATGCTCTGGCGGAGGCGATGAGCCCCAGCAATTTTATCCTGACAAATCCGGTAGTCATGAAGCGCACCGTCGAGACACACGGCCAGAATCTTGTCCGCGGAATGCAGTATCTCATCAACGATCTGAAGCGCGGCCAGCTCACTCATACCGATCCGCACGCATTCACATTGGGTGAAAACCTCGCCGCGACACCGGGCAAGGTGGTGCACGAAACGCCGCTGTATCAATTGATCCAGTACAGCCCCTCGACCGCAGATGTGCTGGCGGTCCCGCTGGTGATCTTCCCGCCGTGGATCAACCGGTTCTACATTCTCGATCTGACCCCGCAGAAAAGCTTCATCAAATGGGCCGTGGATCAGGGTATCACGGTGTTTGTCGCCAGCTGGAAATCCGCCGATGAAAGCATGAGCGAGGTCGTTTGGGACGATTACATCCGCGGGCAGATGGATGCGATCGACCACATCCGCGACCGGCTCAAAGCGCCCAGCGTCCACGCCATCGGATATTGTGTCGCGGGCACCACGCTGGCTGCAACGCTGGCGATCCTTGCCCGCCGGGGCGAAGCCGACAAGGTCAATAGCGCAACCTTTTTTACAGCGCAGGTCGATTTTGAACGCAGCGGCGATCTCAGAAATTTCATCGACGATGCGCAGCTCGAGATGATCGGCAAGCTGTCGCCGCAGGGCTATGTCGACGGGCGATACCTCGCTGCCGCCTTCAACGCGCTGCGCGGCAAGGATCTGATCTGGAACTATGTCGTCAACAATTACCTGCTGGGCGAAGACTATCCCGCTTTCGATCTGCTGCACTGGAACGGCGATGTGACCAACCTGCCATCGCGCTGGCACAACGATTACCTGCGCGATCTGTACCGCGACAACAAACTGGTGGTGCCCGATGCGATGGAGGCCGACGGGACGGCGATCGATCTCACGCAAGTGACCACGCCGTCATATGTGCAGGCCGGACGCGAAGATCACATTGCTCCGGCGGAAAGTGTCTGGCGACTGACCGATCATTTCAAGGGGCCGCTTGAATTTGTGCTCGCCGGGTCGGGCCATATTGCCGGCGTCGTCAATCCGCCGTCGGCGAACAAATACCAGTATTGGCTCGGCGATCCTCACGCAGCCAGTCTCGATAAGTTCGTCGAAGGTGCAGAAGAGCATCCGGGCAGCTGGTGGCCGCACTGGCTGCAATGGCTTGAAGGTCAGGACAGCGCAAGAGTGCCCGCCACAGGCAAACGCAAACCGGGCGGTCGCGGCGACATCGTGATCGAGGATGCACCGGGTCGATACGTCAAAACGCGGTAGATTTTTCACCGCGTGCTGGCGGACTTTTCGCAATACGAGTGCTGATATCTTCGATTTTTCAAGGTACTGACGAGTTTTTGTGCACCGCACAAAAAGCTTGACTTCGCGTCTGCAATGCCTATTTTGTGCACTGCAACATTAAGCGAGGACATTATGGCTGAAGCCGCAACCCAATCGAAGATCGACGCCGCAGCCGACAAGGCTTACGCCGAAGCTGCTGCATCGAAGAAAGCGTCTGAAAAGACCATCGCCGCGAACGTCGCCGACGCTGTGGAAGCCGATGCGCCGAAGCCCGCAGCGAGTGCCGATGCCGTGAAGGAAGCGGTCACCGCTCCTGTCAAAAAGGCTCCGGCAAAGAAGCCCGTCGCGAAGAAGGCTCCGGCCAAGCGCGCCGCCGCGAAAAAGGTCGGCCCGGCCAAAACCCCCGCCAAGAAAGCCGTTGCAAAGAAAGCTCCGGTCAAGAAGGCACCTGCGAAAAAGACCCCTGTCAAGGTTGCAGCCAAGACCTCTGCGAAGACTGGCGCGACCGCAACCACCAATCCCATTACCAAGCTCAAGGATACCATCATGGCTACTGCAAAGAACACCGACATCACCGCCCAGACTAAGGAAATGGCCGCTGACGTGCAGACGCGCGTAAAGTCCGCTTACGCCAAGACCGGCGAATTCGCTGGCGAAATGGGTGAATTCAGCAAGGCGAATGTCGAAGCTGTCGTTGAAAGCGGCAAGATCTTCTTCGCCGGCGCGCAGGAAATCGTGCGTTCGGACGTTCAGACCGGCAAGGCCGTTGTCGAGACCGTGACGCAGGACGCCAAGAAGGTTGTTGCCGTCAAGTCGCCGACCGAACTGATGCAGCTCCAGGGCGAAATCGTGCGTCGCAACTTCGACGCGCTCGTCTCGTTCGGTTCGCAGCGCACCGAAACCATCATGAAGCTCTACAACGATGCCTTCGCGCCGATTTCGAACCGCGTAAGCGTTGCTGCCGAGAAAATCTCGAAGGCTGCGTAAGCATCAAATATAAAGTTTCTGGACCGGGCCTCTCCTCTCTCTCCCAAACCCGGTTCATGAAAGCGCGCTGAAAAGCGCAAGGGCCGAACATCCCATCGCGGATCGTTCGGCCCTTTTTATTCGGGTTCCGCCGCATTTGGACCTGTTTCCCTTGCGGTACGGCAAACGACTCCCATAATGACGTGGATATGAATCGCTGCGATTTTCCCGATGACCCGCTCCTGCTCAACCCGCGCGCCGTACTGGTGATTGCGGACGTGCTCGGTGCAGGGGATGGAGACCGGGACGGCGATGGCGGCAAAGATGGCGGTGACAGTGAAATCGGCATCGCCACCAAAACCCGGACCCGACCCAAAAAGCCTAGTCAGTACAAGGTGCTGTTGCTGAACGATGATTACACGCCGATGGAGTTCGTAGTGATGGTCCTCAAACGCTTTTTTGGCATGGACCTGGAACAAGCGACCCGCGTGATGCTGCATGTCCATCAAAAGGGCGTGGGCGTGTGCGGGGTATTCACTTACGAAGTCGCTGAAACCAAGGTCAATCAGGTGATGGATTTTGCCAAGCAGAACCAGCACCCGTTGCAATGCACCCTCGAAAAAGCCTGATGGGCAACGCGGCGTGAGCCTGTTCGGCCACCCAGAGCCGGATCGCCCCGGACCCGGACAGGAGAGCGTGTGGGACTATCCGCGCCCCGCCATCGCCGAGCCGACCGATCGTCGCATCCAGATCATTCATCGCGGCATCGCGCTGGTCGATAGCCGTGCGGCTTGGCGGACGTTGGAAACCAGCCATCCGCCGACATATTACATCCCCCCTCAGGATGTTATGATGGACCACCTTAAGGCCAATCCGCGGCGAACGATCTGTGAATGGAAGGGTCAGGCGCGCTATTCGGATATTGTGATCGGCGATGAACGGATCGAAGCAGGCGCATGGTCCTATGCCGAACCGACGCCCGGCTTTGCCTGCATTAGCGATTACCTCGCCTTTTATCCCGAACCGTTTGACCAATGCATGGTCGATGGGGAAGTCATCACGCCCCAGCCCGGCGGTTTCTATGGCGGCTGGATCAGCCAGTATGAAGCGGGCCCGTTCAAGGGCATCCCGGGCAGCCGGTTCTGGTAGTCATCGATATCCCATGACGCGACCCTGATTTCGAGCTAGGAAGCGGCCCATCATCACAAGCTGCGCGGGAGCAACCCGCGCCGACAATGCAGCAGCCGGGACGAAGCGTGTTCAAATTCATCCCCAGTATCGACCGTTATATCTTCCGGCTGGTAATCGTGCCGATGCTGGGCGTGTTCGCGCTTGCGGCGTCGCTGTTGTTGCTCGACAAGATGCTGCGCCTGTTCGATTTTGTCGCGGTAGAAGGCGGGCCGGTAGGCGTGGTGTTCAAGATGCTGGGCGCGCTGATCCCGGAATATGCCAGTCTGGCGATCCCGCTGGGCCTGCTGCTTGGCATTCTGCTCGCATTTCGCAAACTCGCGACCTCATCCGAACTTGATACGATGCGCGCGGTCGGCCTGTCTTACTGGCGGCTGCTGCGTGTGCCCTATGCGATCACGTTGGCGCTGGTCGCGGTCAATGTCGCGCTGGTATTTTATATCCAGCCGATCAGCCGGTACTATTACGAGCAAATGGAATTCGAACTGCGATCGGGCGCGCTGGGCGCCTCGATCAAGGTTGGCGAGTTCACGACGCTGGCAGACCGCATGGCCCTGCGGATCGAGGCGAGCGAGGACGAGGGGCGCAAGCTGAAGGGCATCTTTGCCCGGGTCTCCAATTCGCGCGGTCAGGTGCTGTCGATCAGCGCACGCGAGGGCGCTTTCCTCTCCACCAGCGACAATCCCGATACGATCATCCTGCGCCTGACCGAAGGCACCATCGTGCAGGATACGGGCAGCAAGACCCCGCGCGTGCTCAGTTTCAGCCGCCATGATCTGCCGATCGACCTGCCCGCCATTGAAAAGTTCCGGTCCCGCGGAAACGAGACCCGCGAATACATCCTTCCCGAACTGTTGCGAATGGGGTGGAGCAACAACGCCGACGTGGAACAGCGCGATGCCAGCCAAGCGAGCTTCAATTTCCGGCTGGTGGAGGTGATGATGATGACGCTTATGCCATTGCTGGCGGTGGCGCTGGCAATCCCGCCAAAGCGATCAACCAGCGCGCTGGGCGTGTTCGTCTCTATCGTAATGGTGGTCGCCTATCACAAGGTGAACGAATATGGCGAAGACATCGCAGCACTGGGCCGGTTTGATCCGATCATCGCGCTGTGGGTGCCATTCGTGGTCTTTGCCGCGCTGATCGTGTGGATGTATTATCAGGTCGCCTATGTGCCCGGAGGGCAGGCGATCGGATGGCTGGAAACCGGCTTTGCCAAGATCAGCAAACGGATCGGCAAACTGTTCGGCGCGCGTCAGCCTGCATCAGTTCCGGCGCAAGACGATACGCAAGAAGGGCCGGATGATCCGTCCCTCCTTGCGCCCGCGCAATAGACCGGCGCATAGGCACACGATGCAGCTCGATTTCTTCCCCTCGCGCACGCTGACGCTTTACCTCGCAAAGCTGTTCGTGGTGCGCATCCTTGCCGTGCTCGTCATGCTGGTACTGGTGTTAATGATGCTCGACCTGCTGAGCAAGTCGGGCGATATCCTGTCAGTGGAGGGTAACGGCCAGGGGGAAATCTGGCGGTATGTGACCTTGCGAGCGCCCCAGCTGGTTTCGCGTTTCCTGCCTTATTCCGTTCTGCTGGCAACACTGATTACGCTGGTAACGCTTAATCAGAACAGCGAAGTCGTGGCGATGAAGGCGGCGGGGCTTTCCGCTCATCAGGTGCTGGCCCCGCTGTTGCTGACAGCGGCGATGATTGCGCTGGTCAGCTTTGCCTTTAACGAGCGGATCGTGACCCGCGCCAATGCCTCATTAAAGGTTTGGGAAGCGGTTGATTATGGCGATATCCCGCGTGAGACCGGAGTGCGCGCCAACATCTATCTCACCGATGGCGACAACATCCTTACCGCTGCCGCGCTGTCGGGATCGGGCGAGGCGATTACACTCACCGATGTCACATGGTATGAAAGAGCGCCCAGCGGGCTGATCCTTGAACAGGTGCGCAGCCCCCGCGCCACTTATGCAGCGCCAGGCTGGCAGCTGCAGGATCCGGTGCGCTTTGATGTGGGAGCGGCGCAGACCACAAAACTGGCGACGCTGGTGGTGGGCGAGACGCTGACGCCCGAGCGGATCGACGTGCAATCGGTCGATCCTGACGGGCAAGGTTTTTTCGAGCTGTCGCAAACCATCGATGCGTTTGAGGTTCTGGGCCGGCGCACCTCCGAAATGCGGGCGAAATGGTGGCACCGCATCGCCGGGCCACTGTCGGCGCTGTTGATGCCGTTGTTGGGGTCTATCGCTGCCTTCGGCCTTGCGCGGTCGGGCCAGCTGTTCGTGCGGGCGATCATCGGGATGGCACTGGGTTTTGCATATTTCGTGGTCGATAATGCCGCGCTCGCGATGGGCAGTTTTGGCGGCTATCCGCCTTTTCTTGCGGCCTGGGCGCCGTTTGCGCTGTTCCTGCTGCTGGGTGAGACGGTGCTGATACGGACCGAGGAGTGAGTGCTCGCACCGACTGGTCGCTGCGGCTTGCACGGGTTGAGGATGCCGAGGCTTTTCACACGGTTGAGGATGATGCCGCGCAATTGCTGGCGAATGAGCCGAGCCTCAGAGACGTGCCTATCCCTCCCAGCCGCAGTGCGGACGAATACCGTGAGATGATCCGCCAGCGCCACTGTCTGACCGCGACCAGCGCCAATCGCGTGATCGGATTTGCCGCTGCGCGCCGCATCGGGCGCGAGGTGCATCTGCATGAACTCAGCGTCGCGATCGCATTTCAGCGACAACGCATTGGCGCAACCTTGCTGAAT
>JBBRVR010000035.1:0-29942 GCA_038246695.1 Sphingomonadales bacterium
AAAGGCCAGAGCAAGGTCGCGGACGCTGCCGGGCTCGAGGATGCGTGGAATTACGCCGTCGCCAATATGCGCGGCGACCGGGCGCGCGTGATCGTCGAGGAATTCATCGCCTTCGACTATGAAATCACCCTGCTGACAGTGCGCCATGCAGGCGGCATGACATTCTGCCCGCCAATCGGCCACCGGCAGGAACGCGGCGATTATCAGGAAAGCTGGCAGCCCGCCGCGATGTCTCCTGCCGCGCTCGATCAGGCGCAGGCGATGGCGGCGACCGTGGTGGAGGCGTTACAGGGCAAGGGGCGCGGATGGGGTTTGTACGGGGTCGAATTCTTCGTCCGGGGCGATGACGTGATCTTTTCAGAACTGTCCCCGCGCCCGCACGATACCGGCATGGTGACACTCGCCACGCAGGCTCTGTCCGAATTCGATCTGCACGCCCGCGCGATCCTCGGTCTGCCGGTGCCCGATGCGATTGCGGTCATGCCCGGCGCCTCGGCGGTGATCCTGGCTTCGGGGGATTCTGAGCCAGACGCCGACCGGTTCCATTATGACGGGCTGGCCGATGCGCTGGCGCTTGACCCGCGCGTCGACGTGCGGTTGTTCGGCAAACCGACGACGCGCCCGTGGCGGCGCATGGGAGTTGCGCTGGCGCTGGCCGACACCACCGCCGCCGCCCGCGATCTGGCAGAGGCGGCGGCGCGGGCCGTGCGCATCGTTTACGAAGATTGAGGGTTTACGAAGATTGAGGGTTTAAGAAGATTGAGGCGGGGGCCGTCGAGAAATATCTCGATACCCTGAGGGTCAACCCTTATTCTGCTTGCACAGGCTCATCGTTGCGCTTCCCGGTCCACGCGCAAGGTCGCCAGCGCCACCCCACCTGCGAGTAGATCATTCGACCGAGCCCTCGGGAAGCATTTGCGCAACGTGGCGACTGCGCTTGAGCTCGAGAGTTTTCAGATCGGGAACGGCGTTTGTCGCGGTATCGGCAAGCACCGCGCCGCGTTCACCCATCGGTCGGTCAGGACCGGTGGTGGAATCGACCAATGTCTGGCGTTCCAGCTCTGCATTGAGCAAGGCTCCGATCAGAATGGCGTAGCATGTCAGAAACAGCCACATGAGGAAGACGACAACCGCTGAAAGCGAACCATAGGTCGCATTGTAATCGCTGACATATTGCACATAGAGCGACAGGCCGAACGATACCGCCACCCATGCAAACGTTGCCAATATTGCTCCGGGGGAAAGCCAGCGCCATTTCGCCGCGCGTCTGTCCGGCCCGTACCGCATGATCAGGGCAAAACCGGTGGTGCCCAGCACCATCGCCACAGCCCATGCCAGCAATTGATAGATCGTCTCCGCCAGCGGCCCGATGAAAATGCTGGTCTGCAATTGCAGCCATGCGACGACCCCGCCGCTGACGAGTCCGGTAAGGGTGATGAACAGCGTTGCAATCGTCAGCAGGGCTGCTCGCAGAGTGACCGAGAAAAATCCGCGGCTTTCGCGCTCTGTGTTGATGATATTGAGCGCGCCGATCAGGCCCGTGGCCGCGCGCATCGCGCCATAGATTGCCAGCGTGATTGACACGATAAGCGTCACCCCGGCGACCCCTGCACTGGTTGTGACGACGCCCAGGAGCTGGCCTTCAATCACCGACGCGACCTCTGCCGGGACCACGGTGATGATCGTCTCCATCTGTCTTTGCACCGAGGTTGGATCGCCGAGCAGGCCGTAAACCATCACGGTCGCGGCCAGCAGGGGTGTGAGCGCGAGAAACGCGAAAAAGGCCGTTCCCGCAGCCAGCAGTGACAGGTTGTGAAACCCTGCCATGACCCACAGGCGTTTACCGATCTGGGCCCATGCCGTTAAGGGTAGGGACAGCGGCGAGCCAGCATTGGCACCGGGATGAAGCGGCGCTATCAGGGCGGTTTCACGGGCGTCGTCGCCTGCCGCGTCCTGTTTTGGTTCATCAATCCTAGATACCATTGCGGGAACCTCAAATGCCACAAACGATTGTGGTTTTGTAATAATCCGGGTCGTGTGATGACAATGGCAGAATGCAGAACAGGTTCCTGCTCGCAACGCAGGCGGTGGTTGTATTCCTGCAGCTCGGTCTCCGCGCTGCTGTTGGCGCAAGGTCTGTCCGCGCAGGATAATGGGGCTGGCGGCGATACTGACCAGACTGAATTGTCAGCGCCGGCGGGCACCTTGGAGCCGGGGACAGTCGCCCCGCCTCCGCCAGAAAACGCAACGCTTCCCGATGTCGATCCGATCATTTCGGACGAAGAGTTTGCCTCAGAGATACCTTCTCTCGACGCCGAAGATCCTGAGTTGGGTGTCGAACTGGAATCGATCGAGGATTTCGAACGGCGCTTCGCCGCCGAGCAGGGCGATGCCGAACCCGAAGCGGGGGCAGGCGCTCCGCTCAGGCTTCCCGAACTTGCGGATGGCGATCTGATCGAAGAGATCGGTGACGCGCCCATTCGGGATGCTGAACTCGCCAAACCGTTATCGCCGATTGAGACTTTCGAAGTCCGCGAAGTCGAGTTTGCCGAAGGCGAGACCGACGAGGAGATTCTCGTCGTCAAATACGGCGTCGTCATTAACGGGCTCGAGGCTGCCGATGAGGCCACGGATGTCAATCTCGCTTCGACTTTCGAGGGTTTCTCAGCGCTTGAAAGTGCAGACGGCAAGGCGGCAAATCTTGCGATGCTGGCCGCGCGGCTGACCGAGGACAGCGCCCTGATGCAACGCATCCTGCGCTCAGAAGGCTTCTACGACGCCAAGGTCACCACTCGGATCGATCGGTCGCAGGAGGTAAATGGCCAGCCCTTGACCGCCGTGCTCGATGTGATGCCGGGCGAACGATACACTTTTGCCGAAATCAGGATCGAGGCCGATCCGACTGTCCCACCCGATCTGATCGCGAACAATCTGGCCCTCCAGGTTGATGAACCGATTATCGCTGCGCGCGTGCAAGGCGCAGAGGCGCAGGTGGGCGTCGCCTTGCCTCAGACCGGTTATCCGTTTGCCGAGGTAGGACAGCGTGACATCCTGCTCGATCAGCAGACGATTGACGGTGTTTACACGCTCCCGGTTACGGTCGGACCGCGAGCCCGTTTCGGCGGGTTCGAAACCAGCGGCAACCTCGCCTTCGATGCCGAGCATGTCGGTGTTCTTGCCCGGTTTGATCGCGGCGAACTGTATGACAGCCGGATGGTTGATGATCTGCGGCAGGCCTTGGTTGCGACCGGGCTCTTCAACACCGTCTCGGTCGTGCCTCAGCGCACCGGGGAGAGTGCTGGCGACGATACGGAGTTTGTAACGATAGCGGTTGAGCAGGAGGCCGGACCTCCGCGAACGATTGCCGGCAGTGTCGGATTTGGCACCGGACAGGGCTTTACCCTGCAAGGCAGCTGGACCCATCGCAACCTGTTTCCGCCTGAGGGTGCGTTAGCTGCCTCGGTCGTCGCGGGGACGCAGGAGCAGGGCGCCGGAGTGAGTTTTCGTCGCGCGAACGCAGGTCAGCGCGACCGCACATTTGAAGTCGGTTTGAACCTGCTGAGGTCCGACTTCGCCGCGTTCGAGGCCTTTACCGGGCGTCTGGGCACGCAGGTCAGCTATGTCTCCACCCCGTTGTGGCAGAAACGGCTGACATACACATACGGCGCAGAAGTGATCGCAACGATCGAGGAGGATTTCGACTTCGACCTTCGCGAGACGGTGGACCGTACGTATTTCATCGGCGCGCTGACCGGGCAGGTTGGCTTTGACACATCGGACGATCTGCTGAACCCGACCAGTGGTTTCCGCGTCACCGCCCTGATCCAGCCCGAAGGTTCGCTTCAGGATGGTTTCAGCCCCTATGCACGCGCGATCGTGAACGGTTCGGCCTATTACCCGGTCGGCGATTCCATTGTCCTTGCAGGTCGAGTGCGCGTCGGTACGATCCAGGGCATAGCGCGAGAGGATATTGCCCCCTCAAGACGGTTCTACGGCGGAGGTGGCGGCTCGGTGCGCGGCTTCGGATTCCAGCAACTCGGGCCCAAGGTTGAGGAGCCCAATCCCAACTTTGATCCCACCGATCCCGAAGAGACGGCCTCTCCATTCCTGCTGCGGCCGATTGGCGGGCGCAGCGTCGTCGAAGGGGCGGCCGAAGTGCGCTATCGCTTCGGCAATTTCGGCATTGTCGGGTTTGTCGATGCCGGGCAGGTCTATGAAAGCTCTACGCCCAGCCTGTCCGACACACGCTTTGGCGCAGGGCTCGGCGGGCGCTTCTACACCAATTTCGGTCCGCTCAGGCTCGACCTTGCGACCCCGATCGGGCGGCGCGACGGGGAAAGCCTCATCAATATCTACATATCTATCGGGCAGGCGTTTTGATGGCGGAGTATATTCCGGCCATGACGGGCGACACCGCCACAAAAAGCGCCGCGCCCACGTGGCCGCGACGGGTCGCCAAGATCGCGCTCGGCATTGTTGTCGCACTGATTGTGGTGATCGCGATCCTTGTCGCAGGGCTCAACACCGGGCCGGGCCGCAATTTCATCAAGGGCCAGATTGAGGCGCTGGAATTCGAGAACGGGCTGGTCATCGGGATCGAGGCGATCGACGGGTCGATCTATGGCGTGATGCGGATCCGGGGACTGACGGTTTCCGATCCAAAAGGCATTTTCTTGCGCTCGCCCGAAGTGGTGGTGGATTGGCATCCGTTCGCTTTCATCAACGGACACATAGATATCGACGCGCTGACCGCGCAGACAGCTGTGCTGGAACGCCTCCCGGAATTGCTCGAAACCCCGCCGACCGACGATCCCTTGTTGCCGGATTATGATATCGACATCGACCGGTTCGAGGTGAGCCGGTTCATCGCAGAAGCGCCTGTCTCTGGCGAGCGCCGGGTGGCCACGCTTTCGGGCGAGGCGCACATCGCCGACCGCCGGGCAAAGGTCGATTTCAACGGCGCAACCGTGGCCGCAGACGGGTTGAAGGGCGGGGACCGGATCGCGGCCAGCATTGATGCGGTCCCCGATGACAATGTTCTCTCACTTGCACTCGATCTCGATGCTCCCCCTGACGGTGTGATTGCTGCGCTCGCCGGATTGACGCAGCCTTTGTCGGTGAAGCTTTCGGGCAAGGGTGACTGGGCGAAGTGGGCAGGCACCATGACCGCGCAACTGGCCGGAGAGCCGCTTGCCGATGTTCGGCTGACCGCACGTGACGGGACGTTCGGGGTCAGCGGCCCGCTGATGCTTGGCGGTCTCGCCCCGCCTTCGACCGCCAGCCTGCTGGGTGAGCGGACGCAGATCGATCTTTCCGCGGTTCTGGCGGACCGCGCCGCTACCGTTGAGGGCAGAGTTTCCAGCGATGCATTCAACCTGTCGGCCAATGGCGGGCTCGATCTGTCGGATAACAGCTTCAAAGATGTCACGGCTTCGTTCGTTCTGCTCGAACCATCCACCATCGCGCCCAATCTGCGCGGGAGCGGACTGCGCGCGCAGCTCAAGCTCAATGGAGCATTTGCGACGCCGCAGGTCGGATACGATATTCGTGCTGACCGCGTGGAGATAAACGATATGGGCGTGCAGGGGCTTCGCGCTCAGGGCGATGCGCGTGTCGACGCTGACCGGATCGTGATCCCCGTTGAGGCAACGGCAACGCGGATCACCGGGCTGGACACTGTGGCGGGCGGTTCGCTTGCCAACATCCGTCTGGACGGAGACCTCGCTATCGACGGCACGCGCATCTTGTCTGACAATATGCGTATCCGCTCCGACCGGATCGATGCAGGGCTGATCCTGATAGCTGACACATCCACCGGCCTCTACACCGGCGCAATCGATGGCAGGATCGACAATTACCGGGTCGAAAGCGTTGGCACTTTCAACATCGAAACCGATGTCGACCTGAAAAACGCGAGCAACGGCGGGTTTGCGCTGGCAGGCAAGGTGCGAACGCGATCGACCAGTCTTTCCAACGAAAGCGTGCGCAATTTCCTGGGGGGCAATCTCGCGGCTTCGGCTGATGTGGCCTATGGCAGCGATGGAATTGCGCGGTTCTCCAATGTCAGGCTGAACGCGCCGCTGCTGCGCGTGGTCGATGGCCGCGGAACCTATTCCGCCGAGGGCCAGATCGACTTGGTCGCCAGCGGTATTTCCGAAACCTATGGGCCGGTGGGCCTGCAATTGACCGGCACCGTTACCAGCCCGCGCGCGACGGTTAAGGCAGCAAGGCCGGGTCTGGGCGTCGGGCTGGCCGATGTCGTTGCGCAAATCAGAGGCGATAACGGCAATTACCGGATCGATGCTACGGGTCAGACCGATTACGGTGGGTTCGCTGCGGACGTAACAGTCGCCACCGCGCGCGGTCCGCTGTCGATGACGATCAATCGCGCCGATTTCGCCGGCATCGCGCTCTCCGGACAGGTTCGCCAAAGCGCAGCCGGGCCGTTCGTGGGGCAACTCGACGCAAACGGGCGCGGTCTTGGCGGCATCGTTCGGCTCGGGGCGACCGGCAAGTATCAGTCCGCGATCATCAATCTGCGCGCCAACAACACCGTTCTGCCAGGCCCTGCAAACCTGAGGATCGGTGCAGCGATTATCGATGCCGAAGTGGTGCTGTACGATCGCCCGCAGGTGGCGGCCGATATCCAGCTGGCCAACACGGATTACGGTGCAGTCAACATCAACGCCTTGCGCGCGCTGGTCAATTATCGTGACGGGCGGGGCACTGCCAAACTGCTCGCCGAGGGAACAAGCGGCGTGCCATTCCGCGTGGCAGCCAATGCCGATCTGCTGCCTGATCTGTGGCGCGCATCGGTGCAGGGCAAGGTGCGCGGTATCGCCTTCAAGACCACCTCTCCGGCGCGTATCGTGCCGGGCGATGGCTCATATGAATTGCTGCCGACAGCGATCGACTTTGGTCAGGGCAGCGTCCGGCTTGCCGGGGAATATGGCAAGGGGCTGAAGATTCAGAGCCGCCTTGACTCGCTTGATCTGGCGATTGCAAACGCCTTCGTTCCCGGCCTTGGCCTGGGTGGTTCGGCAACGGGCAGTCTCGATTTTGCGCAGACCAGCCCGAACGCTTTTCCAACCGCCGACGCGCGCATGACGATCAATGATTTCACCCGCACAACGTCTGTATCGGTCAGCCAGGCCGTGAATGTGAACTTCGTGGGTCAGTTGCAGCCGACCGGCGGCGCAGCGCGCGCGGTCATTCGGCGGCGCGGCAGTGTGATCGGGCGGATGAACGCCGCCCTCACCCCGCTTCCCCCCGGCAGCGGGCCGTGGGTGACGCGTCTGATGGAGGCACCGCTTGGCGGGGGTATCCGCTATAACGGCCCTGCCGATACGCTGTTCTCTCTGGCCGGACAGCCGGATCAGCGCCTTTCAGGAGCCATTGGCGTCGCGGCAGATTTCTCGGGACGCGTATCCAGTCCGAAGCTTTCCGGGATCATCCGCGCCAACAAGTTGACCTATGAAAACCAGACCTACGGTACCCGGCTCAGCAACATCGCCTTGCGCGGCCAGTTCAGCGGTGATCGCCTTGAGATCGAGCAGCTCGATGCCGTGGCGGGTGACGGCACGGTAAAGGCATCGGGCTTTATAAGTCTGGCGGCCGATAGCGGATACCCGATGGATGTGCGGGTGGATCTTCAGAACGCCGATCTGGCCCGCAGCGAGGCGATTGCGACGCGGGCGACCGGAACGCTGGCGCTGACAAAGAGCGCCGGGCAGACAGCGCTGCTTTCGGGCCGTATCCTGCTGCCCGAAACCCGTTATCAGGTTATCCGTCAGGGTTCCGAGCAGGTGCCCGAACTCACCGGCGTCCGGTTCAAGCCGCCGCGCGGTCGCCCGCGCGTCACCGGCGATGAACCTGCAACGCCGTCTGCAGGACTGTTCGAACAGCTCCGCCTCGACATCGACCTTGTCGCGCCGGAGCGGCTGTATGTCTCCGGCATGGGGCTTGAGAGTGAATGGAGCGCCGATATCAAGATCGGCGGGACCAGCGCACAACCGCGCATGTCCGGCGGCGTCGATCTGATACGCGGGACGCTCGGCTTTGCCGGTCGATCGTTTGAGCTGAGGGAAGGGCGAGTGCGCTTCACCGGCGGCAGGACGCTTGACCCGACAATCGTGTTGCAGGCGACCGAGGCTATCGACGACGTGACGGTGAATGTGAACGTTAGCGGACAGGCGTTCAATCCGCAGATTGCTTTCTCCAGCACGCCCGGTCTGCCGCAGGATGAGATCGTCTCGCGTATCCTGTTTGGCAATTCGGTCGGCAATCTGTCCACGATCCAGGCGGTGCAGCTTGCCGCGTCGCTGAATTCGCTGCGTGGATCGGGAGGTGGTCTCAATCCCTTGGGCCAATTGCGCTCGATTTCGGGTATCGACCGGCTGCGTATTCTGGGTCCCGATGAAACCTCGGGTCGGGGCACTTCTCTTGCCGCCGGCCAATACATCACCGATGATATCTATATCGAGGTTATCACGGACGCCCGCGGCTTTACCGCGACACAGCTTGAAATCAGCCTGACACCGGCTCTCTCCGTCTTGAGCCAGGCGGGCGGCACGGTCGGCACAAACGCGAACATTCGCTATCGCAAGGACTACTGATGCGCAGGCCGCTTGTAATCCTGATAGCGGTCACGCTGTGTTGCCTGGCCGCGCTGTGGATCATGGGCGAAAGGCGTGATGCGTTCGACGACCGATACGAAAATGCAGAACGGCGCATCCAGAAAATGGCGCAAAGCATCGACGAGGATATCGAGAACACGCAGGAAGATCCTCCCGCAGGAGAATGATTGGTGCCGCGGCCGCCGTCTGCTCGATGGCGCCGTCCATCCTGCTGCCGTTCGTCAGGCTGGGGCGGGTTTCGTCACCCTGCGCACCAGTGTGCTCGCGCTGAAACCGTGGATTACTGTCGATGCCACAATCGTAAAGCATGTGATCGCCCACAGCCTTTCTTCGTTGATCATCTCAATCTGCCCGGCGGCATAAGCGAGGTAATAGATCGACCCTAATCCGCGCACTCCATAGAACGCGATGAACGCGCGCTCACGCATGGGCTGTGCAGAGCCAATCAGACCCAGCAGTCCGAAACCGGGCCGGATAAGCAATAGAAATGAAAGGGCCAAAGCTACATCGCGCCATTGCAGATAGGGCAGGATCGTAGGGAGCGCGCCGCCGAGCAATACCAGAAGGACCGCAGTGACCGAATGTTCGAGCGCCGCTGAAAACGAATGCAGTCTGCCGTGATATTCATGATCCTGCTCGATCCTGCGCAGAACCAGTCCAAAGACGAACACGGCGAGAAACCCGTATCCCTCTATCAACTCGCTGGCGCCATAGACGAGAATTACCCCTGCAAAGGCAATCACGCCCGAACCGCTCTGCGCAAGAGTGTTTTCCTGCGGGTAGACGAACAACACTCGTCCCAGCAGCCAGCCCGACAGCGCGCCAATCGCCGCCCCGATCACAATCTTGTAAACGACATACAGCAAGACCCATTCCGCATAATCGCCAAACGTGGGTGCGGTGACAGTAGCGACGAGGATCGCGAGGTAGACGAACGGGAACGCCAGCGCATCGTTCAGGCCCGCCTCTGTCGTCAGGGCAAAGCGGACCGGTTGCTCGCCCCCTTTGGTCGGAGCGCCGACCTGCACGTCACCTGCAAGGACGGGGTCGGTCGGCGCCAGCACAGCGGCGATCAGAACAGCCGAGGCCAGTGTCAGCCCGATCCACACTCCGGCAATTGCGACCGCAACCATGCACAGCGGCATGGTAATCGCGAGCAAGCGTGCGGCCGGGAGCCAGCGCCGCCATTCCAGAGCCTTGTCGATCCGGATGCCTGTGCCGAAGAGGGCGAGCACGACTGCCGCCTCGCTCATGTATTGCCAGATTGCCGGATTGGTGACGGGGTCCAGAATCGTGGGTGAAAGGGGCGCAAAGGTGAACAGCGCAGCGCCGCCTGCAATCAGCAGTCCTGATGAGGCGGGTTGAAATCGGCCCAGAAAACGCGGGAGCCAATAGGCCAGCACCATGACGCTGCCACATATCGCGAGCGCTACATGGTAGTCTGAAAAGCCGAAGAAGGGATTGTCCATCACAGCAGAACGCGGCTGATCACAACTATATCCTGCCACTGGATCGGGCGCGGCCGCCCTCAGCCGTCTTGCATCTCTGCCGAAATCGGAAATGCGAACCGGACACTGTATCGGCTATCGGCCGTGTCGAGGGTCAATTGTGCTTTCAGCTGCTGCGCGAACGCGTTGACAAGTCGCGTTCCCACGCCTTCCGATGCCATAGTGAGCTCGCGCGTCGATGCGACCGAGTTGGAGACAAGCAAGACCGCTGTGTCTCCCTCACGCCTGAGCTCGATGTCGATGGTGCAGACCTCCTGTCCAGACAGGCCGTACTTGACTGCGTTCGTCAGCAATTCATTGAGCGTCAGCGCCAGTGCTACGGCGTGATCGGATGAAAGGACAAGGCTGGTCGCCTTAACTTCAAACCGGCAACGGCTCTCGTCGATATCAATGGTCTTGCGGAAGCTGTTCACAAACCGCTCGATCAGATTGCCACCATCGACCTGGCTGATCCCACTGTCATCGAACAGCTCGCCGTGGACGTTGGCGATTGCAATGATCCGGGTCGCGGCGCTCTGCAGCGCTTCTTGAACCTGTTGGTTTTCCGTTGCGCGCTTTTGCTGCGAAAGGATTGCCGCAGCGATTGCGAGCGAGTTCTTGATCCGGTGATTGCTTTCAACCACCAGCGCTTCATTGCGCGCGGACAGCTCGCTCAGTTTGGCGCGATCGTTTTCGATATCGGTCATGTCGACAATGGCACCGAACAGTTTGACCTTGCCATCGGCGGCGTCGCGCTGGACGCCTGCGCGCACCCGGATGAAACGTTGTTCTGGCGGATCCGGAAGGATCACCCGAAAGTCAAATGCGGCAGCCGCGCCCGGCCCTTCGGCAAGGCTGCGCTGGATCTCGGCCTGAACGGTTGGCAGATCGTCAGGATGCATGCGAGCAAAGAAAGCAGCCGCGCGATCCCCCACTTCTCCTTCGTCAAAGCCGAACATTGCGTCGATGGCCCGGCTGCGCTCAAACATGTCGGTGGCAGGGTCGTAGGAAAAAAAGCTGAGGCCCAAACCGCGCTCGGCGGCACCTTGCATGGTCTGGGTAAGGCGGCGTCGACGCACCTCGGCAGTGACGTCCTGGGAGCTTTGAAGAATTGCGACCACTGCACCGTCTTCAACGACGGGCCAATGGGTCATGGACCAATAGTGATCGGTGTATTCACCAGATGATGTGGTAATATCGTGTTTTTTGCTCAAGCAATTCGTCTGCCGACTGGCTGGCCATCACCCGCGCAATGGACGCGATCACTGCCGCTTGCGCATTCTCACCCGCCGAGCCGGGGTTTGCGGGAAAAACGTCAAACATCTTCATGCCTGAAATCTCGGATGATAGGCGCCCCGTCAGCGCCTCATGTCCGGGATTGGCATAGAGCAGCGTGAGATCGGGCAATAAAAGTAATATCGGCGCTGGATTGTGTGCCAGCATCTGTCGCGTGCGCTCAAGCAGTCGCTCTAGGCGATACTCAGCGCTCAGCATGACAGATCGTGCGACCAGCATTGCGCCAGCTCGACTGGATTACGGGGCGGTTGCACGTATCTCACCCTTCCAATGTGCCATAAGGCCAGCACTTACAACGTACCGCGAGCCGGCACTCTTTCCAGCTGCCGACCCACCCTTATACGCCGCGCCCCTCGTTATGCAACGATGCACTATGTACAAAGGTTATGTTTGAGCCGAGACAGATTGGCAGGCCGTTCGCGCAGCAGAGCCGATCGTCATGGTATTTCTGGCGCAAGTCCGCGTTTTTGATCTCAGCAACGCACCCCTTCTTATATTTCAGGATAAAGGAGTTTCGCCTTGAACGGAATACTCGAATGGGCCGCCTCGCTCGGCACTATCGTCGCCGCAGGTCTCATCGCGGCCGACATGACCCGGCGAGTGACGGGATGGGGCTTTGTCCTGTTCTGCTCGGTATCCATTCTCTGGATTATTTCGGCAATTTTGGATGGTGCCATTCCTCTGGCGGTGATGAATGCGGTGCTCTTTGTCATAAATGGCTGGGGGGTGTGGCGCTTTCTGATCAACCCAGCGCGCGAGCAGTCAAGTTAGCACGAGCCAGCCTACGTTGGTTTGCGACACGTTCCTGCCGGACCTGCACCTGCGGATCAATCCCAGCTTTCGTTGCGTTTCAAAGGGCCCTCTCCGTAAAGAT
This sequence comes from Sphingomonadales bacterium, assembly GCA_038246695.1. Lineage (GTDB taxonomy): Bacteria > Pseudomonadota > Alphaproteobacteria > Sphingomonadales > Sphingomonadaceae > Erythrobacter. Next base: position 12,294 of record JBBRVR010000035.1, read on the forward strand.
AGGCCGCGTCGAACTGGGCATAACGCTGCAACCCGGGCCAGTCATTGGTATAGAGCGTGCCGCGCCGGATTTCCGCCAAACCCGTCTCGCGCAGTTTGCTGACTGCACGGTTTGCGTGAACCGCGCTGACCCCGCACATATCTGCCAGATCAAGCTGTGTGAACGGCATCCGCAAAGCGCGGCTCACCGGTCGCCCGATCACACCGAGCCGTGTCTGTAATTCGCAATAGATATGCGCGATCCGCTGAGGCGCGTCGAGTTGCTCCAGCATCTGGATCCACTTGCGGTGGATCGCCGCGTCCAGCAGCGTGGCGAACCACATCGCACGGGCCACGCTTGGCCGTTCGCGCATTGCCAGCTCAAGCCGCGAATGGTTTGCCAGCCCAACCCGGACATTCCCGGAGGCTACGAGCGAGTGATCGAGGCGCTTCAGCGCAAAGCTGTGTAGATCGACAAAATCGCCTGGCACATGGACGCCGACGATAAACCGGCGGTCACAGGTGTCCATCGTTCGGAACATGAAGCCCTCGACGAGGATCGCGCTCTGGTTTGCAAGCTGTCCGCGCCTCAGCAGCACCTCGCGATCCGTCAGACATCGCTCCTGCGTCACCAGCGATTCGATATATTCCAGATCACCTTCCGGCAGATTGGCGCGCAGCCGACCGGCCAGAAAGTCGCCCGTGTAATTCAGGCGCGAGCCCGCGCTGATGTCTGATCCCCTGGACATACGCGGGGTTCAGACCCGATAATGGCAAGCGGGTCTATTGACCGATGTTATCTTTCTGATTTTTTCACTGCATCGGCCATCATTGCGCACGCACTCCCAATTGCGCGCGGCAGGTCGAGAACGCTTTCCAGCGACAACCACATAACGGTGCGGCAGTCCACGCGCGCCGAGCCGGTCAGCCAAGCCCTTCGCGCAGGGAAAGGGCGCCCTCGCCATAGAGATAATCGGATGAAAACAGACCGTATTCCTCCATGCCCGCGCGATCGATAATGTCGACCCTTCCGCGGGTGAAGCTTGCAAGCCCACGCTCTCGCAAGTTCTTCAGCGCACGGTTGATGTGAATTGTCGTTGCGCCGGTCAATTCCCCGAGATCGGCCTGTGTCAAAGGCGTATCGAACCCGCGTTCATCGCCCAGCCCCACCATCTTCATCCGATGCCAGATTTCAGCGAATATGTGGGCAATGCGGCGCGGTGTCGTCAGCTGCTCAAGCTTCATCACCCATTCGCGATGAAGCGCTGCATCGAGCAAGGTGGAAAACCACAAGAGCCGGGCCAGATGCGGCTCGTCCTGCATTATCTGTTGCAGTGTTTCGTGGCTGGCATAGCCAAGCTTTACCGGGCCGAGCGTGTCGAGATTGTGATCCAGTCGCTTGAGCGCGAAGCAATGCAAATCGACAAAATCACCCGGAACATGAAAGCTCACGCCGTACCGGCGATCTGGCCCCTCGATCGTGCGGAGGATGAACCCCTCGATCAGCATCGTGGAGTGGTTGTAGACATGGCCCTGGTGCAGGATGCGCTGCGATTGGTCGAATGTCACGACTTCATGAATTGAGGCCTCCAGAACTGATTTTTCGTGCTCAGAAAGATCATGACGCAGCCGGTTTTCAAGAAACCGTCCGGTCAGGGGATACCGCTGCAATTCAGTCTCAGCGTCGAAATCCGCCATTACATCCCCTCAAAAAAGCTCAATAAAGTGTGCGAAAATCCGTTCCGCAGCCATCTCAATGTAAGAAGCACAATTCGTTTGCGCCCGCCATGCGTCAATGCGGGATGCGTCGACGGCCAGCCAGAGGAGGGGGCCTAGCATGAATATTGCCGTCCTTGCGCACATTCGGCATGCGATAGCCGAACCCTTCATGGGCGGGATGGAAGCGCATCCCCGGTTTGTGTGCGATGGGCCCGCGCGATGCACTGCCTTTGATAATGGCGCCATGCGAGAAATTGTCGGGGACTGCGGGTTCGTGGTCCTTGCAGGCGATACCGCAGAGCTGGGCAATGCGATGGCCAGTATCGAAACGATTTCCCGCGGCGTCTGGCGGGCGCGCGCAATCGAGTTGTTTTGCGTGTCGGCCATGGTTCGGGGATAGGCCACTCCACAAGCTGTTTGGCGGTCGTTCGCCAACATTTTGATGGCAACATTCTGGACATTGCCCTGAGGGGCGAACGGTCAAGAGATAACCAATGTTAGTTTTGAAGGATGACTTCGTTCGGTGTCGTTCCGATTTCACAACCTAACTAGGAGTATTTCGAAATGTCCACGATTCTCAAAACACTTACCGACACCGTCCATGATTCAATCGATGGCTACCGCAAGGCTCATGAGAAGGCCAACGATCCCGGTTTGAAAGCGGCCCTCTCCGAACGTCTGGTCAAGCGTGAACAAACGCTGCGCGGTCTCAATGCGGTGTTGACCAGCAGAGGTGAGGCTTTGGTGACCCAAGGCACTGTCACCGGCGATCTTCATCGCATGTGGTTGAGCATCACCGACATGTTCGAGAACGGCGATGAAGCCGCCGCCGAGCGGGTCGAAGAGGGTGAAGACTACCTGAAAAACAAGTTCGAGACAGCGCTGGAAAATGGCGATCTCGACCCTGTCGAACGCGAAGCGATTGCTGTTGCCTACACGGAAATCAGCGAAGGCGAGCGGTTTGGAAACATGATCGCTGCCAAGCACGACTGATCTGACATGTAAGCGGTCGGCCTTGCAACAAATGGCAGGCCGGCCGCTTGACACTCACGCTCGATGCCTTGGATCGTCAGCGCCACATCTTCCAGACAGATGCGAGGATCCGGGGGCACCCTGTCACTCGCAAATCGCCTTCGCAGCCTCGGCACTGTGGGTGTGGCATTCGACCAGCCCCTGCGAAAACGGGTGTCGCACCAGAATCTGAGGCAGGGCCAGACAAAAGACCCGTCCCACCGGGCTTTGTCCAAACTTCAGCTCAAACGGGCTGACAATTGGTTCTGCACCGTCCGACATTGCGGCTTGCAATGATGGAAATGGCAAGCTCGAAATTGGTGCCGGTGACTGTCCTCTGGCGTCGATGACAGCATCGAATTCAAGTTCTCCGTCCTCGGTGGCCACCTTCGCTCTGGTCTTTTCGACCGTCTGGAACTTCGCGCCTTCCTCGGTTGCCACCAGGTCGAGAACGCCGGCATCATAAAGCGCGATGACTCGCGCGAGCGAAAGATGCGGAACGGCTGCATAGCAATCGCTGAAAACCGGCATCAGATGCTCCAGAAACTGATCGTAATCCGCCTCACACAGTTCGCGCAAAATCAGATCGAAGGCTTCGTGCGCTCTTAGCAATACGTATCGGTGCGCAATGGTGTCTTTCCGTCGCAGGGTGTCGCGCGTTTCGGCCAGATCGCGTTTGACTGCGCGCAACCCGCCGAGATTGCGGCGGTGCGCAAAGTAGGCTGGCGCAAATCCCTCCAGCGTCCGGGCTGAAGGTGGCAGGCCTCCCAGATAGTCCGCGTCTGCGGCATCAAGCTCTTCGCACAGAAGCGCGAACACTCGATGCAGCAGACCGTTGCCTCCGCCCGCAATCTCATGCTCGATGGCCTCGGGCGTGAGTTTCGCCAAGGGCTCGTAAGGGAAGGCGTAATAGAAATCGCCCTCTGGCATGATCCCAAGGTGCGAGACCATCGTGATCTGCGTCGCATCATCGGGTTCGTTGGGAAACCACGTGACAGTGTCGCCCGCGTCCTCGAACCGGCCGCGCGCATGGCCAAGCGCCACGACGATATCGATTGCCGAAAGCGAAGAGCCCAGCACACCGATCCGGTCTCTCTGGATGTTCGTGATGTTGGTGTACGGCCACGGAGATACGAGCGTAACCCCGTCAATCTCGGGCGCTTTCGGCCAGCGATGGCCTGAAGCGATAACCACTGTATCAAACTGCGCGGTCTTTTCCTCGCCGTTGCCGGTGTATCGTACGGTTGGTTTTTCTCCATCCGTCAGTACGATGTCTGTAACTTGTGTCGATGTGCGAACGTTTACCCGATGACCGCTTTTGCGTGCCCTCTCGCAAAGCTCTCCAAATTGCGACTGAAGGTATTCGCCAATCAGGACGCGCGGATAGAAGGCCCGCGAAGTCACATCGTGCGGCGACAATTCCCATTCGCTGAGTTCACGCGCTGGACGCTCCTTCAGCCAGTCGATCAGTGTCCTTTCGATCACCGGGATTTCGCGGCTGAACGCGTTGCAAAGCATATAATCGGCGTTGAATGCAGGATCATAAGGCATGCCAATGCCCGGCGAAGCCGACCGCTCGAACACCGTGACGCCAAGCGGTTCGCTGCTGCGCGCAAGATGTTTGAGCAGATACGTGCCCATGGGGCCGCTTCCGATTATCGCGATAGTCTTCAAATCTGCGACCCCGATCATTGCGTGCCCACGCATTTTGCATGGTCATCACGCCATAGCACCCGGTGCTGGCTGTGCCGATTGCCAAAGGTTAGCACGCTGGAGAATGTTGGAGCGCATGACAGATTGCGTGATCGATGCCTCCCGTCGGTGACAGGGCGCACCCTCGATCGTCACAAGTTGAGTGCCGATGCCGTGGTCCAGTTTGCCGCAAGCGGAGCCTCGGCCAAGGTCGCGTGCCGATCGCCCGCCGCATTTGCGACAGCCACTCCAACCCACTTCTACTCGCTGGCCGGGACAGCTATTGGGGCCGAAACGATCTCTCCGTTCGCCTCGACTATCGCGAGTTTACCGCGAAGTGTCATTTCGCTGATGAAACTGAACTGATCGCGCAGATCGAAGGGATAGGCCTTCAGCATGTAGTGCGTGGCCCAGGGTAATTGCTGCACGATGACACTGATAGGCTTCTGATAGCCGAGATATGGGCTGGTCGCGGCGACATCCCACAAGGCCGCTTTGATCTTTGCCCCGTCCGTCCCGGGCGCGACGTAAAAGTTGGCAATGCACATCAGGGTGCGCGAACCATCGTTTGCGTTCGAAATATTGTCGGTCCAGATCCGATCGTGCGGCACCGTCACCATATCGTCGGCAGCCGTCTGAAGTCGGATGGCGCGCAGGCCCACCTGACGCACCTCACCGTAATCGCCGCCAATCTTCACCCAGTCGCCCGGACGGTATGGCCGTTCGAATATCGCCACAATGCCCGCGATGAGACTGCTGGCGTAATCCTTGAACGCAAACCCAATCGCCACGCTGGCCGCGCCCGCTATGACCAGAAAGTTCTGGAATGTGATGTTGAAGATAAGCGGCACGATCCACAGAATCGCGGCAGTGAGCAATACAAGCCTGATGATCGGAACCGCGCCAAGCAAATACAGGCGCGCCTGAGTTGGCCCGCGTTCGGCCACAAACGGGAGTATCTTTTGCGCAGCGTGGATTGCAAGCCACGTCACCGCGACGATCATCGTGATCCTGCCAAAGCTGATGCTCTGGAGGTCATTGATCAGCCGGAGCGCTTCGTCGGCGCTTTTGGCTGATGCAGGTGACTTTAGCGGGTTCATATCGAACTCATCGGAAAGCCCGCTGCGGACAGAGCGGAGCGAATATCGGGATATGCCGAAGGGGTGCACAGAAAATACGGACCATCCCTATGGATGAAGCCCCGGGAAATCAGCGCCGGCAACATATTAGCATCACCTGCGGCGGGTAGGGTGCACTTCAATTCAGCAAGCGTAAGCCTGTTGTGGATGAGTAGCGAATGCAGAACGAGTAACGCCGTTTGAGTATGCTGGCTGGGTAGGCTGGAACTCTCAATCTCGGAAATCCAAAGGGTCGTCTTCCGCTCTTCGCGGTCGCCACGCTCGGCCTCAAAGGGCTCCGCGTCGTCATCGGCCATCTCGCCATCCTCTGATCGCAGAGCCTTTCTCCACATATGCCATGCCACCCAGGGAATGCCGAGACTGCGCGCAGCCAGGGTTTCGAAAAAATCTTTGTCGTGATCAGCGGCGCTATCGCTGGACAGAACATTTCCACCCGTTTTTGAGGATCGGAACTGCAAGTTCTGAGTGCTATCGGCTGATGCGAGCGCTGACAGCCATTCATGCAGACGTTCCTCGTCGAACGGTCTGAAGATTTCGGGCTGCGGCAACACCATGTCGGCCTCGACTGCCTTGACCAGAAAGCTCCATGCCCAGCTGTTGCAGCCAAACACGAACCGCTGGTCGCTTTCACTGACAAATTGCAAAAGCTCTCGGACCGCCCGAAGACCGTTGCGATGCCTCAGGAACCAGTCGGCAAGTCGCGGAATTATAACCAATTCTTCATGTTTGATGGCTGGCAAGTGAAAGCCGTCCGAACTGATCAGTGAACTTCGATCAGGCGCGTCGAGCGTATTGAAACCGCTTCTTTTCGCCCAGGTTTCGATGACGCAGTTTTCATCACACGGTGGCGTCACAATGAACTTTACAGGAGTTGTTTCGTCGCGAAGCCACGCGTTTACCGTCTTGTTGATTTCGTCGATTACTGGGCCACATGCGGGCGGCGATACGATTTCATCCAAGTGGCTGAGTGCGGTAGCCTGCAATTGCTCGCTGTTTATGAAGGGAGCTTCTTCTGACTGCGATACCAGTCGTTTCAATCTGGCACCCCATATTCGCAGCGTCTCCTGATTTGGCGTTGACGGCTGCTCGAAGTCTTCCAAAGGAATCATTCCGCGCAGTTCGAAATCGCTGACAATGCTTGCTTTTTCAGACTTGGCTGCGGTCATGGTGACGGTCATTCTGTCCCTGATTGTGCGGCATATTCCCCGAACGAATGATGCGTGCAACCAAACAGTAACACGTTGATCATTGCTTGCGACAGGGAAATACGGCGGGTCAAGCTGCTTCCAGCTTTCCAATGTATTTCTTCAATGCGGACGCGGATTTGATCTGCTTGCACACGCGGATCTCACGATTTTCCGGTTTCTTCGCTGCGCGATCAACCAGTTTCAGAGATCTGGTCCCGACCCGTATCGCCTTGATACCCAGCTCAGCGGCTTTGAGCGCCGCTTCGCGCAGATCCATCAGATTGCGGACTTCTTTTGGAAGCTTGCCAAACCGATCGTCGAATTCATCACGCAGATTTCTCAGTTCGGCCCCAGAACGGGCGTGGGCGACCCGGTAATAGATTTCCAGGCGGCTATCCGCCCGGGGAAGCCAGTCTGACGGTATGCTGCAGGGATATGCCGCTGCAATGGTGGCCTTTTCAGGCCGCTCGACGCCACTGCGAAGCTGCGCGACGGCGGTCTCCAGCAGGTCATGGTAGAGATCTGCACCGATCAGGGCGACGTGCCCATTCTGGCTATCACCGGCCAGATCGCCTGCGCCACGCATGTCGAGATCTGCCAGACTCAGCGAAAATCCCGCGCCGAGCCGCGCCTGCGCAACGAGTTTGCGCAACCTTTTTGCAGCGGCGCTTTCCGGATCGTTGTGACAGTCGCCGAGCAGCAGCATCGTGGCCTGCTGCCCGCCTCGCCCCACGCGGCCGCGCAGCTGGTGCAACTGCGCCATGCCAAAGCGATCCGCGTCGATCACGATCATGCAATTTGCGCCCGGTATGTCCAGACCGATCTCGATGACCGTTGTCGAGACGAGAATATCGTGCAGTCCTCTAGAGAAATCGCTGACGGTCTCGTCTATGTCGGCATCTTTCATTTTGCCGTGAACCCCGGCGACTTTCGCATCGGGCGCGAGCGCCTGAACCCGCGCGATCATGCCCTCTACATCAGACACTTTGGGCACCACCACAAACGCCTGACCCCCGCGGCCAAGTTCGTCGGTCAATGCCTCCTGGATGAGCTTTTCATCCTTTGCATGAAACGAGGTTGCGACGGGTTTGCGCGAGGCTGGCGGTGTGGCCGGGACTGAAATATCCTGAAGTCCCACCATCGCCGTCAGCAGGGTTCGCGGGATCGGCGTGGCACTCATGTGCAGGATATGTCCGTGGGACAGCGATCGCAGCCGCTTCTTGTCGCGTGCCCCCAGCCGATGTTCTTCATCCACGATAACCAGCCCGACATTGCTGAAATGCACGCTCTTCCCCGCGACCGCGCTGGTCCCGATAACGATATCGATGTCACCGTTTGCCAGTCCGTCCAGCACAGATTGCCGCGCGGCGCGTTTCATGCCGCCGGTCAGCATCGCGACCTTAATGCCAAGCTGTCCAAAGCGGGAAACGAATGTGTCGAAATGCTGCGAGACGAGGATATTGGTCGGGGCAATAAGTGCGACCTGCGCGCCGCCGAGCGCCACGATGGCGGCGGCACGCAACGCAACCTCCGTCTTGCCGAAAGCGACATCACCGACGATCAGACGGTTCATCGCGGTTCCTCCCGCTAGGTCCGCCTCGACATCGGCGAATGCCCTTTCCTGATCGGGCGTGGCCGCAAATGGGAAACCCTCGCAGAACCGCTCATATTGCGGCATATCGCAATCGAAAGTCGGGCTTTGCTGTAACGATCGGCGATGCGCTTGCTTCAGCATATGGCGGGCAGTTTTGGCAATTGCCTCATCCAGCAGTTTGCGGCGGCGCTGCCAGCTTGATCCGTTCAATTTGTCGAGTGCGACCTCCCCTTCATCGCCGCCGTATCGCCAGATCTTGAACATTTCCGCCACCGGAATGAAGCGTCGAGTATCCTCGCTGAAGACAAGCTCGATCATCTCCTGAGCCTTTCCATCGACTGAAATGTGTTCGAGCCCTTCGACCCGGCCCAGACCATGATCCTCATGAATGATCAGATCACCCAGGCGGATGGTCTGCCCATATGGGGCCAGCGGATCGATCATCTGCGCTGGCTTGATCCGCCCGGCTGCCTCGGCACCATTATGAGCACCGGGTCGCGTCGTGCTTGCGTCATCGGGGATTTGATTATCCGTTACCTGAAGCTGGGTAAGCGGATCGTAGCGGGTGAGGCTCGTGACCTTACCCTTGGCGAAACGTATCCTCACAGGAAGCGATGCAGACGGATCGAAAAGGTCCAGAACCGAACCGCGAAGAACATACTCGCCGGGCTCGTCAACCCGGTCATCCTCGCGGAAATCGTGATTTTCCAGGCCTGCGATAATTGCTTTGGGATCAATATCGTCACCGACAGCAAGAGCGATTCTCGGCGGTATTTCGATAGTCGCCTGATCATGGCCAGTGGTCATCATGGTTCCTTCGCTGAAAGCTTCAGAACTCAAAGCAGCCAGCCGCGGTCCTGTTCCGCCACAATCGCGCATCCGAAGCTGGAAGGAACAGGATCGGGGCCTAGCGTGAGTGCCTCAAACCGCTGCATGCGCCGCGCTGTCGTACATGAGCGCCTATTCACCAGATGCGGGAATGTCGATCTGGGGTGCCGGTGATGCTGCTGCTTGGGCAAGCCAGTCGGAAACTCCGGCACGCTTGCGTAATGCGCCGTCGCCCTTGGTGCTGATCCAGCCGTATATGGGTTGCTCACGATAGCTCGGACGGGCCTCGCCAAACGCCCACCGCATCATGATGTATGTCGCGGGGTCGCGACCGTCTAGCGACAGGCGGTCGTTGAGATAGCAGGCAGTGGCCCACGCCGTTTGCGGGTTCTGGGTCCATTTCAATATCTGTTTTGCCCAATACATGCGCAAATTGTTGTGCATCCAGCCGGTGGCGAGCCATTGGCGTTGGGCTGCGTTCCAGGTTTCGTCGGGCGTTCGGCCATGAACCAAATCGCCCAATGGCAACACCTCGCGCGGATCGTCAGCATGGTCCTCCAGGGTTTTTCGCGCGGCTGTAGGGAGCGACTGATAAGTCATAAGCTGGGGCTTTTCGGCCATGCGCCAATGGCACCATTCCCGCCATGTCAGCAATTCGTCGACGAACTTGTAACGCACCGATCTGCCGATCGATGCAGCATCGAGCGCGCGCATGATTTCAAACGGGCTGGTCATGCCAAAATGGAGATAGGGTGAAAACTGGCTGCTGGAGCCTGCATCGGCGGGATTGTTGCGCGCCCATTTATAGCGAGAGATCAAGGAGCCCGTAAGCGTCGCGATCCGTTGCCCGACCTGCGCCTGCGTGGCGGGGTGCTGGACGCTCGGTGGCAAGGAGTGGTCGATGCGGCACTGCGCGATCAAGGCACTGATTTCGCTATCGCTCATATCCGTCAAGCGATCCGGCTTGAACGGCAACGGGCCTTCGTAGGCCGGAGCCTTCGGATCGATCTGGAGGCGGGCCGCAAGGCATTCTTCGCGCAAGGGACCGTGCGCCGCGCGGAAAGCCTTGGTTGCCCCGAGCCCGGAAGGCAGCAGCTTGTGAGGCACCAGCCTTGTACCATCGACCGCCAGCACAGCCCGGTCCGATTTCGAAGCAAACCGTCGGGACTGCCAGTTGCCGACAAATGTCGCATGATCGTCCGTCACGACGACGGCTGCGGCCTGTGCCAGCCTGTAAACCAACCCTTTTTCTGGGCGCGAAGGGCGCGCCACGTGCTGCACACACGCGATCCGCCTGTCTCGCAACGTCCGGCCCATCGCGCGGCTGGCGCCGATGATAAAGGTGTGCAGACGGGCCGAGGCATAAGGATAGTCCTCTCGCACTCCGTGATAGACCAATGCGGGCAGACCCAGCGCATTGGCGATCTCAACACCTGCATCGATCGTGGGATGGTCCTTGCCGCGCAGCGTCTGCTGCAACCAGACCAGCACATAGCTTCCGGCTGGATCAACGGAATTTTCGTTCAAGGCGACAGCGCGCGCAGACAATTCCTGATTGAGACATTCGATCGGTGATCGGGTCATTCAGTGCCTTTCCTTGCGCGGGGATTGCGCCGGTCGCTTGGGCGGCGTCGCGATCCTTGACGCAACAGCACGGTCGCCGCTTCCGCTTTGGCTTGCGTGTTCGTCATGGCAAACCAATCGCCTGCGGGCCTCGCGGTTCCACGCATGGAACAATGCGGATATTGCCGATCTTCCCGTTTTGTTCTAATATCTCGCACATGTCGACGAATCGTATGCGCCTTCGCGATGCTGCCGATGCGCAGCGTCTGTATCTTGATTTCGATAGTTTTTTTGCATCGGCAGAGCAGCATTTCAATCCCGGGTTGCGGGGGCTTCCTGTCGGCGTCGTCCCGCTCGACGCGCCCGGCACTGGCTGTATTGCAATGAGCCGCGAAGCCAAGGCGCTGGGTATTCCATTCCATGCGAAGGTTTCCGAAGCACGAAAAATCGCGCCCGATATGGCGTTCGTGGTGGCGCGACCGGACGCCTATGTCCGGCTCCATCACCGCGTTCTGGCCGCCATCGAAACCTGCGTTCCGGTGGCAAAGGTACGCTCGATCGACGAGGTAGTGTGCCACTTGCTCCCTTCCGAAGCGGCCCGCGCAGACCAGCTGGCGCGGCAGATCAAGGCGACACTGATCAGTGAATTCAGCAGCGTTCTGACCTGCTCGATTGGCATTGCGCGCACCGAATTGCTGGCCAAGATCGGTGCGGAAATGGACAAGCCCGATGGATATTCCTTTCTCTCGCAGGCCGATTTACCGGATTGCATCGCTCATTTGCCTCTCAGGGACCTGCCCGGCATATCGGAAGGTATCGAACGGCGGCTGCGCGCAGCGGGCATTGAATCGATCTGGGCGCTCTGGGATACCGAGCGCAAGCAGGCCCGTGCGATCTGGGGAAATGTCGAGGGAGAGCGGTTCTGGAATGAGCTTCATGGACTCCATGTCGAGCGCCCGCCGACCGTCAGGAGAATGTTTGGCCACAGCCGCAATCTGCCATCCGACTGGCGCACGGCGCCAAAGGTGCGCGAATGTGCCCGACAGCTCACCCTCAGTGCGGCGCGACGATTGCGCCGGACCGACCAGAGCGCGTCGAAACTGACCCTCAGCATGCGCGGCGGCGGCTATCGCACGGCACGCGGCAACAGCGAAAAATCGCTGCGCTGGAGCTGCGAGGTGCCGTTCCCGGCAACGCGCAATGATCATGCCCTGCTGGAGGCGTTGTCGGAAGGATTGGAGAGGAGCGTTGCAGATGTGGCCTTCAAACCGCGAGCGGTGAGCGTGATGTTGCATGGGCTGCTCGACGATATGCAAATCCAGTCTGACCTGTTTGCGCCCGCGCCTCGGCAGGGGGCCGCGACACACGATCAGGAGCCGACATGCCGACACGAACGGTTGAGCAACGTGCTGGACCAGCTGCGGGCATCGCATGGCCCTGCGGCTGTTACCTACGGACCGAGGGTTGATCTGCCGGGCGGATATCTGGGGGGGAAGATCGCGTTCGGGCGTATCCCCGACCTGCAGGACTTCAGCGAGACACAGACCGAAGACGGGGCGACGAGATACTACACGAACTGAGGCGCAGCGTTATGGTGGATACGAAGGGCTGATCCCAGATCGGATACACGATCACGCCGCGCTTTCCTCTCGTTCCAGCTGGTTGCGAATGGCGGTGCTGATGAAATCGGCGCGACTGGCGTAATCGCACTATTTCGAGACGCACACGTCGATGAAGGTTCGGTGGGGCTCGTAGTCTGTCACTGCACAAGAATATGTGACTGCGCCATCATCATCCTTGTCAACGACCGCAAACCCCAGCCTTGAATAAAAATCAGATACCATTCCATTGCGATCGGTCGGTATATATTTCGAACGGATCTTTTTGACACCCGCCTGCGCGGCGGTTTCGAACAGAGTGTTCATCACACATTTCTCCACTCCCCGTTCCAAGACGCGGCATGATTGTAGCCATGTGTCGATTACCCATTCCGTGCCATCCGCCCGCACAATCACCACACCGATCATGCCATGCTGAGCAAATCTGTCTTCCAGCCGAACTTGCCAGGCCGTCAGATCGGGATCGCCTTCCATTTTTCTGACATCTTCTTCGCCATAGCGCTTGGTGGTCAGGTTAAACTGATTGGATTTGTTGATCAGCTGGGTGATGCGGCTGCGTCCGGCGGCGTCGAAGGGAGCAATTGTCATGCGCATTTCAAGCGAGGTCAGATAATCATCGTAATTTCCGATTGTTGCCCGAATTTCTGCCGCTGCTGCGCGCCCGCCATAGCTCTCTGCCCGGGAAACATCCTCCTGATTCAAAGGCAGATGATCGAACAGGCCCGACTGCGTGATCCGTTCGATGAAAAAAGATGGATCCTCACCGATCTCAATGGTCGATACCAGAGGCAATTCCTGCCTTACACGTTCGCGTTCGGCCGCATTGTCGTCGATGAATACCAAGGATTCGAGACCCAGGCCGAGCGTCTCCGCTATGGACTTGATGTTTGTAGCCTTGTCACTCCAATTGGCCTGAAACACCGCGACGTGGTCTTCCTTGAGGACCATCTCCGAATGATTGCGAAACGGCTCGCGCGCGATCTCATCGGTATTTTTCGAACATACCGCCAAAACAACACCACGGTCGCGCAGGGTCAGTATGAAGTTCTGAAACGCGACAAACGCTTCGCCTTCGGGCGAATTCTGGCCGAGCCTGATCCCTGCGAGCCCGTCGTCGCCAATAACGCCTCCCCATAAGGTGTTGTCGAGATCAAGAACAAGGCCGCGTGCGGCTTTCCCTTTCATCGCCGCAAGCACAGCTGCGATACTGTCTGCTGCCAGGGGACACACATCGACGCTGAAAGGTATCTTTGCCGCGTGATAGCGCACAGGATCGAGCCAGTTCTCCAGACCTACCCGGCTCGCCAGTGCCGCCTGATCCCAGAGAAGCCACCTCCCCTCCATCGCGCCTTCGGCAAGCATGAGGTTGACGTGATGCCTGAAACGCGCGCTCGTGCCGGGGGTCGCCAGATCGGCGGATGAGACCTGCAGCGCTCCGGGAAGAGTCGCAAAGATTGCCCGGCAACCCGTTTTTTCCTGGGCTGCGGAGGCCAGTGCAGTGGCAAGATTTTCCGCGTCCGCCAGCGCGTCGTTTTCGGCGGTTCGATCGAGTATCGGCCGCTTGCTTGCAAACGCGCTTTCATCAAGCACTATCAGCAAAGCATCCAGAGGTCGGCCAAAACAATCAGCAAGCGAAAAGGCAAAACTTGCGACGCTGTCGTAAGGGGCTTCCACCGACGATATTGTAAGGCCTCGTGCCAACCCCGAGGCGGCCAAGGGATCAGGGAGATAGCTCAGCGTCCGATTGCCAAGCAGCCCGATCGTCACGGCCGCAAACGCAGGGTTTGGTAACGCTGCTCTTTCGAGCTTCTTTGCCAGGCGCTCGATCCGCATTTGTTCGCGCAAGCCCAGTTGCTGATTGGCCAGGGTCTTGAGCGCAACGTAGTCCGGCGCGCGTCCGTCTGCGAGGATAGCCTCGATGTCGGCCAGACGTTCGGCCCAGTCCTGGGCCAGGGGCGGCCTCCAGGGAAAACTGCAGGCCGTCATCCGCTCTGCTTTGCGGCCGCATCGACCAGATCGCCGAGTTTCTTGAAACTCTGCATCTCGGATGTGCTGAAACGAACGCCTAATTCCATCTCGATCATGACCATCAATCGCACGTGCGAAAGGCTGTCCCATTGCGCCACGTCGTTCGCCGTCGTTTCCATGGTGACGGGTCCGTCATATTCATCGAACAGATCTCTGATAATGTCTGTAACCTTGTCGAGAATAACTTGTTGTTCCGACATATCTTAATCCTTCTGGTCGAAAGGCTATGAGGTGCGAGCCTTCTGTATTCCGCGCCCTAAAGGTCAGGGAGTTCGTTCTTGCGACCGCCATAGCTGTTCGTCAGGCGATACTCTTCCACGGCTGAGCGTATTTCTGTTTCGTAGTTCGCAAAATTTTCACGGGTCAAGCGGTCGCTGCCGGTCTTCATCGCAGTAACAAACCTTTGCAAAATGGCGGGGTCATAGACATGCCCTACCTCACGAAAATTTGCGAGGTCGCCAGCGACTGCAGGATCATCGTCAAGCGCGAAGACCCTCACATCGGGAAGATCGCCGATAGCATTTACCAGGCAGCGCCGCGCGATCATCTGCTCGTCGAGCAAGGTGGGGCTGATATCGTTCTGCCGTACATAATAGAAGGCATAGGATACGATCGGAAATAATATGTCCACTTTGACACCTCTGGCGGAGAGCGCCGCTATATCGGGGACCAGTTGATCGTTTATGGCGTGGAAACTGTCGCAATCCCTCCCGCTCGAGGCCCCGATCGTCGTCCGGTTGCGCTTGATCAGCCGTTCGATCCTGGCCATTTCCGAGGGGCGCTGGAAACCGTCATACATCTTTTTGACAAAGTCTGCATAGCTCGCATCGTCCGGATTGCTGTACGTTAGTTCACCGCCCAGAATGTCGAATGTCCTGCGAATGGTCGGAAGGTTCACCATCCGCAGATCGTTGGTGATATCGTCGTCGTAAAGGAATGTCGGAAAGCCGCTGTTGGTGACTTCAGGATCTTGCATATACGTCCAGTCGAACGTCAGAATGACGTGCTGGACGGCTGGATTTTCGACCAGCCGATCAAGCACCAGATCCCGGTCGCGAGGCCGGGGGCCGCCATAGCTGAGGTTCGCCACATGGGCGTCCGGCCCAAGAATGTTCTCCAGATATTCCGGGGTGTACATCGCGGTAATCGAACTTCCCACGAGGAATGTGTTATAGGCTGGATCCTTGGCCGCGACATCGATCCAGTCGATGACCAGGTCTCTGGGCGTGTCACCAGGCTCGATGCGCGGTTCGGCGCCCCAACGGTAGATGTTGTGCGGATCAATCGCGATGACGATAGCGGCAAGTGACAAATAAACAGCAGAGATGACAATCGCCGCCAAAAGCATCGGGCGCGTCGCTCGCCAGCGCACCGCGGATAGCGAAATTCTGCTCTGGCCCTGCAAGGAAGATCCTTCGACGCTCGCAGGTCGCTCAGGCTTCGTCATGGCGTCAGAATCCCTGATAAAGAAACGGCGGCTGTCTCGACACATAATAAAGCGAGGCAAGCACCAATATGGAGAGATAGCTCGCCTGCACCCAGCCGGGGCGCCAGAGGCGGCGCAAGAAAGCGGGCCCGTAGCTTTCATTGTCATAAGTCATGATGGCGGGCCTGTATCGCCGCATTAGCTCGACACTGTTGGGGCAAAAATAGATGATGGAAAATGCGCCTGCCAGCATGATTACGGGATAGCGCATGTTAAAGGCCGACGGGGCGTCGAACGATGTGCCGAACATTTGTGAAAACAGATGAAAACCGCCGCTCACGCTTTCCGAGCGGAACATCGCAAGGCTGAGCAACAGCGGCAGGAAGAATACCGCTCGTTCAAGAAACCCGATGACCAGTGGAGATGTCTTTTTCTGAAATGCCCGGTACCATTTCGACGCTCGGACTTCCGTCTCCAGCGCAAACCAGAAACCGTGCATGAGGCCGAAGACCACAAAGGTCCACAAGGCACCGTGCCAAATCCCGATGATCTGGAAGTTTATCAGCATCGGTAGCCACAGGCTGAGCAAATGCGCCGGAATGGGGGCAAGCCGATTGAACATACTATAGCGCGTTCCGGCGACTGACAAAGGCGTATAGAGGAACTTGGCAATCACGCGCGTCAGCGTCATGTGCCAGCGGCGATAGTAATCGATAATCCCATTAGCCTTGAAAGGCGAAAAGAAGTTGATCGGGTAACGCAGTCCGAACATGCGGGCGAGCCCCAGTGCCATGTCCGAATAGCCGGAAAAGTCGAAATACAGCTGGCCCATATACGACAGCGCGCCAATCCACGCCTGGATAGGGTGGATTTCTGCGCCAACTTGGGCAGCGCTGAAAACGATATCCACTGTCGGTGCAAGATTGTCGGCAATGACGACCTTTTTGAACATGCCTATCGAAATGAAGCTTAGCCCGACAGCAAGGTCGATCGGATTCAAGCGGAGGAATCGTTTGGATTGTATCTGGGGGTTGAACTCGCTGAGATAGGTGATCGGTCCGATGATGAGCTGCGGGAAAAAGCTGACGAATGCGCCATATCGGCAAAACGCCGCAAATATTGATGCCCTCGATCCCAGCTCGCCCAGGAACTGGGCAACGTTTTTCTCGCGCGCATAGGCGTCCGCCAAGAAAGCGGCCTGATGGAAAGTATAGAAGGATATGCCTGCGGGAATCGCGATGCCCGCGAAATCACCCATGAGGCCAGCGCTGGGTCCAAACAGGAGCGTCAAGATCTTATACTTGAAATAGCAAAGAGAGATCAGGTTATAAGCTTGGCCGACTAAATAGATATTCCTCCTGTGCTTGTCGCCGTCTTTCATAAACGTGATAGCGATCGCCACAGCAAAATTCACGGCCAGAGCAAATAGTAATAGGATTACCGAGAATATGCTGTGCGGAATATAAAAAATGATCGAGGATGCAAATAAAACAGCAAGCGCGGGATTTTTACCAAAAAAACTGGATATTGTATAAAACACACCCAATACAACGGGCAAAAATACAAATAAAAATATCGGATCTGTAAATATCAAATTCTCGCCCTTCCATTTTGATGTTTACAAAACCCACTTGTGCTGATTGATGCGTGCTATGTGGTCGCTTGATCAAATCGTGTCGTATCGCGATGCCAAAATTGATCCGATGGAAAAAGAGGGCATTGGTATATCTGTGCATCCGCAATGAGAGGTGCGAAATCATAGTGGTTACTGCGTAGGGGTGGATGGGCGACCGCCACCATCCGACCGGTGTCGTCATTCCAGTGCTGGCGAGTGTCAAATCGCCTGATCTTTCCTCACCTGTTCA
>JBBRVR010000036.1:0-27983 GCA_038246695.1 Sphingomonadales bacterium
GATCGGGGTGCTAGTGGAAAACGCAATCGGCTCATCGCTCGCGGAATATTCGCAAAAAAAGATCGTCGAGCCTGCCGGATTTGAGAGCGGCATGTTCTGGATGGTCGATCCGCGCGGCGGCAATATCGGTGGGTGCTGCCTGTCCCTGACGCTGGCCGATTACACGCGCATGGGCGTGTTCGTGCTGAACGGGGGCAAACGGCAGGACGGCACCAGCATCGTTCCCGATGGATGGTTTGCCGAGGCAAGTTCGCCCATCGTGAAATTCGGGGACAGCGGATTTGGCTATGGCTATCAGTGGTGGACGTATCCCGGCGGTAATTTCGGCGCGCAAGGTATCTTTGGCCAGTCGATCACTCTGGTCCCGTCAAGCGATCTGGTGCTGACCGTGGTGAGCAACTGGCCCACTGCAACAAGCGAGCAAAATCGCGGCGTATGGGGTGCAATCGCCGGCAAGATCGCAGCATCGCAGGACTGAGCGGGCGGCGTCGCGCCACGCGCCGATCATGCCATCGGGCGAACGATCCCGGTGTTGGAATAGCGTTGCAGGATGTTGTCATGCACGATCGGGCTCAGCAGTTCGGTGAACGCGCTGCCGACGATGCAATTGTCCCACCACACCACTTCGCTCTGCAACGCTTCGAGGCCCGGCAGGGTCAGCCAGCAGGCCTGCCCCTCATGCATACGGTTGATCGAAGCTGCGGAAAAGCCGGATATCGACAGATCATGCACGACTGTCTGAAAGGCTCGCCCGCCTGATGCTCGCAGCGTTGCAGGGATGGTAAGCCGCGTGCGCGGCGCACAGCGGTCTTCCTGCGAAGCCGCATGATAATTGGTGTTGTATTGCATTGGCATGTCGCATGTATCCCATCAGCACAAATGGTTTGCGGTGTCTGCCGTCGGACGACGCGATCAAGCGAATCCTCTCGGCGTATACACAAGACACCATCAACCCTTTACGCAAGGTGGAGATACAGGGTTAACAGACCGTTGAGAGGCGTCCGCGCGCATATCTGCGAGCGAGGCAGCGCGCGAACCACACGTGCCTGATCGATGCGCCTATTCGATGCGCCTATTCGATGCGCCTATTCGATGCGTTCGCGAAGGGTGCTGTCGAAATCTTCTTCAAGCAGCGCAAGGATGCGTTCGGCGACGCGCTGCGGTGGCTTGACCGTCTGCGGGTCCTCACCGGGGTAAGCGCGCGCGCGCATTTCGGTGCGGGTGGCACCGGGATCGACGATGGCTACGCGAACCGGGCTGAGCCGCTCAACCTCGGCGGCGTAGGTTTCAAGCAGGTTGTCAAACGCGGCCTTGGTCGAGGAATAGGCGCTCCAGAATGGACGGGGATTGGCCCCCACGCTGCTGGTCAGCCCGATCACGCGGCCCTGTTTCGACCGGCGCAGCAGCGGATCGAAGGATGCGAGCAATGCCTGTGTTGCCACAACATTGGTCATCATCGCCTGATTGAATTGCTTGGGATCGACCTGCGAAAGCGGTGTAAGCTCTGGCAGGTAAGCCGCTGAGAGGACGAGGATTTCAAGCGTATCCCAGCGCCCGCCTATCGCCGCGGCAAGCCGAGTGATCGCCTCGGGTTCTGTGAGGTCGACCGGTGCAATGGTGGAGGTGCCGCCCGCGGCATGGATCGCATCCTCGATGACTTCGAGCGCCTTCACCTTGCGCGCCACCAGAATTACATGCGCGCCTGCCCGGGCCAGCTCCTGCGCGGTTGCGGCACCAATCCCCCGGCTTGCGCCGGTGACGAGTGCGGTGCGACCGGCAAGCGGTTTTTCCGGGGTAGGGGTATCAGTCATGGGTCAGGCAGCTTTCGGATCGGCTTTGGGATCGGCCCTGAGTTCACCAAAGGGCAATTGCGGAGAATTACGCTCGCGCATGGAAAGATCGGTCAGCGATGTCGGATAATCGCCGGTGAAGCAGGCATCGCAAAATTGTGGCCTGGCGTTATCGCGGCCCGCCGTTCCGACCGCGCGATACAGTCCATCAATGGAAATAAAGGCGAGGCTGTCGGCCTGAATGAATTTGCGCATCGGCTCCAGCTCCATGCGCGCGGCCAGCAATTTGGAGCGTTCGGGCGTATCGACCCCGTAAAAGCAGCTGTGCGCGGTGGGCGGGCTGGCAACGCGGAAATGCACCTCGCTGGCGCCGGCCTCGCGCATCATTTCGACGATGTTGAGGCTGGTCGTGCCGCGCACGATCGAATCGTCAATGAGCACGATCCGCTTGCCTTCGACCAGGCTGCGATTGGCGTTGTGTTTGCGCTTCACCCCCGAGGTGCGTGCGCTGTCCGATGGCTGGATAAAGGTGCGCCCGACATAGTGTGACCGGATGATCCCCAGCTCGAACGGCAGGCCCGAGGCTTGCGCAAAGCCGATGGCGGCGGGTGTTCCGCTGTCGGGCACGGGCACGACCAGATCGACATCGCACGGCGCCTCACGCGCGAGTTCCGCGCCGATCGCCTTGCGCGCCTGATACACGCTGCGCCCGGCGAAAAAGCTGTCGGGGCGGCTGAAATAGACGTGTTCGAAGATGCAGGGGCGCGGAGATTGCGTGCCGAACGGACGCACGCTCTTGATCTCTCCGTCGAACCCCACCTGCAGCAATTCGCCCGGCTCAACCTCGCGGATCATCTGCGCGCCGACCACATCGAAGGCGACGCTTTCGCTGGCGAACAGGATTGCAGGGTTATCGGGCGGCCCCATCTTGCCCATCACCAGCGGCCGAATGCCAAGCGGATCGCGGCAGGCGATCATACCATCGGGCGTCATCACGATCAGCGCATAGGCACCCTCGACCAACCGCAGCGCATCGACCAGCCGGTCTGCAATTGTGGGATAGCGCGAAGTCGCGACCAGATGAATTATGACCTCGGTGTCGGAGGTTGACTGAAAGATCGAACCCTTCTGCACCAGATCGTGACGCAGGGTCATCGCGTTCGAAATATTGCCGTTATGTGCCACGGCAAAACCGCCGGTCGCCAGTTCCGCATACAGCGGCTGGACATTGCGCATGTCCGACCCGCCAGTGGTGGAATAGCGCACGTGGCCCGCCGCCATTGTGCCGGGCAAAGCCTTGATCTCGGCCTCGTTGGAGAACGTATCGGCCACATGGCCCAACGCCCGGCGCGATATGAAATTGGCGGTCGCTGAATCAAAGCTGGTGATGCCCACCGCCTCTTGCCCGCGATGCTGCAAGGCGTGCAGGCCCAAAGCGGTCGCGGCAGAAGCATCCTGTGCGTTGATCGCACCGAAAATGCCGCATTCCTCGCGCAGCTTGTCACCATCCGCGTCGCAAAACGGATGCGTCAGGTTGGTTGCGAATGGTGCTGGCGTGGCTGCTGGCATGGAGCTGGTTCCCTCCCGCGTGGCGATGCTGTCCGGGGTTGCGCGTTCAATGGCGACGTTACGAATCAATTACAAGGGTGCGCGAAGGCCGTTGCGCCTGTTTTCGACCGGGAAGCGATTGAGCGTCGCGCCGGTGTTGAAAGCGCAATCCAAAGAGCTTTGCGGCCCAAGAGCTTTGCGGATAGTGCACCCTTGCGGATTGTGCAGGGCGCTTGCAGTGCCTAAAGCCTGCGTTCAGTTTGCACCGCACATTCGCCCGCAAATGCCATTTCAGGTCTGATTTTCTTCACGATGCTATCACCCTTTGAACGCATGATCGCCAAACGCTACCTCTGGCCGGGCAAGGGGGAGGCGTTCATCGCGCTGGTCGCCAGCATCTCCATCGGGGTGGTGATGCTGAGCGTCGCCATGTTGGTTGTCGTGATGAGCGTGATGAACGGGTTTCGCGCCGAATTGCTGGACAAGATCGTTGGCCTGAACGGCCACGCCATTGTGCAGGCTTATGGCGGGCGGCTCGATAATTGGGAAAACGTGCTCGCGCAGGTGCGCGCGACCGGGGGCGTAACCGACGCGTCGCCGCTCATTGAACAACCGCTGCTCACCAGTTTCAACGGCCGGGTTGAGGCGATTTTCGTGCGCGGCAACGTGCCCGAGGATATCGCCGCGCTGGGCGAAAAAGTGGTGATGGGCGATATCAGCGCGTTGCAGGTTGGCACGCGGCGCGTCGCCATCGGTTCGCGGCTGGCGCAGAATATCGGCGCGCGGGTCGGCGACACGATCACGATCATCAACCCGCAGGGGCGCTCCACCCCATTCGGTACGCAGATTCGTCAGGTCGGGTATGAGGTCGGAGCGATCTTTGAAGTCGGGATCTATGATTATGACGAGAAATTCGTCGTCATGCCGATAGCGGACGCGCAGACCCTGCTGCTGATGGGCGATTCCATCGGGATGATCGAGGTATCCGTCACCGATCCCGACAAGGTCGGCGAAATCCTCGCCCCCCTCGCTCAGGCGCTGGGCGGCAGGGCGGTGATTGCCGATTGGAAAACAATCAATTCCGCCCTCTTCGAAGCGTTGCAGGTGGAACGGGTTGCTATGTTCTTTGCCTTGAGTTTCATGGTGCTGGTTGCCTCGTTTAACATCCTCTCGAGCCTCGTCATGCTGGTCCGCGCAAAAACGCGCGACATCGCGATCATGCGCACGATGGGGGCCACGCGGCGCAGCCTGCTGAAAATTTTCATCACCACCGGCAGCACGATCGGTGCAATCGGCACCGCTTCGGGGCTGGTGTTGGGCTTTATTGTGCTGTTCTTCCGCGAACAGATCGTGTGGTTCATCGCCGCGGTGACCGGGCAACAGATTTGGAACCCCGAAGTGCGGTTCCTGTCCACCCTGCCATCGCGCACCGATCCGTGGGAGGTGTTCGGCATTGTCGCGCTGGCGCTGATCCTGAGCTTTCTTGCGACGCTGTATCCCGCGCTGAAGGCGGCGAATACCGATCCGGTGCAGGTGCTGCGATATGAGTAAGCAGATAGATAACGGCCCAATCGCCGAACTGCGCGGGGTAAAGCGCAGTTTTGAGCAGGGCGGCCAGCGAATCGACGTGCTGCGGGGCGTCGATCTGACGATCCAGCCCGGAGAGATCGTTGCGCTGCTCGGCCCGTCGGGCTCGGGCAAGTCGACACTGCTTCAGGCGGTCGGCCTTCTGGAAGGCGGATTCGAAGGCTCCATCGCCATCGCGGGAGAGCGAGCGGAAAGTCTCGCCTCCGATCAGCGAACGCGGGTGCGGCGCGAACATTTGGGATTTGTCTATCAGTTCCATCACCTGTTGCCCGATTTCAACGCGACCGAAAATGTGGTGATGCCGCAAATGGTCGCGGGGAAACCGCGCGAAGAGGCGCAGGAGCGCGCAGAAAGCGTGCTGACGAGCCTTGGCCTGGGCCATCGTCTGACTCATCGGCCCAGCCAGCTTTCGGGCGGGGAGCAACAGCGGGTCGCAGTCGCCCGTGCGCTTGCCAATCGGCCAACGCTGGTGCTGGCGGATGAGCCGACCGGCAATCTCGACGAGGCCACTTCGGACGCCGTGCTCGGCCAGTTCCTCGAACTGGTGCGCGGGGAGGGCAGCGCCGCGCTGGTCGCCACGCATAACGAGCGGCTGGCTGCGCGCATGGACCGCGTTGTGCGCCTGGTCGATGGCGTGCTGAATTAGCTCGGACCCGCACGTCCAGTTGTGCGTAGAGCCTGCAAAGGAGATTTGCATGACAGACCACCCAAGCACATTCGAAGGCACTCCCAACAACAGCGGCGAAACCGCGTGGGATGATCACGCATCGCTGATTTCGGTTGAAAGCAAGGATGACATTTTCGCCAGCTCAGGCTCTGCACGCAGCGGCACTTTTGCAGAGATGATCCGGCACATCGCGGCGTTACCGGAAGGCGAACGTGCAGGCTATTTGATCGAGAAGGCCGGCGACCGCCAATACACCGCCGACGAGGCGGTCGCGCTTGCGCAGCGGGCCGACTTTCCTCAGAGAGGCGAGGGATAACTTACCTGCGGGGACCATCAATATGACAACCATCGCCGATTTCACCGTCACGACCAATTCAGGCGAGGAATTGCCGCTTGCTGGCAAGCAGGGCAAGGTCCTGCTGGTGGTCAACACCGCGAGCAAATGCGGCTTTACCCCGCAATATGACGGCCTCGAAAAGCTGTTCCAGCAATTTCAGGACAAGGATTTCGAGGTGCTGGGCTTCCCCTGCAACCAATTCGGCGGGCAGGAGCCGGGCAATGCCGAAGAGATTGCGGAGTTCTGCAAGGTCAATTTCGGCGTCACTTTTCCGCTGATGCAGAAGGTCGACGTGAACGGCGCCGATGCCTCCCCCCTGTTCGACTGGATGAAGTCGGAGAAAAAAGGGCTTATGGGATCAACCTCGATCAAGTGGAACTTCACCAAGTTCCTGATCGATCGCGAAGGCAACGTGGTAAAGCGTTATGGGCCACAGGATACGCCCGCCAGCATCGCGAAAGACATCGAAAAACTGCTGTAACCGCGCACCTGGCCGCGCCGAACATCTTTGTGAAAGGGAGGCTTGGCAATGGTTGAGGCGGTGAATGACTGGATACTGGCGCTTGGCGCGGATTACGGAGTAAATCCGTATATCTTCGCCGCGATTTATGTCGGCGCGATCCCGTTCTTCCTTGCCTCTATCGGGTGGTTGATCCGCAATGCGCGCAGCGGCCGGTCAACCGCGCTGCCGGCGCTGTGCGCGGGGTTCTGCTTTGTCTCCGCCTATCTTTATCTCGGCATATTCGGCGAAGATATTCCTGTGTGGGTGTGGGCCTTGCTCGGCGTGCTGATCGCCTATGGCGGATACACCACGGTGCGCGATACGCGGGCCAGAATCGCAAAAGGCTGATCCGCCCACAGACTTTTGCCGGACGCGCCCTGCCGCTCTCTTGAAAGCGCGCGAGCATCGCGTAGTTTCAATGCCATGCGATTTGCCCCTTTCGTACCGCTGCGTGTCCTGTCGTCCTATTCCATGCTGGAAAGTATGGTCGATCCCAAGGCGATTGCGAAGCTGGCGGGCGAACGCGGCTTTCCCGCCATCGCGATTTGCGACCGCAACGGGCGGTATGGTGCGGTGATGTTCGCCGATGCGTGCAAGGGCGCGGGGATTCAGCCGATCATCGGCGCGCTGTTAGGCGTGGCGCGGCCGGGCACCGATGCGACCGGCGGCGATGGCAAGCAGGTCGATTACCTCCCGCTGTATGCTCAGGACGAGGCCGGATACGACAATCTGTGCCACTTGGTATCCAAGGCGCATCTCGACCGCCCGCTGGAGCTGGATCCGCATGTGATGATCGGCGATCTGGACGGGCGCACCGATGGGCTGATTGCGCTGACCGGGGCGGGCGAGGGGGCGCTCACCAGAATGCTGGCAGAGGGGCAGACCCCGGCAGCGATGGCGCTGGCAGACCGGCTGGAGGCGCTGTTTGCGGGTCGGTTGTATATCGAGCTGGCGCGCAACGGCGATGCCGTGTGCGCGGCGGCAGAGGCGGCGCTGATCGATCTCGCCTACGCACGCGACATTCCGCTGGTCGCCACCAATCCTGCTAATTTCGCCGAACCGCACATGCACAAGGCGCACGATGCCATGCTGTGCATTGCTGCATCGACCTATGTCGAGAACGAGGACCGTCCGCGTTCCAATGCCGCTGCCTTCGTCAAGTCAGCGCCGATGATGGAAGAACTGTTCGCCGACCTGCCAGAAGCAACCGCCAACACCCTCGTCATCGCGCAGCGTTGTGCGTTTGCGCCGCCCTATCGCGATCCGATCCTGCCCAGTCTGGCCGGCGATCTGCAGGGTGAGGCGCGGATGCTGCGTGAACAATCGCTCACCGGGTTGAAGGCGCGGCTGGAACCCTATGGCCCCATGGGTGCAGAAGAACGCGCGGCCTATTTCGCGCGGCTCGATTACGAGATCGAAGTGATCGTCAACATGGGGTTCCCCGGATACTTCCTGATCGTTGCCGACTTTATCCAGTGGGCAAAGGATCAGGGCATACCGGTGGGGCCGGGGCGCGGATCGGGCGCGGGCTCTATCGTCGCATGGGCGCTGACGATCACCGATCTCGATCCGATCCGGCTCGGCCTGCTGTTCGAGCGCTTCCTCAACCCCGAACGTGTTTCGATGCCGGATTTCGACATCGATTTCTGCGAAACCCGCCGGGGCGAGGTCATCCGCTATGTCCAACAGAAATACGGCGCGGATCACGTCGCGCAGATCATCACCTTCGGCAAGATGAAGGCGCGCGCGGTGCTGCGCGATTGCGGGCGCATCCTGCAGATGAGCTATGGGCAGGTCGACCGGCTGACCAAGATGGTGCCCAACCACCCGACCGACCCGTGGGATCTGAAGCGCGCGCTGAACGGCGCGGCCGATTTCAAGCGTGAATACACCAGCAATAATGAGGTGAAACGGCTGGTCGATCTTGCGATGCAGCTGGAAGGGTTGCCGCGCAATTCCTCCACCCACGCAGCGGGTGTGGTGATCGGGGACAGGCCGCTGGCGCAATTGTTGCCACTGTATCGCGATCCGCGCTCCGATATGCCGGTGACGCAATACGACATGAAGAATGTCGAAAGCTCCGGTCTCGTCAAATTCGACTTTCTGGGGCTGAAGACCCTTTCGGTCCTGCGCAAGGCGGTGGACCTGTTGGGGGAGCGCGGCATTACCATCGATCTGGGCGCGTTGCCGCTGGACGATACCGCCGTTTACGATCTGATGCAGGCGGGTAACACGGTCGGCGTGTTCCAGCTGGAATCCGAGGGGATGAGGCGTACGCTGAAGGCGGTGAAACCCACCAATTTTGGCGATATCATCGCGCTCGTCTCGCTCTATCGCCCGGGCCCGATGGATAACATCCCGCTGTTCGGACAGCGCAAGGCGGGCGAGGTCGCGATCGAATACCCGCATCCCAAGCTGGAGGGTATTCTCGCCGAGACCTACGGCATCTTCGTCTATCAGGAACAGGTGATGCAGGCCGCGCAAATCCTTGCCGGATATTCGCTCGGCGATGCCGATCTGCTGCGCCGCGCGATGGGCAAGAAGAACCAGTCGGAGATGGACCAGCAGCGCAGCCGCTTCATCGACGGGTGCCGCGAAGTCTCCCAGATCGAGGCCAAGGAAGCGAACACGCTGTTCGATTTGATCGACAAGTTCGCAGGGTACGGCTTCAACAAATCGCACGCCGCCGCCTATGCGCTGCTGGCCTATCAGACCGGCTGGCTGAAAGCGCATTATCCCGAGGAGTTCTTCGCTGCCTCGATGTGTTTCGATCTCCATCAGTCGGAAAAGCTCAACGTGTTCGTGGACGATGCCCGGCGTTTTCCGGTTGCCAACACGCACGGCACCGGGATCGAGGTGCTGCCACCCGATATCAATGCCAGCCACGCGCGCTTTACCGTCGAACAGACCGATCACGGATACGCCGTTCGCTATGCGCTGGCGGGCATTCGCAATGTTGGGGAAAAGGCGATGGAGACCATCGTCGCCGAGCGGGAGGCAAACGGTGCGTTCGAAAGCCTGAAAGACCTGTGCGAGCGATTGCCGCAAGGCTCCATGAACCGCCGCCAGATGGAGGGCCTGATCTGCGCCGGTGCGCTCGATAGCCTTGAGCAGAACCGCGCACTGCTCCACGCCAATGCCGATATGCTATTGGCGGTGGCCGACGCTGCGATGCGCGAACGGTCGAGCGGGCAAGCGGCGCTGTTTGGGGGCGATAACGCTCCGGCAGAGGAGCTGCGGCTGTCCCCGGCCGATCCGTGGTCACGGACCGAACGCATGGCGCAGGAACGCGAGAACTTCGGTTTCTATTTCTCCGCCCATCCGATCCAGCAATATCGCGAGGCCGCCTCTGCACAGGGCGCGCGCACGTATCAGAGCATCATGGAGGCTGGCGCGCCTGCGGGCGGGCGCGGCACGGCGGTGATCGCGGCGATGGTGGAGGCTGCGAACAAGGGCCGCACGAAACGCGGCGGCGAATTCATCCGCGCCGATTTCTCCGATGCGTCAGGCCAGTTTTCCGCCGCCTGTTTCGAGGAATCGCTGGTCGATGACTTTCGCCGCTGGGCCGAAGCGGGTGAGTGCGTGCTGCTGAATGTGGAGCTGGATTCGCCCAATCCCGGGGAGCCGCCACGTTTGACCGTGCGCGGGGCCAAGCCGATGTCGAGCGTCACCGGGCGCACCGCGATGCGCCTCCAGGCCGATGTCCTGACCACGCAGGCGCTGGGCGAATTGAAGCTGTTGCTGGAAACCGGCAGCGAGGCTCCGGGAGAGGTCGTGCTGCGACTGATGCTGGCGGATGGAGAATCTGCGCTGGTGCGGCTGGGCAATCGTTTCCTGCTGGGCGGCGAACTGGCAGAGCGCATGGAGCATATCGGCGGGATCGAGAACGTGCGACTTGATCCGGTGCGCGGGTCGGCGCGGTTGCAACTCGTCGCTTGATACACCCACAGGCGATCTACCACGCAAAAAGGGGGCCAGATTGCTCCGGCCCCCGCCTGTATTGACCAACCGTGCCTGTCTTACATGCCCGAACCGGGGCCGTAGCTTATCTCGACCCGGCGGTTCTGCTGTTCGCGCACCCCGTCCTGAGTGGGCACGCGCGGCTGCGCTTCGCCGAATGCCTCGCTGCTGATCCGGCTGTCGGCAACGCCGCGCCCGGCGATATAGGATCGCACCGCACCATTACGACGCTCGGCCAGGGCCATGTTGTAGGTGACGCTGCCCGAACGATCGGTGTGCCCCGCGAGCATCACGCGCGCAGAGCCGCAATTGGAATAAGCCGTGATCGCCCCGTCGAGGATTTGCGCGGCTTCGGCGGTGATCGCCGATGCATCGAAATCGAAGAACACGATATACGGCCCGGTGTTGCACTGGACCACCGGGCGCGGCGCGGGTGCGGGCGGCGGCGGCGGCGGAGGCGGGGGAGCCGCGGGCGCAGGCGGCGGCGGGGGCGGCGCGGGCTGCGCCTTGCTCCCGAAATTGTAGGTCAGGCTCGCCAAGATCGAATGTGCCTGATAGTCCACTTCGGCAGGGATACCCACGGCGGTGTCGATCTCGAATTCATCGATCACGAAATACCGGTATTTGACGCCGATATCGATCTTGTCGTTGATGGGATAGCGCACGCCCCCGATCAATTGCCATGCAAAATCGGTTGCGCTGTCATCGATCACTGTGCCGACGGCTGCAACCTCCACCGGAATATCGAGGTTCGCAAAGCCAGCACCGCCGCCCACATAAACCTGAAACTGATCGTCCCGGCCAAAGTCGATCAGCGCGTTCACCATGCCCGAGAAGATCGACAGGTCTTCCTCGTTCTGGACCACTGTTCCAGCGGGCACTGGCGCGCCGGGAACAATTCCCGGGATCAGGACGGTCAGCCCATCATAGGACGCGCGCTTGTAACCGCCTTCGGCCTCCAGCCTGAACGCGCCGAAATCGTATCCCAGCACGATATCGGCATCGAGGCCGGTCTTGGTGTCGGCAAAGGCGGCGTTCTGTTGAGGATCGGTGTTGGCCGCATCCAGATCGACCTGGTCTTCAAGGCTGACACCGGCTTCGATCCCGCCATAGAACTGCCTGTCGCGGGCGAGGGCGGGTTGGGCGATAAGCATACTTGCCCCGGCAAGAAGCAGCGCGGATGTTTTCATGATCGTATTCCCGGATAGTTTGCTGAACTGACTGCCGTTTACGAACGCCGCGTGGCAATCGCGTTACATCCAAGACAGGACGGTGACGGGCTGCACCAATACCTGCATTCCCGCCAGCGCCGGTGACGAATTGCCAAATGCCTTTGCACGCGGCATTGTCCGCGGCAAAACAGAAGCATTCAGGAGAGAAAACATCATGCTCGGAGCCATGCAGGACTGGACCATGCGGGTCACGCACGTGATCGACCACGCGGCACGCGAAAGCGGCACGCGCGAGATCGTCACGCACTGGGCCGATGGCAGCGAGACGCGCACCGATTGGGCGGGCATTCGCCGCGATGCGCTGAAGATGGCGCAGGCGTTGCAGGCGTTGGGCGTGAAAAAGGGTGAGCGCGTCGCCAGCCTCGCGATGAACCATTCGCGCCACCTTGTCAGCTGGTATGGCGTCGCAGGGATGGGCGGGGTGCTGCACACGGTGAACCCGCGCCTGTTTGATGATCAGCTGGAATATATCGTCAACCACGCCGAGGATAAGGTGCTGTGCTACGACGCGGCGTTCCAGCCCATCGTCGACCGGATGAAGAGCCGCTGGACCACGGTAGAGCACTACATCTGCTATGATTCGGGCGATTACGCCCCCGCATTCGAAGACTGGATCGGCGCGCAGGATGGCGATTTCGAATGGGTCACCGGCGATGAGCGCGATCCGTGCATGATCTGCTACACCTCCGGCACCACGGGCAATCCCAAGGGTGTGCAATACGAACACCGGTCAACCGTGCTGCACGCGGTGGCGGGGCTGCAACCGGCGACCTTCAATTTCAGCGGATCCTCGGTCATGCTGCCGGTGGTGCCGATGTTCCACGCCGCCAGCTGGGGCCTGCCCTATGCGGGCGCGATGGCGGGGGTGAAGTTCGTGTTTTCCGCGGTCAACGATCCCGCCGTGCTGCACGATCTGATGCTGCGCGAAAAGGTGACGGACAGCGCAGGCGTGCCGACCGTATGGCTCGCACACTTCCAGTATTGCGATGCAAACGGCCTCGATCTGCCGCCCTTGAAGGCCGCGACCATCGGGGGTTCGGCCTGCCCGCGCTTCATGATCGAGCGGCTGATGAAAAACGGCACCCGCGTCCAGCACGCCTGGGGTATGACAGAAACATCACCCATCGGCACCGTTGGCGGACCGACGTGGGACTGGGACGAGCTGACTTTCGAGCAAAAGGTCGACAAGACCGCGATGCAGGGTCGCCCGATCTTTGGCGTGGAACTGCGCACGGTCAGCCTTGACGATATGACCACGCCCTTGCCGCGCGATGGCAAGGCATCGGGCGCGCTGCAAATTCGCGGGCCGTGGGTGATCAAAAGGTATTTCAAGGCGGAGCATGACGCGACCACGCCCGATGGCTGGTTCGATACCGGCGACGTTGGCATCATCCATCCCGATGGCACGCTGCAACTGACCGACCGGACCAAGGACGTGATCAAATCGGGCGGCGAATGGATCAGCTCTGTCGAACTGGAGAACGCCGCCGTGGGCCACCCCGCCGTGGCAGAGGCCGCCTGCATCGGCATGCCGCACCCCAAATGGGATGAGCGCCCGGTGCTGTTCGTGGTGAAGAAAGCGGGCGCTGAACTGACCGGCGGCGAGGTGATCGAGCACTTGAAACCGTTGATCGCCAAGTGGTGGCTGCCCGATGCGATCGAATTCGTGGACGACATCCCGCACACCGCCACGGGCAAGATCAGCAAGAAGGATCTGCGCGACAGGTTTGCAGATTACACGCTTGCCTGACCTGCAGATTCGGCCTGCGCATCCCGGCGATGCGCAGGCTGTTTGCGCGATCTACGATTACCACGTCGCCACTGGCACTGCCTCTTTCGACAGCGAGGGTCCGAGCGAAGCGGAATGGGCGGGCAAGATCGCGGACATCTGTGCGCAGCGCTGGCCTTTTCTTGTTGCCGAGCGCGCAGGTGAAGTGCTCGCCTATGCCTACGCCACTCAATTCCGCCCGCGCGCGGCCTATGCCCGGACCTGCGAGAACAGCATCTATGTGGCAAACACGGCGCGCGGCGCGGGGGTGGGCACAGCCTTGCTCGGCAACCTCTTGGAGGCCGCGCGCAAATGCGGGTTCGAGCAGATGATCGCGGTGATCGGCGGCGGCGAGCCAGCCTCGGTCACTCTTCACGCCAGGCTGGGTTTTGTCCATGCCGGGCGGATGCGGAATGCTGGCTTCAAGTTCGGGCGCAAACTCGATACCGTGTATATGCAGTGCGATCTTACTGGGGAGGAGCCCACCGAATGACCATCGCCTATATCGACCCTTCGCCAGAAAACTTTCAGCGGTTCAAGGATTTGCCGCGCGATGAGCCGATCCATATGCTCAACCTGCTGCGGTACCGCGACCATGCCGACTATCCTGATGGGCACGAGCACCACGGCAAGGGGTGGACGGGTCGCCGCGCCTATGCGGAATATGGCAAGACCAGCGGCCCGATCTTTGAGCGCGTCGGCGGCACGATCATCTGGCGCGGCGCGTTCCAAACGATGGTCACCGGGCCATCGCCCGACGACAAGGTCTGGCACGATGGCTTTGTTGCGCAATACCCGCACGCGGGCGCGTTCTTTGAGATGATCAAGGACCCTGATTACCAGAACGCCGTGGTGAACCGCACCGCTGCGCTGCTCGACAGCCGGTTAATGCGATTCAAGCCGGGTGAAACAGGCGGGGGTTTCGGGTAGGCTCAGGTCAGGCCCGCCTTACTCGCCATCGCCATCATCATCGCCATCTTCATCACCATCGCCATATAGCACTTCGCCATAGCGCCGCACCGCGTCGCCAAACAGCGCGAGGCGCACGGCCAGATTGCCCTTGGTGATGCCGCCGTCAAAGATCAGGTATGACTTCACGATATGCTCGCCGTTGTCGTTGATGATGATGGCGGCGGGGTTGTAGTTCAACGAGAATTCGCGCGCGGTCTGATCCGTTGCCTCACGCGTGCGGCCTTCGGGCAGGGTATAATAACCCAGCATCAACAGCCCTTTGCATGGCCCTGCCTCGCACGCGACGCGGCGCAGGATCGCCCGCCCGCCTTGCGGATATTCTATCCGATAAGTGTCCTCATCCTCCCCCAGTGGAGCGGCCTCGGCGCCGATGGCGGCGAGTGCCTCCATCAACGTCGCGTCTTCGATTGCGTCGATCACGGCGGTGCCATCATAGGCGGGCGGTGCTTGTGCGAAGGCCGGTGCTGGCGCGAGCAACAGCGCGCCGGTCCCGAGGCCGAAAAGCAATTGTGTGCGGATCATCCCGTCTGCCCCCTTGCAGTTACCCCACCGCTAATCGCGCAAGGGTGCCCGCGCAATCAAACTCACAACAGCCGCATCTGTCCTCCCGCCTCCGGCCGCCGAAACCGCGAGCAATCAAGCTCGAACCGGGACTTGCCTACCCCTGCGCGCTTGCAGGCGATGCGAAAGCGGCTGCGCAGCAGATCGGCCCACACGCCGGTGGGCTGAAACCGGGTGAAGAAATCGGGATCGTTGTCACGCCCGTTTCTGATCGAGCGAACGATGCTCATCACCTTGCACGCGCGTTCGGGGTAATGCACGTCCAGCCATTCGCGAAACAGCGGCGCAACCTCATGCGGCAGGCGCAGCGGTATCCAGCCAACGCTGGTAACGCCCAGCGCGGCCACCTGTTCGACGATGCTTTCCATGAATTCGTCGGTGATTGCCGGGATGATCGGAGAGATCGAGCAATGGACCGGCACCCCCAGTTCCACCAGCCGCCCAAGCGCCGCAATCCGTTTCGCAGGCGCGGCGCAGCGCGGCTCCAGTCTGCCCGACAACACCGGATCGAGCGTGGTGACCGAAATCGCCACCGCCACCAGATTTTCGCGCGCCATTTCCTCCAGCAGATCAGCATCGAGCAGCACGCGGTCGGATTTGGTGGTGATGGTGACCGGATGCCGCGTCTCAAGACACACTTCAAGCAGCGCGCGCGTGATCCGGTAGTCGCGCTCAATCGGCTGATACGGATCGGTGTTGGTCCCCATCGCAATTGGGCGGGGGGTGTATTTGGGCTTGGCAAGAGTGGCGCGCAGCAGCTTTGCAGCGTTGGGCTTGGCGAACAGCCGCGTTTCGAAATCGAGGCCGGGCGACAGGTCGTGATAGGCATGGGTCGGCCGCGCAAAGCAATAGATGCAGCCATGCTCGCACCCGCGATAGGCGTTGATCGAACGGTCGAAAGGGACATCGGGCGACCGGTTAAAGGTGAGGATCGTCTTCGGGCGCTCTTCGGTGACGGTGGTGCGCAGTTTCACCGGCGGCCCGTCATCCCGCTGCGCCAGTGCAAGCATATGGTCGCGCCAGTCGCCCTCAACCTCACGTGTGGCGAGGCCAAAACGGGTCGGCACCGCGCCCGATGCCGCGCCGCGCCCGGTTATGGCGTCCGGATGGTTGGATTTCGCTGTTTTCATAAAGCGGAACATAGACAGAACATAGACGCGAATCCATCACTTTCTCGCCATCGTGCTTCTGTTCGCGAGCAGCGGAAACTTTCCTACATGGGCGCACAATGCAAAGGAGGGAGAGGTTCTTTCACATTGTCAGCCGATCACGCAGGCGCGTTTCGTTTTTGCAAAGTGTCAACTTCGCATTATCGTACGCAAAGGACTGGTAACTATACATATTATTACGAAAACTGCGCCCGACGCGCTGTCAATTGTGTCAACTTCACCCGTCGGGCGTTCAGCCCTGACATCTCAGACTTCTCTCAGCCTCGGCATCAGTTCGACGAAGTTGCACGGGCGATTGCGGCTGTCGAGTTGCTCGGCAAGGATGCCGTCCCACCCGTCCCTCACCGCGCCGTTGGATCCGGGCAGGGCAAAGATATAGGTGCCGCGCGCCACCACGGCGCAGGCGCGTGATTGCACCGTGCTGGTGCCGATGGTCTTGAAGCTGAGCCAGCGGAACAATTCGCCAAAGCCGGGGATGTCGCGTGCACCCTGGATATGGGCCAAAGCCTCTGGCGTCACATCGCGGCCAGTGAGGCCAGTGCCGCCGGTGGAGATCACCGCGTCGATGGAAGGATCGTCTATCCACGCATCGAATTGCGCGGCGAGCAGCGCTGCGTCATCCTTTACGATGGTTCGGGCGGCGATGGTGTGACCCGCCCCTTCGATCCGGGTGGCGAGAATGTCGCCCGAAGAGTCGGTATCCGGCGTGCGGGTATCGGAGACAGTCAGGACAGCGATGTTGATCGGGGTGAAAGTCTTGTCCGGATCAATCGCCACTTGTGTCTCCCATCATTCAGTCACCTATTCGACCTGCGCAGTGCGTACATTGGAAAGGACTGGAAAATCTGGCCAGAGCCCTTGTGCCAGCGCGCGGCGCGACTGCGATGCAACGCCCGCGGCGCGCTCATACATCCAGTAATTGCGCATCACGATGGCGACGTAGCCGCGCGTTTCCCAGTAGGGGATCGATTCGATCCACAGCAGCGGATCGTTAAAGTCGCGGATCTCGGTGTTCCAGCGGCTGACCGGAGTGAGCCCGGCATTGTAGGCCGCCATAATCTTGGGCAGTTTGCCCTGCGTCGCATAACTATCGCGCAGCATTTCAAGGTGTTGCTGGCCATAGGTGAGGTTGACTTCAGGATCGTTGAGGTCGGCATAGCTTGCGCCAAGGTTTAGGCTGCGATCGTGATCGCGCGCGGTACCGGGCATGATCTGCATTAAGCCGCGCGCATTGGCGGGGCTGACGGCAGACGCGCGAAAGTTTGATTCCTGCAGCGCGTGGGCAAAGGCCAGCGCCGGGTCCACCCGCCAGCCGGTCTTGGGACGCCAGCTCGCCACCGGATATTGCAGCGCCCGGTCCGATTGCATCCCGTAGGGCGCATTATGAGCCATGAACAACTGGGTCGCGGGCAGGCCAAGCTCGCGGGCCAGCTTCGCCAGCGCATCAAACCCGCGCGGATCACCGATCTTCGCCTCGTGCTGTAACACCTCATCGGCAAGTGCAGGGCGGCCAACTTCCATCAGCGCCGCAGCCACACGGACATTGTCGCGGCGTTCCAGCGTGTTCCAGTCGTCGCGGGTAAATGCTGCGCTGGTCGCAGGCGCTGTCGGTTCCAGACCCAGCTGGTCGCTTGCCAGCATGCCATACAGCGTCTCGTCATAGCGCGCGGCGGCAGTCAGATGCTCCTGCGCCTTCCCCGGCTCACGGCAGCGCACGAGCGAGCGATGCGCCCAGTAATGCGCGGCGGAAGTCAGCTCGTCATTCTCGGACCCGGCGGCGGCGCGGGCAAAGGCTTCGGAAGCGAGCGAGCAATAGCCCAGTCGCCATGCGGAGAGCCCGGCGACCCATTCGCCTTCGGCCACCCAGGGTCCGCTGCCCTGCGCTACGGTTTCCGAGAGCGCGAGCG
The DNA here is from genome assembly GCA_038246695.1 of Sphingomonadales bacterium. GTDB lineage: Bacteria > Pseudomonadota > Alphaproteobacteria > Sphingomonadales > Sphingomonadaceae > Erythrobacter. The sequence goes on from JBBRVR010000036.1 coordinate 18,001, forward strand.
CGTTTTCATCGTCGTTCTCGATGTAAAAGCTCCACGCCACACGCTGCCGCCATTCGGCGCGCGCCTCCGCACTGAGCTGCGGGTCGACCGCTATCAGCGCGGTGTAGGCGGTTTGCGGATCGTCGTTCTTGATCGCATCGAGGATCGCCGAGCGGGTGGCGTCGGGCATTGATCCGTCAGTGGCAGAGCGCGGACGAACGCGTTTGGTGGCGGCAGGCTGACGACGAAAGCCCTGCGTGCCCGGAAATTGCGGCAGCAAGGAAAGCCCGCGGCGTTCCCCCAAGCGGCCCAGTTGCTCGGACTGCGGCAGGTTAACGCCGCGCTCAAACCAGCGCGCGATCTGTTCCGCGCTGACCGCCGGGCTGTTGGCGTGGGTATAGTATTCGGCCAGCGCCATCTGATCGAGGACGCCAGACCCGTGCGCGATCAATTGTTCAACCTCGCCCCAGTTTTCGGCATTGATCGCGGCGAAGATGCGAACGTAACGCTGGCGTTCCCCTTCAGACAGGATCGACGGCACAATCTCGCTGCGGCGCGCGCTGGTGCCGGGCAACTGGTCATAATGCGCGGCCATGCTGCCCGCGATGGGAGCAGACTGAGCCGAAGCAGTGGTCGAAAAAGTGGAAAGGCTCATCGCGCAAGCGAGACCACCTGCAACAAGCGCGTGTCGGGAGACGAATTTCATCAATGTTGTGCCGACCATTCAATCCATCTCCGCCAGAACCGGGCCTTGAGGCGCGGCATGTCCATCAGGCTGTCCAGCCCCTCGCTCATCAGTACCGGCGGTGGTGCGATAATCTGGTTGATTTCACGTAAAGAAGTGTCAGGGTTTGATACATCTGGCGCGATGAATGCGGCAAGGCCTGCGCCGAATGCGACCAAACGCTTTGGCGCTACAAGGGCGATGTGATGGCGCACCACCGCATTCATCCCGGCCGCGGCAATCGCCTGAGTGTCCGCCATCGGCGTATGACGGGGCAGCGCGGAGGCGAAATACACCTTATCGGCGCTGATCTGCATTGCGGAGAGGATCTGGCCGAGCAATTCGCCTTGATGCCCGCTCAACAGCATGTCGCGGTCGGTTTCCTCCGGATCCACCACCAGCACCATCAGATCGGCGTTGGCAGGCCCTCTTGGCGGCACGCGTCCGCGCGGCCCGATCACATCGAGACCCGGAGCGGTGGCCCAGAACTCGCGGAACTCCTCCAGAGTCTGCGGCGGTGTCGGCCCCAGCAGGTCCACCCTTTGAGCAGTATCTTCGATTGTATTTTTTGCAGCCGATCCCGCGTCGTTGCGATTGCCCATATCCCCCTTTATGGCGGCGGTATCGCGCGAAGAATTGGCCGCACGATCGGTCGCAGACGGGGTATCTTCCACCTCGCTATGGAACCAGACCGTAGCGTCATCTGTGAAATCATCGTCCACCCCGGCAGCGCGCCACCATGCCAGCGCGGCGGCGCATTCTTCGGCTATCGAACCGTCGGGAGGGCTGGTTGGGGCATTCATGGTCTGGTTGACGGGTCTTGACTGTGTCCGATCCGCTAATCAAGTGGGAGATAGGCACTCAACCCGCAGAAATGCGACGAACACCAAACCGGGACTGAAAGAGCAAATGACTGAACGCGAATCCATGCCATGCGACGTTGTGATCGTTGGAGGAGGCGTCGCCGGCCTCGCCGCCGCGATCCGGCTGAAACAGCTGAACGAGGAGCTGGAAGTTGTCGTCCTTGAAAAAGGCTCAGAGATCGGCGCGCACATCCTTTCGGGCGCGGTCGTCGATCCCAAGGCTCTGGATGAGCTGTTCCCCGATTGGCGGGATATGGATTGTCCGATGGCGCAAACGCCGGTGACGGATAACTGGCACTGGGTAATGGGCAAGACCGGCAAGACCAGCCTGCCGCACATCCTGATGCCGCCCCTGATGAGCAACAATGGCTGCTACACCGGATCGCTCGGCAATCTGTCGCGCTGGCTGGCTGAACAGGCTGAAGGGCTGGGCGTGATGGTGTTCCCCGGCTTCCCCGCAGCCGAAGTGATGTTCGATGACAGCGGCAAGGTCACCGGCGTCATCACGCAGGACATGGGCATTGCCGAGGATGGCTCGAAAAAGCCCGAATACGAACCCGGCATGGAAATCCAGGCGAAATACACCCTGTTTGCAGAGGGCGCGCGCGGCAACCTTACCAAGCAGATGAAGGCGAAATTCGACCTTGAGGCCAATTGCCAACCGCAAGTCTATGGCCTCGGTATCAAGGAATTGTGGGACATCGACCCTGGCAAGCACGTGCCGGGCCGCGTCATCCATACACAAGGCTGGCCCTTGTCGGAAAGCGGCACGTGGGGCGGCGGGTTTCTCTATCATCAGGCCAATGGCCAGATTGCTTTGGGCTTTGTCACCGCGCTTGATTACAAGAACCCGTGGGTATCGCCCTATCAGGAGTTCCAGCGGTGGAAGACCCACCCCGAAATCCGCGCCTATCTCGAGGGTGGCAAGCGTGTGTCATACGGTGCGCGCGTCATCAACGAGGGCGGCTGGCAATCGGTGCCAAAGCTGGCTTTCCCCGGCGGCGCGTTGATCGGATGCGCGGCTGGCTTCGTCAACGTGCCCCGGATCAAGGGGAGCCACACCGCCATGAAAAGCGGGATGCTGGCGGCTGAAGCGATTGCGACGGAGATCGAAGGCCACGAGAGCCAGCCCGAACTTCAGACCTATGAAGCGAACCTTCGCGCAAGCTGGATCGCGGATGAGCTGAAAAAGGTACAGAACGCGGAACCTGCCGTCGCGAAGTATGGCGAAGATATCGGATCGCTGCTGGCGGGCGTCGATATGTGGATGCGTACGCTCAAGATCGGCCTGCCCATCAGCATGAAACACCATGCCGATTACAAGGCGACAGGCCGCGCCGATATGTATCCGAAGATCGAATATCCAAAACCCGACGGGGCGATCACTTTCGATAAGCTGACGAACGTTGCCTACAGCTATACCAATCATGCAGAGGATCAGCCGGTCCATCTGCAGGTGAAGGACTGGGAATTGCAGCGCGAAAGCGAGCTGGAAGTGTTCGGCGGTCCTTCAGCGCGATACTGCCCGGCGGGCGTGTATGAATGGTTGGTCGATGAAAAAACCGGCGCGCCCAAGTTCCAGATCAACTCGCAAAACTGCGTCCATTGCAAGACCTGCGACATCAAGGATCCCAACCAGAACATCAATTGGACCACGCCCGAAGGCGGCGGCGGGCCGAACTATCCGAATATGTGATCCTTCCCATGCAGGGGAGGGCCTGATGCACGAAACCGCCTACGCCAAGATAAACCTCGCGCTGCATGTCCGCAGGCGGCGGGACGATGGGTATCATGAGCTCGAAACGCTGTTTGCTTTCGTCGATGCGGGCGATGGGCTGAGTGCTGCGCCTGCTGAGGCCGACAGCGTGACCACGCTGGGCGAGTTCGCTGGCGGGCTGGATAATCCGTTCGACAATCTCGTGGCCAAGGCGCTCACCGCGCTGCCGCGCTCGAAGGGGTTGGCGGTGACGCTGGAGAAGAACCTACCCGTCGCCGCTGGCCTTGGCGGCGGTTCGGCGGATGCGGGAGCGGTGTTCCGGATTATCGAGGAAATGCAGGGCCTTCCCGATGACTGGCCAGCGCGGGCGGCGAAGCTGGGCGCGGACGTGCCCGCCTGCGTCCTCAGCCGCACCCATATCGGGCGCGGGACGGGCACCGAGCAAGAAGACGTGGAAGACGACCTCGCCGGAACCCCGGTGCTTCTGGTCAACCCGCGTGTGCCGCTCTCGACCGGCCCGGTTTTCAAGGCGTGGGCCAATTCGAGGGATGGCGCGGATTGCGGGCCGCTGCCTACAGGTCCAGCCTCGCGGATCGCGCGCCAAGGGCGCAATGATCTCGAAGTCCCCGCGATCGCGCTGTGCCCCGTAATCGCCGAGGTGCTGGCGGCATTGCACGCGACTGCGCCGCGGCTTGCGCGGATGTCGGGATCGGGGGCAACGTGCTTTGCCCTTTATGCCAGCGAAGCTGAGCGCGATGCCGCCGCTGCGCAAATTTCAGCCGAGCGCGCAGAATGGTGGCGAATGGTCGGAAAACTGCGCTAAAGGGAGCAGATGATAGACGACCTCCCTTACAAACAGATCGGCCAGTACCCGGTCGGTGTGCCCAACGCAGCCCGCATAGTATGCGTTGCCGATCACGCTTCGAACTTCGTGCCTGAAGATATCCCGCTGGGCATTGCGCCCGAACTGCTCGATCAGCACATCGCGATCGATATCGGCGTCGAGGGCGTCGTTCAGCGGCTGGCAAGGCGGCACAATATGCCCGCGCATCTGGCTACTGTCAGTCGCCTTGTAGTGGATCTGCACCGAGAGGAGGACAATCCCGCGGTCGTCCCAACGAATAGCGACGGCCACCTTGTCCCCGGCAATATCGGTGCCAATCTGGATTTGCGGCTGGACCGGTTTCATCGACCCTATCACGCTGCTCTTGCAAATTTCCTCGACCAGCATGATCCCGAATTGATCCTTTCAATTCACAGCTTTACACCAAAGCTTGGAACGAGCGCTGAGGAGCGTCCGTGGGAAATTGCGCTTTTGTACAATCAGGATGATCGGGCCGCGCGCCACGCCATTCGGTTGTTCGGCGAACTCGGCATGAAAGTGGGCGATAATGAACCGTATTCAGGACGCGAACTGAATGCGACGATGAACCGCCATGCGGAGGCGCACAGGCGGCCCTATTGCGCGATTGAGATACGGCAGGATCTGGTCACCACTCGCGCAGAGCAGGCGCGCTGGGCAGCGATGATCGCCGATGTTGCAGGAAGGGTTGCACTGGCGCTTTCGTGAGGGCAGGGCGTCTGCGCAAAACCGAGTGAGAGAAATATAATGTCTTCTGGCTTCGACAAATCGAAACTTCCCAGCCGTCACGTCTCTGTCGGCCCGGAGCGCGCGCCGCATCGCTCCTATTACTACGCGATGGGAATGACCGAAGAAGAGATCAACCGGCCTTTCGTGGCGGTGGCGAGCGCGGGGAATGACAGCGCACCGTGCAACACCACGCTGAATGCGCAGGCGGACCTTTGCCGCGAGGGCGTTATCGCAGGGGGTGGCACGCCGCGGCGGTTTAACACCATCACCGTGACCGATGGAATCGCAATGGGCCATCAGGGCATGAAAAGCTCGCTCGTCAGCCGCGAAGTGATCGCGGATTCGGTCGAGCTTTCGGTGAGAGGGCATTGTTATGATGCGCTTATCGGGTTTGCTGGCTGCGATAAAAGCCTCCCCGGTATGATGATGGCTATGCTGCGGCTGAACGTGCCCAGCATCTTCGTCTATGGCGGATCGATCCTGCCCGGCACGCACAAGGGCAAGGATGTAACTGTCGTCGATGTGTTCGAAGCGGTGGGTCAGTATGCCGCGGGCAATTGCCCGTTGCAGGAATTGATCGCGCTAGAAAAAGTGGCTTGCCCCGGACACGGCGCGTGCGGCGGACAATTCACCGCTAATACAATGGCGTGCGTGGGTGAGGCGATTGGTTTATCCATTCCGAACAGCAATATGGCACCTGCACCTTACACCTCGCGTGAGGAAATCGCGATTGCTGCGGGGAGGCAGGTGATGGTCCTGCTCGAACGCAATTTGCGGCCCCGCGATATCTGTACGCGCGCCGCGTTCGAAAATGCGGCGCGCGTGGTCGCAGCCACCGGCGGATCGACCAACGCCGCCCTGCACCTTCCCGCAATGGCGAGCGAGGCGGGCATCGATTTCGACCTTTTCGACGTTGCCGAGATATTCAAGTCAACGCCTTACATCGCCGACCTTAAACCGGGCGGCAAGTACGTGGCCAAAGACATGCACGAGGCAGGCGGCGTGTACATGGCGATGAAAACGCTGCTGGATGGCGGTTTCCTCGATCCGGAACCCATCACCGTTACGGGCAAAACCTTGGGCGAGAATATCGAAGAGATCACCTGGAACCCCGACCAGAAGGTATTTTACGAGGTTTCGAACCCGATCACGCCCACAGGCGGTGTGGTCGGGCTGAAGGGCTCGCTCGCGCCTGACGGGGCAATCGTGAAGGTGGCCGGAATGGAACGGCTACAATTCACCGGCCCTGCACGGGTGTTCGAATGCGAGGAAGACGCGTTCGCCGCGGTTGAGGCGCGCGATATTGCCGAAGGCTGCGTTGTCGTCATCCGCTATGAAGGGCCAAAGGGCGGCCCGGGTATGCGCGAAATGCTCTCCACTACAGCCGCCCTATATGGGCAGGGCATGGGTGAGAAGGTCGCGCTGATCACAGACGGGCGTTTCTCCGGCGCGACGCGCGGGTTTTGCATTGGGCATGTCGGCCCCGAAGCCGCCGATTGCGGCCCGATTGCTCTGATCGAGGATGGCGACATCATCGCGATTGACGCAGCCATTGGCACAATCGAACTTGAGGTAGACGAAGCCACGCTGGCAGAGCGGCGCAAGGCATGGTCGCCGCGCACCAACGATTATCAATCGGGGACATTGTGGCGCTATGCCCAAAATGTAGGCTCGGCGCGATACGGCGCGTTGACCCATCCCGGCGCAAAGGCGGAAACACATGTCTACGCAGACATTTAGCGTCGCCATCTGCGCCAGTTTCGCACTTGTCACCTGCGCCCCAGAAAGCGGCGCACCTGAAGGTGACACGGTTGAGTGTGCGCTGGCCGGGGCGCAAGGTTTTGCCCCGGACTGCGTGCTTGAAAGACTCCCCGGCGATGCCTTCGCCATTCACGGCCCGGATGGCGGCTTTCACCGGTTCAGCTATGATGCGCCCAGCGGCTTGCTCACCGTCGCCGACGGGGCAGAGGGGATTGCCGTCCAACCGTCCCCGCCCGCCGGGATGATCGAATTTGCAGTTGGCGCTGACCGCTATCGCATCAGTCTGGAAACCCTCACAAGTCCTTCAAAGTGACCATCGATCAGGTCCTGACCGCTGAACAGATGCGCGCCGCCGAACAGCAATTGTTCGACCGGGATATGTCGGTGACCGATCTGATGGAGATCGCCGCTGGCGGCGCGGCGCAATGGGTGTTGCGGATCGCCGCAGGGCGCAGTGTCACCGTGCTGAGCGGGCCGGGCAACAATGGCGGTGATGGGTATGTGATTGCGCGCAGATTGCGTGAGGCGGGCCTGCGCGTGACGGTGGTCGCGCCGATCCTTCCCAAGACACCGGCAGCCGCCACCGCGCGCAATGCTTGGAAAGGCCCTGTCCTGACATCGGGCGGGAATGTGCGCGGCGAGGTGCTTGTCGATTGCCTGTTCGGATCAGGTCTTGCCCGCCCGCTTTCGGGCGAGCACGCCTTGTTGCTGCGCGACCTCGCCAAAAGCCATGCAATCCGCATCGCCATTGACGTGCCATCGGGCATTGCCAGCGACACGGGAGAGGCGCTGACCGAAAGACTGCCGTATTTCGATGTGACGCTGGCGCTTGGCGCGTGGAAATTCGCTCATTGCCTCGCCGCGCCACGCGCCCGGTTGGGGACGCAGCGCCTAGTGCGGATCGGCGTTGGGCGGATTGACGGGTCCGCGCATCGAATTGGCCGACCCAAGATTGCACCACCGGCTTTCGACGCACACAAATACACGCGCGGTCTGTGCGCGGTGGTGGGCGGTCCGATGCCAGGTGCGGCCGTTCTGTCTGCCATGGCGGCGATGCGCGCCGGCGCTGGCTATGTGAAGCTGTTGGCGCAAGGCGATGCACCGTCGATTCCCCCCGGTCTTGTCCGCTATGGTGCTGCGCTGGAAACGGCGCTGGGCGATCATCGGATAGACGCGGTGCTCATCGGCCCCGGCCTTGGCCGCGACGATACCGCACGCGAGCGGTTGCAGGAGGTGCTGGGCGCGGCGAACAGCGCGGTTCTGGACGCCGATGTTCTCCACTTGTTGACCCCCGACCAATTGGCCCGCGAAGTGCCCCTGATTGCGACCCCGCACGATGGCGAGCTAGATGCGTTGTGCCGCGCCTTCTCGGTCATCGCCGAGGGACGCATGGACAAGGCACTCGCACTCGCCCGGACCAGTGGCATGGTGGTGTTGGCAAAGGGGCCGGATACCTTCATCGCCGCGCCTGACGGGAGACTTGGCATTGCGCCGCCATCGTCCAGCTGGCTCTCGGTTGCGGGCAGCGGCGATGTGCTGGCCGGGATCGTCACGAGCAGGCTTGCCCACGGAGGCGATGCGTTTGCAGCCGCGTGCGAGGGCGTATGGCTGCATTCAGAGGCGGCGCGGCTGTGCGGCGCAGCGTTCACGCCGGACGATCTGGCGGGTGCGGTCTCGGGCGCGGTGGCCAGATGCCTGTGAGCGAGCCAGAAACGATCACTCGCATCGCCGCAAAGGGCGATGGCGTGACGACGAGCGGCCGCCACGTGGCCTTCGCGGTTCCCAGCGACCTTGTGCAACCCGATGGCACGGTGGTGCCCGGACCGCATCACGCGCAGCCACCCTGCCGCCATTTTGGGAAGTGTGGCGGATGCCAGTTGCAGCACGCCGACGAGGCGACGCTGACCGATTTCGTCACCGGCCGCGTGCTGAACGCAGCCGAGGGTCAGGGCCTTGCGATAGGCGAGGTATTGCCCACGCATCTCTCGCCACCCGAAAGCCGCCGACGCGCAACGCTGCATGGATTGCGTATGGGCAAACGCGCGGCGCTGGGCTTCAGCGAGAGCGGATCGCACCGCCTCGTCGATCTGGTCGAATGCCCGGTGCTCGCGCCAGAAATCAGCGCACAGATCGCACCCTTGCGCGCACTGATCGCGGCGCATGGAGGGAAGGGCGCGGTTGATGCAGCGCTCGCTCTGACCGATCAGGGGGTTGATCTCAGCCTCACCAATATCCCCCTCGATGGGCTTGGCCCGACCGAAGCGACGCTCGATTACGCGCGCGAGCACGGTCTTGCGCGACTTAGCATCGATCAGGGGTTCGGGGCCGAAACCGTGTGGGAGCCTGAGCCGGTGACCATCACGCTGACGGGTGTCGCGGTGCCCATGCCAGTGGGCGCGTTCCTGCAGGCGACCCGCGATGCAGAGGCGCGGATGGTGGCCGATGCGGTGGAATGGCTGGGGGATGCACGGATTGTAGCCGATCTGTTTGCCGGGCTGGGCACCTTCGCGTTTGGCCTGCGAGAGGGGCGCAAGGTGCTGGGGGTGGAGGCGGACCAAGCCGCGCATCTGGCGTTCAAGACTGCCGCCGCGCGCACCGGCGGCACTGTACTTGCGCTGCATCGCGATCTGTTTCGCAACCCGTTGCAGGCGGCGGAACTGGACCGGTTTGACGCCGCCGTGCTGGATCCGCCGCGAGCTGGAGCCAAGGCGCAAATCGCGCAGATTGCCGCCAGCCGGCTGCGGCGCGTCGTCTATGTCAGTTGCAACCCGTCAAGCTGGTCACGCGATGCCGCGACACTTACCGATGCAGGGTTCCGGCTCGAAAAATTGCGCCCTGTGGGGCAGTTTCGCTGGTCCACCCATGTGGAACTGGTCAGCTTGTTTACCCGGTGATCAAGCTCGCAACCCGGCGAGAACTTGCGCCGCCAGCCAGGCGCGATGCTCAGGTTCGACGTACGAATGCCCTGCGCCCTCGCAGCGCGCGATGCGCGGATCGCTGGCATCCCAATCAGCCTCAAAGGCTTGCGCTGTGCGGTCCGCCGTTGCCAGCAGGATGCGCACATTGCCGTGAAAACTCGCAAGGCCGCTGCGCATATCGTCTGCGAGGCTGGAGCGTGCGGGCGCTGGCCCGGTTGATCGGAGCAATCCGCGCGCCAGCTTTCCCAGATTGACCCCGCCGCGCAGCAGCCGCGCGATTTCACGCGGGTTTTTCAGTTTGGCGGCATAGCGCTGACGGATGGCGGCGGGGGGTAGATCGCTGCTGGCTTGCTTGCCTTCGTCCTCGATGGTCCAGGGATTGGACAGGATCAGACCTTCAAACCCCGCGCCGCTGGAAAGCATCAGCGCC